>PMBG01000053.1:5800-6213 GCA_003153755.1 Chloroflexota bacterium | reverse complement strand
GGCTGGGCGGCCGCCGTGCGGTCGTCCTCCGAGGCCAGCCAGTACTGGCCGGGCTCGATCTGGCGAATACGGCGATGGTTTGGCCGGTCCAGTTCGCCGCGAATCAGCTCCAGGAGCATCAGGACCGGCCCGAGATCCGGCTCGTCGCCGGTGTCGGTGCCTGTGATGCGCGAAGTGGCGCGGACCACGGCCGGGTTCGCCGACCCGCCTGAGGCCGCACCGGAACCCGCGGTGGCGGGAGCGGCGGCCTCTCCGAGCGAGCCCGCGGCGCGTTCGTCGCCCACCCACGCCGCCCAGCCGTCGTCGGCACGGGCGGGGCGGAGGGCGCGCCCGAGACGTGCGAGCTGGCCGGACTTGTCGAGTCCGATGAGCAGGTCTCCGAGCAGCTGGTCGAGCGTGGCCGGCTCGCCGCG
>PMBG01000053.1:0-5695 GCA_003153755.1 Chloroflexota bacterium | reverse complement strand
ACCAGAGTGGCCGGCTCGGAGTCGTCGAGCAGGATCGCGGCGCGGCCGCTGCGGGCGAGCGCGGGCGCGGCGATCGCAAGAGTCCGGGCGATCGACCGTGCCAGTTCGGTCGCCTCCTCGGCCGGCGTGGACTTCACCGGCGGTTCGAAGAGGTTCTGGAATGGGAGCATCGACACGGCGGCGGCGCCGAACACCCAGCCGGTGCCGTGGTAGGCGGCGGCCAGCCGCTCCGGGGTCCAGCGTACGGGTGGCTGGCCGAGCATCAACCGGACTCGTGACGGCGAGTCGGAGTGAGCCATTCGCTCGCCGTGGAGCCCCAGGCGGCGCAGAGAAGCCGCGCTCGTCTCGGTGACCGTGACGTTGGAGGTAGTCGTCTCGAGCGCCGCGAGATCCACGCCGAGACGCGCCTGCACTCCGCGTGGGGCTCCTGACTCGAGGTTTTGCACGAAGATGCGGACGAGCTTCAGCCCCGCCTCGAACGCCTGCCAGGGATTCAGTTCGCGCCATTCGTGCGTCGGCGGAACCTTGAGAACCCCGTTCGCGATCTTGAGTTGCGGATGCCGGTGCCCGGTGTTCAAGCGGCCGGCGAGTATGACCGCGTGGAGGAATGCGAGCCGCAGCGCTCCCGTGATCGCGCCGACTCGGTCCTCGTTGTCGATGCGATTGAGGATGGCGTTGAGGCCGAGCAGCTGACGTGGCGTGTGCAGGTCGATGAGCTGATCGACGAGCGGATGCGTCGGCCGTGGCGCGGGGAAGCGATCTCGGATGGCCTCCCTGACCTCGCCCTGCGCCAGGATCGACTCGGCCAGGTGCAGATCACCGAACGTGGGGTCGGCCTGGCGCAACTCCGCGCCGCCGATCTGCGAGTGGCAAGCAGAACAGCGGTATTCGCGCGCCGCGGCCCGGAGCGACTCGTCGGGGTGGTACGAGTAGGGCGGCAACGCCGACGCGCCGGCCGATAGCGTCGCCGAAGTGCTCGCCTTTGCCGCCCTGGAGCGAGCGGCCTTCGTGGCCGGCTTTGCCGACCTGGCCGACACGGCATCCGCGGCGGAGACGGCCGGAACCGGCTGCCACACCATCGCCTCGAGGACGATGGGGCGGCCGCAGCGCGGGCATGAACTTGCGTAGAGCGCGTCGATGGCTCGCTTGATCGTGGAGCCGGAGAATGGCGCGTTCGCGATTGCCATCGCGGCGGAGTCGATCTGGCGCAGGTCCGGCGGGCGGAGAACCACATCGGCGAGCAACCGGATGAGCGGCCACGACTCGAAATCGGCGGCGCGGCGCTGCTCGGTTATCGCCGCTCGGGCAACCCATCCGCCGCGCCCGTTGAGATCCAGGACGACCTCGCCCGGCTTGGTCCAGGCCTCGATTTCGGCGACGAAGTCCGCGGCCTGAGCGGTCGGAGCCAGTCGTTCGAAGAACGGCAGCGAGGGGATGCTCGCGAGCCTCTGCTCAGGGTTAGTGGAGGCGCGCCCGACCATGCCCCAATTGTGACAGACGCACCCCACAAGCCGCCCGGCGACCGCGGCGATGTGTCGAGGCGCGCCGCGCGGAAAACCAATGCCCGGAGGACCCTACGGCCCGGAGGGCGGAGGAGACGGCGGATCGTAGGCCCGCAGGGTGGCAACGACTCGATCGAGGAGTCGAGGGGCAAACCACGCGGAGCCCTCCGCGGTGAGATGGGTCTGATCCCAGCCTGCGTACCGGACCTGCATGCCGCTGATAAGAACCGGACACGGGATGCCGCGCGGGCAGAGCAGCGAGTCGACTTCCACCAGGTAGACGCCGGGGTGCCCGCCGAGCGACGCGAGCCACTCGGTAGTGGCCTCGCGGATGATGTAGTCCTGGTTCTGGACATCCCGGCAACGGTCCTCCTGGGCGACGCCCTGGCAGCCGGGTGTCTGCTGACTGCGGAACGGCGGAAGCAGGATCACCACCCGGGACCCCGCGTCTGTGAAACGTTGGAGAACCATGGTCCACTCGGCAAACAGGCTGTCCTTCCAGGCCGCGGTCCCAGGCATGAGCAGTACGCCCCGGCCGTCTCGCCTGGCCAGCACGGACTGCAGGTCGTGCCAGATGATCACGTCCGGCTTCGCGGCGATCAGCTGGTCGTGGAGGCTGCGGACGGCATCGCCGCACTGAGACGGCGACACGACCCCGTTGTTGCCGTACAGGAGCCCGTAGCCGACGGGGCACGCAGGCCTGGCCGCGTCGATGAAGCGCCAGCCGCGCCTCGCCGCCTCGGCCTCGAGCCCCGGCGCGGCCGACTCGGCCACCGAATCGCCCACGATCCCAACCGTCCAGCCCGCCTTGCCGGCCAGGGCCCACGTGGGAGTGGCGATGGGCGTGGGGGTAGCCGTCGCGGACGCGGCGGGGTCCAGAACCGCGGACGAGGTGGCTGAGGCCGCGGAGGGGGCCGTCGAAGCGCTCGGAGTGGAAGTGGGGCCGGACACCACGATGAGGGGCGGGTTGTTTACGGCAATGCCCCAATATGGATTCGTGACGCCGTTGGCGGTCGCGGCGATGATCACGACCGCCACGAGACCCGACGCCAGCGGTACGACCCGGACCAGACGCGCCGGTGTGAGCTTGTAGCCGAGAAGCAGTCCGCGGCGCCGGATCGGCCTCTCGACGACCACGTACGAAACGGCCGTGACCGCAAAGGTGACGGCCACCGCGAGGGCAGCGAACCCGGGTGCGGTCGTCGACCCGAGCCACAGGTTCGTGAAGACGATCACCGGAAAGTGCCACAGGTACATGCCGTAGGAGCACAGCCCGACCAGCACGAGCGGCCGCAGCGACATGAGGCGGCCGACCGGACTGCCGCACTCGAGGCCGGCGATGAGCGCCGCGGTCACGAGCGAGAGGGCTACTGCGCCGCCGTGGTAGTACGCGGGGTTGTCGTCGGCCAGCCAGACATAAGCGGCCGCAATCGAGAGCAGCGTCACAGGGGCCAGCAACCGGCCGACCCGGCCCACCAGATCCCGCCAGCGGCCGGCCAGGGCAATCGCGAGCAGGACGCCGATGAGAATCTCGAAGATGCGCGAGTCCGTACCGTAGTAGGAGCGCGAGGGGTCGATCGGGTCGAAGATGACCGCCATCCAGAGGGCCGACAAGGTCGCCACGGCGAGCGCGATCAGCGCGAGCGCGCTCTTCCGGAAGCGGGCCAGGACGACGGACGCCACGATCGGCCACACCAGGTAGAACTGCTCCTCGATCGCGAGCGACCAGGTATGGCGGTCCGGCGAAACGCTCACGAAACCGGCGAAATAGGACTGGCCGGACGTAATGAAATGCCAGTTCGCGACGTAGAAGAGCGTGGCGAGAAGGTCCCCACGGGCCTGGCCGAGCGCAAGCTGGTCGCCGCTCAGATTCACCAGCACGACTATCGCGACGAGCATCACGAGGAGCGCCGGAAGCAGCCGCCTGATACGGCGTGCCCAGAAGCCGGGCAGATGGATACGGCCGGTCTCTCTGTGCTCGGTCAGGAGCAGCGTCGTGATGAGATATCCGCTCAGGACGAAGAAGATGTCGACGCCGAGGAAGCCGCCCGGCAGCCACGCCCGGTTCAGGTGGTANNCCTGCGTCATGACCGCGTCAAATCGAGAGGCGCTCTACGGCTCGTCGAGCTCGTCGGTCTCTTCTTCGAATGCTTCCTCGCCGGTGACTTCGGCCGGAAGGACGCGATCGAGGTCTTCGATACCTTCGTCCTCCTCGTCGTCCTCGAGATCCTCTTCGAGGAACTCCTCCTCGCGGAGAAGCGTGCCCTTGGTGTACGGGCGCAGGTCCGACGAGCGGGCGGCGGTGGGGAAGCTGACCTTGCCGTAGTTGCGAGGATCCTGGAAGACCTCGCGGATCACGATGCGCACATCGCGCTCGCCGAGCGAGGTGATGCCGGCCGAGTACATGTTGCCGTCGGCGATGAGCTTCAGAAGGCGGGCCGCGACGCGCGGTTCCACGGTCCCGATGCGAGTCCCGTTGGTGACCGCGAACACGCGGCCGTTCTCGGAGATGAGTTCGACGGCGTCGCCCGGGTTCACGTGAGCCAGCGTCCGCGGCGCCGCGAGATCCATGAGCATCGCGAAGCCCGTCTTGCCGGTCTCCTCGACGAAGATCGCAACCGGGGCCTTCTCGGCCTTCTCCGCCGCAACGGACTTCTCGCCGGCCTCGGTCATGAGGGCGCGGAGACGGTCGATGTTGCGCTCGGCAATGCGGTTGGTGGGATCGAGAGCGAGCGCGATCTGGTAGTGCTCGCGCGCCTCGCCCAATTCGCCGAGCTCCCACAGAGCCTTTGCGAGGCGGTTCTCGGACTCGGCATCAGGGGCGAGCTCGAGGATCTTGTGGTTGGTCTCCACGGCCTCGGCCCAACGTCCAGCTACCGCGTGGGCGATCGCCTGTTCCTGGAGCTGGCGCTTGATCCGGACGGTGTTGCCGCCGGTGCCCTTTTCGATTTCTGGGAAGGCCAAGGGGAAGATGTCCTTTCGTTAACTGCGCCGGGCCGCACGACAGCGACTCCGCCAATCCCTGGTCGGAGCGCACGTGCAGCCGATGGTTTCTATCACCCGCAGCCCCGACTGTCAACGCGAGGGGTCTTTTGACGCTCCGTCAGACGCGTCGGACGAAGGCGCGGAGCTCGCCGGCCCACATCTGCAGGTCCAGTACCCCCACGTCGGTTCGGATAACGAGGCCGGTCAGTTCGAGCAAATCGTTGAGCTGGGACAGCACCTGCACGACGAGCGCACCGGCGAGGAGTCGGTAAGGCGCCTGCTCGGTGACGTCGAATGCGCACCACCGGCCGTAGCGATCCACGTATCCCTGGTCCGTCTCGGATAGCGGTTCGCACAGCGGATCGATCCACGGCGACAGGTAGAAGGCGAGACTCCAGTCGGCCGAGGCGTCGCACATAACTACGCCGCCGTCATCGAAGGTCAACTCGATCGGCCCGTCGGTCGTGTTGGCCTCATCCTGGAAGATGTAGTGCAGGCGCCGGATGCGCGTGATGGTGCGCCCCATCAACTCGGGGATCGCCGACTGCCTGGCGGTGCGGCTCCACTCGCCGTGCCTTGGCAGGCGCGCGCCGGGGGTCATGACGAGGGTCCGGTAGAGATGATCGAGCGTGGACGCCGGGTCATGGGTGAGACCGGTGTGGATCTCGGAGCGCTGGATCATCGTGCTCGTGGGCGACGCGAGCCACTGGAACCGCTCGGCCTTCTGCAGCGCGGCGATGGGGCCGGCCGTCGCGTCGCCGCTCGCCACTCGCTGCACCGCGTTCAGCTGCGCGCTGATGTCGTCCATGTCGCACTCGGGCGCCAGCGCCATGAGACGCCCAATGTCGAGACTCGTTCGCGCCCCCAGGAATCGCCGCTCCCTGCAGAACAGGACGATGCCTGCGTTGATGAACTCGCCACGTTCCACTCGCGGCACGATTCGAAGGGTCGTGTACAGGAAGGTGCTACGCCCCTGTCCGGACACGCTCCACCTCCTCTGCGATGGACCGGTGGGCGGCCAGTCGGCGAGTCAGGTAGTCGAGATAGGCGGCCCGATGCGCGCCCGGGTTGAGCAGGCCCTCCTCGGGCACGAGCCACTCGTCCGGGACCATCTCGAGTATCGACCCGAACAGTTCGGGCGTGAGCTTCTCCGCCAGAATCGCGTCCGCCTGCAGGATCGATCCGGCGAGCGGCAGCAGCACGTTGGT
>PMBG01000063.1 GCA_003153755.1 Chloroflexota bacterium | reverse complement strand
CAGCACCTTACCAAGGGTTTGGTGTCTGTTTGGGAATGCAACCAGCACACATGTGAGTTGGCACATGCCAATTCACCAATCGAAATTGAAGACCGCGGTGAACGGCCGCAGCACCGAGAGGTGCGCCCGTTCCTGCCGAAACAGGATGACTTTGCGCGATGAAGTCACTTCGAGTCCGCCTAGAGCGGACTCGCAAGATGAACTCGCCGCAGCGAGTTCATCCCATATCCAGACGCAAAGAATCCTGGTGACTCTAGCGGAGAGNNAGTTAAGCTCTCCAGCGCCGAAGATACTGAGAGGGCAGCCTTTCGGGAAAATAGGTCGTCGCCAGGATTTTTGCGTTAACGAGGATTGCGACGAGCGCCGCCTCGGCCGATGGGTCGGGCGGCGTTCTTTGATTCTCTTCGTGTGCCTGTAGCCGGGGCCGCTAGCGCTGACAGTGTCGGCAGTAGCTGGTCGTGAATCCACCTGCCTCCGTCTGTGTGATACGCATGCCGCATCTCGGACAGTCCTCGCCGCCACGGTTGTGCACGGCCAGGAAGTCCCGAACCTCGGTCTCGAATGTGGGCGGAACTCGTTCACGAAGGACTGCCACTGCCTGGGCCAGCGTCGCGCGCATTGCCGCGTACAACTCGTCGATTTCCTCGGCGGCGAGCGTTCCGCGTTTGCGGGAGGGCTGCAGCCGGGCGGCATGAAGGATCTCATCCGAGTAGGCGTTGCCGATCCCGGCGACGAACTCCTGGTTTCGGAGGAGGTTCTTGAGCTCGCCCGGGTGTCGCTTGATCCGCGCGCGCCAGGTGTCGATGGTGAGTGCAGGGTCGTCGGCATCTGGACCCATCTCGCTCTCGCCGGCGCCGGGCACAAGCCGCTCCACGCCGGCGGGGAGGATGTAGATCTTTCCCATTTGGGTGGCGTCGCGATACCGGAGTTCCGGCGTGGCGTCATCGGACGGCATCCACTCGGCCCCGAAGGTCCATCCCGCGGCGTCCGCTGGGGGTTGCGTCCGCGGCCCGAACCTCATCATGAACAGCGTCTTCTGCGGCTTCTTCACGCCTGGATCGCGGGCGAGTTGGAGACGGCCGGTGAGCATCGCGTTGATGGCTACACGGTCCCTATCGAACTCGAGCCACAGGAACTTGCCCCGCCGATAGAAGCTACTCAGCCGTTGTCCCACCAGGGCGTCGAGTTCGCGCGGAGTGCCACGGACGGTGAGCGGCCCCGGCGCCTCTACCGCGACGACGACTCGCCCTGATATCGCGGCGTGGAACGCGTCGGCAAGAATGGCCAGGTCCGGCAGCTCGGGCATGTTGTCGATTGTATCGGGAGGCAGCCGCAAGCCGGCTCCGGCAGGTTCGCCGGGCTAGAGGTCGAATCGTTCGACTATCGAGCGGTGAAGTTGCACGTCTTCGCCGGCCTTCTCGGCAAGCGCAAGCCAGGAGAGCGGTCCGGACCACGCCTTCGCAAGTTCGGTGAGGGCGTTGTGGAGTTCCTTCACCGGCACGGCCTTGGGCGTGGCGACCAGAATCAGAATGCCCGGGAGCGACCCGCCGCGATTGCCCTTGAGGTCGGATGACTTGGCGTTCTCCGCCTTCGATCTTCGCGACCCCGCGGCCCCATCGGCGGGATGCGAGTCGAATATCTCGTACCCGTCGTGAGTGACATCCCAGCACCCCCAGCCCCGACCGCGGATGTCATCGCGGAATGCCACCCACGCGTCCGAACCGGGATGAGCGCCGTCGAGCAGCCAGCTGCGGCCGAACTTTCCCGGCGAGATCGTGTGAACGCGCCGGAAGGTGAACATGAACCCGCGCGCTTCCTCGGGGTCTGCCGGGGGAGGATCCACGGGTGCGGCATCAAAGACGACCCAATCGCCCATGTGCTGAGGATCGCCCGCATATGCCGGCTGGTAGACCCGCGCCGTGACGGGGCCCGTCCTCTGAGCAGCGTATCGCCGCTCCTCGCCGCCATCTTCGAAGAGAACCAGGATCGTCTCCCAATCCTCTTCCACAACGCCGTCCACGCCCGACAGTTGCATCGCCAGCCGTCCCGCGACGTCCCGTACGGTCGACCAATCCTTCATCGCCGAAGCGGTGCTCAAGAGGTGCCAGGCGAGGCTGCCGTCCAGCTCCGGATCGGCCGCCAGCAACTCCTTCTGCAGACGAGTCGCCGTGGCAAAGTCAGAGTGCCTCGCGGCGGCTTCGGCCCACATTCGCCGGGCGTTGTGGTCGTCCGGGTCCAGCTCAAGTATTTGCGCCGCGTGCTTACCCACGTCGGTCCAGCGTTCCTGCTGGAATGCCCAGCGGGCCTTGATGTGCTCGGACATGGCGGGTCCGGCCGGCTGCACTAGGGACAGTAGACGCTCGATGCCGGCCTCGTCGCCGGCCGCGGCGATCGTACGCAGAAGCCGGTACACGGCCGCGGTCGAGGTCGGATCCACCTCCGCGATCTCCCAGAGCCATTCGGCCGCCTCGCCGGAGAACCCCAGGGCGGTCAGCGCGTCGCAGGTTGCCAGGGCGACATCCACGTCGCCGGGGAGTTCGCGCGAGGCGGCAAGAAGCCACTCCAGCGCGGCCTCCGGATTCGCCACCGGGTGTTCGGCGAGGTATCGAGGCATTTCGGCCGGCGACACGGGCAGCGGCGCGCCGGCCGGGAGGGCGGCGATGGAGTCGGCGAGTCCACGCACCTGCGACGGCATGTCGAATGGCTTGCGCAACAGCGCCATCTCGAAGCGCGCAACCTCAAGAGCGCGGCCGGCCGTGTACGCAGCGCCTCGCAGGACCGCCAGCCGCCCGTGCCACAGCGCGATGTTCAGTGCTTTTCGGTGCGAGCCGGCTTTGACCATGTGCTGCATCGAGGCCTGGATCGAGGCTCCGGTCTGCCGCGTGTTCAGGTGGGGCATTGCGGTGGCGATCGACGCCATGGCCTCGGTCCATCGATCGAACTCGCCCGGTGTGAGGTCGGAGTGTTTGGGAAGCACCGCGAGCGCCTCGTCGAAACGACCAAGCGCGCACAGAACCAGGGCCCGATCCACGGCGCGACTGATGCGCTCCTCCTCTTCCGTGTCGTCGTGGAGCGCGTCGAGCGCGTCGAACCGGACGAGCGCTTCCTCCGGCCGACCCGCCTTCGCAAGGCACGCCGCCTGGCTCCAGCGGAAGCGCCCGGTCACCTCCTCGCCGGCCTCTTCGATCAGCGAGGCCTGCCGTTCGTAGTAGTCGAGTGCCTCGGCCGCTCGACCTGAGTCCTCGAGCGCCGAGGCGTACTCGGTCGAAATGCAGGAGAAGCACGGCCATGAGCCGTCGATCCGGCTGAGCGTCTCGGAGCAGACGGCCAGCCTTTCCTCCGCCCACCCGGGACCATCCACGTTGGCGTAGCAGATCGCCATGTCCTGGGTAACGCAGATCGACTGCGGGCAATCCCTGGTCTCCTCCTGGTTGGCGAAGTCGAGCAGCGCCGTTGCCTCGCCAAGGGCGGCTTCGCCCTCGCTTAGGTTGTTCACGCGGTTCTGCATTCCCCAGTGACGAAGGAAGACCTCGAGCCAGGGATTTCGCAATCCCCTGGCGGCGGCCACCGCTTCGGGAAGAGCGGCCGTGACGCGGTCCGGCCGGTCGTTCACGACGTCGTTGGGGATCTGCCGCATCGTATCCACGAGGCGCTGATTGCCGGCCTGCCGGAGTTCCCGCTTCAGGCGGTCAACCCACGCCCAGATGTCCATGCGTCCTCCCCGATGTCAGTCCGGCTGGATCTCGATTCCGGCGAGCGACAGGGCGGCATCCCCCATCTGGGCCAGGGCCTTGTTCAGATCGAGTGAGAAGTCCTCGGAGCCCGAGGCCATGACCACCTTGAGCGCCCACAGCAGGCGCGCCGCGGTCGCCGCTTCCGGGCGACCGGCCCGGTGAGCTTCAAGGATCGCGTTCACGACCGGGCAATCCACGTTGACGTACAACCGGATCACAGCCGATCCATCGATCGCCGATGTGTACGTGCGTGCGAGACGGAGAGCCGCGGCCGAGATCCTTGCGTCGGCTTCGTCCGATTCGATGCGCCGCTTCAACTCGGCCTCGCGATCGGGCACGACTACGAGCGGCAGTTCCACCGGCGTGTAGCGCGCCGCGATGACCTGCTCGCCGTCGCCGAGAAGCGAAGTGAGCCAGTCGACTTCCTCCTGCGGCAGCGCGACAGGCCTGAACAGATGGCGGTCGCCATGTTCCGTGCCCACTTCGATGAGGCGGCCGCCGCGCGTGTCCACCCACTCCCGCAGGAATGGGGCAACGGCGTAGCGGTCGCCGCGGGCAACCGGGACGCGGAGCGCGCGGAACAACATCTCCTCGAACCCGCCACCGCTGCCCAGCGCCAGGTGGATGTTCCCGCCCGACCGCAGTGACCGGACGGGCAGATCGCCCTGCGAGGTGGGCACGCGCAACTCGTCGGCGAGAAGCGCAAAGAGGCGGGGATCGCAGAGAGAGGCGCCGAGGAGAGCCTCGTTGTGTCGGGTCAGGATTCGCCGCCAGGCCGATGGATCCTCGCGGGCGATCGTGGTGAAACCCTCGACCACGGATTCCTCGAGCGCCTCCCGTACGGCCCCATACGTTTCGTCGCGCTGCAGATCCTCACGGCTCGCGGTGGGGGTGAGCCGATTGGACTCGATAACCCCGCCGACGAAGCCTGCCCACGCAGGCAGCAGGTCGCGGGCATCGTCGTCGAGGAGCATGCCCCGGACGAACACGGAGAGGTTCCGGTTGTCGCTCGTTCCGTAAGTGGCACCGTCCTGGATCCAGATCAGGCCGCGTGCGTCGCTGGCACCGGACGGCTCCACCGGCATCGCGCAGATCGGCTCGAAACGCTCCTCGAAGCGACTCGCGAACGAGAGGCACTTTCGGCGGTACTGCGCCGGATGATCCATCGGCTCGCCCGGCTTGCGCCGCCACGGCGGCGGATCGTCGTTCATTGCCGTGGCGGCATCGCCCACGAAGATCGGCTCGGATAGAAGCGCGCAGTAGCGGTCAAGCACGCGCGTCAGCGCGCCGCCGCCCGCGAGGTGACGGAACTGCTCTCGGAGCTGCACCTCGACCTCTGTTCCCACCTCGGATCGAGCCGGAACGCGGCGCAGGCGGTACTGCTGGCCGTCATTCGACTGATAGCACCAGCCCGTTTCGGGCTCCTGGTAGGAGGTGGTCACGAGCGTGACCGAGTCGGCGAGTAGGAAGGCGGAGAGGAACCCAAGCCCGAACAGGCCTATGAGTTCCTCGCTCCCGGATTGTTCCCGGACAAGCCGTGTGTACCCCATGCCGACCGTGGCCAGGTATCGATGAATCTCGTCCTCGGTGAGTCCCGCGCCCGTGTCGGTGACCGAGAGCGTCCCCTTGGCCAGGTTCCCTCGCACGCGAATGCGGCCTCGATCGGTCCACGACGTGTCCTCGATCCGGCGCCGGATGATCGAGTCGTGGGCGTTCTGCACAAGTTCGCGCAGCGCGACTTCGGGCGTCGAATACAGATGTTTCCCCAGTACGGCCATGAGACCGCCCAGGTCCACATTCGTCGTGTGTATGGATGGGAATTCTTCTGTCATCGCCGGTTCCATGGCGTTATCGACGGGTGAGCGGCGCGACCCCGGCTGCCGGTTGGCCGGGCTTGCGGCCCGCGTGAACGGGGATTCTGCCGATAGGTTATTCCACGTCGTGGGCCTCTCGCCCGCAATACTCGCCGCCCGGGTATCGATAAGAGCACGTACGCGTGCGCGCGCGAGGTTCCATTCGCTTGTTGACCCTGGTCGAGTGTGTGCTAGATTCACGCGGCCCATGGGCAAACAGGTAAACAGCCGACCATAGCCTTATCGAAGGAGTGGACCGAGCGCACAACCTCCCGGACGAAACCGACCGGAAGGTCGGTCCTGATCGATTGACGGCTTGAGCGCGGCTCTAGCCGTTTTGTTTTTGTGGGCGACTTTTCGACCATAGGAGACAAATCTTGACCGAAGAGCTTACGGGCGGGACCACGCCTGAGACCGAGGCAACGGCCTCTGTCGTTGACGAGGCGTCCGAGCAAGCCGCCGGCGTTGCAGTAGCCGACGAGCCCGCCGAGACCACCGTCGCCGAAATGCCCGAGATCAGCGAGCCGCCCGCCCCGGCCGCCGTCGAGGTAGCAGCGGTTACCGCAGAGGATGTCGCCGACGCGCCGGCCGCCGAGGAGCCCGACGAGGCTCCTGTGGTCGTGCTGGATCGGCCGGAGCCCTCCACCATGGAGGAGCTGCTCGCCGAGCAGGACGCCGACATCCGCAGCTTCAAGCACGGTGATGTCGTCGAAGGCACTGTGGTTCGGATCGATCGAGACGAGATCCTCGTCGA
>PMBG01000097.1 GCA_003153755.1 Chloroflexota bacterium | reverse complement strand
GTACGTGCAGCTGCGCCCGCCCGCGGCGATGTGGCATTCGCGCGTGAGCTTGGCGCCCAGGATCTCCCCGAAGAGCTTGAACTCCTCGTCGCAGGCGATGGGGTACGGGCCCGATACGCCGGAGATCGCGCAGTTGTGCTCGCAGAGGCGGATGGCGCCGTCGGCGTCGCGGACGGCCCGGCCCAGGTAGCCGGTCTCGTCCTGGTAGCTGGCCACTTCGCGCACCCGTTCCCAGAGCGACCCGCCGTGCGGAAGCCGCTCGGCGAGGCGGCTCTCGATACGGGCCTTGATCAGGGCGCGTCGCGCGTCGAAGACCTGCTTGATCAGTTCGTCGCCGCCGATCGTGCTGATCGCAAGCAGCATCGACTGGGCCAGCGCGCCGTAGTTGGCCGGGAACAGATCCTGGGCGGCCGGGGTCAGATCGTATACGTGGCGCGGCCGGCCCACGCCGTGGCGGCTGAGGCTGCGCGAGACGAGNNGCGAGCTGGTCGGGCGAGGCCGGACCTCCGGTGCGAATCGCGTACAGGACGTCGCGGCGCAGTGTCGAGGATGCCCCCGGTCCCGGCGACGGCGTGGCCAGAGGAGTGGCCGTCCGTACCCGGCGCTCCATGAGCTGCTCGTCCGTGCCGTGCTCGAAGGGTCCGGTGGTTGCCGTCTGTGCGATATCCCCGCGAGCGGCGCTGTCCTGCTGCATGGCGGAAAAAGTAGCAGCGTGCGCCGGAATCTGCTCGCGACGTGATCCGGTAGACCGATGCCAGGAGGCGGACGGGACTTGCCACGCTTCCTGCCGCCCGTGACGTGACTCGCCTGTTGGGCTCCCGTGCCTTAACATCACGTTTGACTTCCGGAAGGCAGGGCGGCGCGATGGTTGCGCAGCCGCCCGGAGAAGCCGTTGAGGTCGCCAGTTCGGCCGCTAAGGAGCAACGTGCCACAGATTCGAGCCTTTCGCGCGCTTCGCTACGATCCCGAGAAGGTGGGAGATCTGAGCCGCGTCGTATGCCCGCCGTATGACGTGATCGGGCCGGAGCTCCAGCAGAAGCTGCTCGCCCGCCACCCGGCAAACGCGGTGAGGCTCGACCTTCCAGATGTACAGGCCGGCGAGCAGCCCGACGACAGGTACCGTCGCGCCGCCAGGCTCCTTCACTCCTGGCGAGTAGATGGGACTCTGCGCCGCGATCCCCAGCCGAGCATCTACGTCTACGAGCAGACCTACCGTGTCCCGGGTGGCACCCAGGTCCGGACGCAGCGCGGCTTTTTTGCCCGGCTGAAGCTCGAGGACTTCGGGCCCGGAGCGGGCGTGCTTCCGCACGAGCACACGCTCGCGGCCCCCAAGGAAGACCGCTACAAGCTGATGCGGGCCACCAACGTGAACACGAGCCCGGTGGTAGGCATCTACCCGGACACCAGCGGAGGCTCGGTGCAGGCGCTCGCCGCCATCTCGTCGCGGCGGGCAGACGCGGACGTGGCCGATGACGACGGCGTCCGGCACCGCCTCTGGGTCGCGGCGGAGGACGGCCCGGACTCGAGCTTCGTGAAGCTGCTCATCGATGTCGCCGGCAAGAAACCCATAACGATCGCGGACGGCCACCACCGGTACGAGACCGCGTTGCGATATCGAGATGAACGGCGCGCGAACAAGGCCGGCGAGGACGATCCGGCATACGAGTTCGTCCTGATGCTCTTTCTCGAGACCACCAAGCAGCAGCTCACGGTGCTCCCCACGCATCGCGTCGTACGAGGACTGGGCGAGGAGGGCGTCCACGACCTTCTCGCGCACGCCGAGTGGTTCTTCGATGTCACGCCCGTGGCGGGTCGGGCCGAACTCGAGGCGGCGTTCTCCTCGGCCGACGTGCCGGGCGGGCAGGGCCGCTTCGGCCTGTGGACCCGCCAGGGAGGCTTGCTCCTCAGCGCGCGCCGGGACGTCTTCGCGGCCACGCAGATCGACGGTGGCGAGGCTGTGCGCCGCCTCGACGTGACGCTCTTGCAGGTTGCCCTGGACCGGCTGTGTGGAGTCGACAAGAGCGCCGTTACGGCGGGCCGGCTCACCTACAGCAAGTCGGCCGCCGAAGCCCTGGACTGGGTGGACGCGGCTCGCGACGGCGCCGACGCGGCGTTCCTTCTCGACGGCACGCCCGTGGCCGAGATATCCGCAGTCGCCGGCGAGGGCGACGTCATGCCCCAGAAATCGACCTACTTCTTCCCCAAGGCCCTGACCGGCCTGATCATCAACCCGCACGAATGGTGAGCCGGATTGCGAGCTCCAGCCCGTCGCGCCGCTCCGGGGCGATCCCAACATGAGTGACCGCACACCCGACGAGCTTCACGTATCGCGCCCGCATCCGGTGGGTGCCAACGGCCGACCCATCCGCAAGGACGAGATCGAGATCCCCGAACGCGGCCTGTACGTGGAGTCGTGGATGCCGGAGCGCCGCTCGCGCCGCCGGCCGCTCCTGTTCGTACACGGCGAGCTCACCGGCTCGTGGATCTGGGAGCGCTATC
The DNA here is from genome assembly GCA_003153755.1 of Chloroflexota bacterium. Lineage (GTDB taxonomy): Bacteria > Chloroflexota > Limnocylindria > Limnocylindrales > CSP1-4 > Fen-1039. The sequence continues at coordinate 4,977 of PMBG01000097.1, read as the reverse complement.
TCTCCTACTTCGCCGGACGCGGCTGGGAGGGCCACGCACTCAACCTGCGGAACCACTACTGGTCCGAGACGGCCGACATTGCCACAGTAGATTTCGAGGACTACGTCGAGGACGTCCTGGCGGTCATGGACAAGCTCGGGCACAACGCGGTGGTGATAGGCCACGGGCTGGGCGGTCTGCTCGCGCTCAAGGCCGCCGAGCGCCACTCGGTGAGCGCAATCGTGCTTCTCGACAGCGAATTGCCGCGCGACCTGCGGCCGCCGGTGCGGCCACACGAGCTGCGTGAGATTCCGGACGTCTACGGCCGTGACCACATCGGCTGGGAGACGCTCCCGGAGAAGCTCCAGCGAGACAACCGCGATCTCACCATCGGTGACATCGTTCGGTTGCAGCATCTTTTCGGCCAGAAACCGCACGAGTCGGGACAGGTGAAGCGGGAGATGCTCGAGGGGATCGGCATCGATCGTGCGCGCCTCATCGGGATCCCGATGCTGGTCGTTGGGGCCGGCCTGGACGGCACGTCTCGCGCCACCGGAGCGGAGCGGCTCGCCGACTGGCTCGGTGGCGTGTACGAACCGTTCGGGGCGCACTCTCACTACGGCCTCGTGATCGGCGAAACGAGCTTCCAGCAGGTGGCCGAAGGCATCCGCGCGTTCCTGGAATCGCACCGGCTGTAGAACTCGGGCGGGCGTTCGAGCGATGCGCGTGGGCACGCTGCCTCCGCACCTGCTATCATCCCGCCCGGCCGGTCACGGATCGGCTGCCTCGATGCCGCGTTCGTCTAGAGGCCTAGGACACGGCCCTCTCAAGGCTGAGATCATCGGTTCGAATCCGATACGCGGTACCAACAGATCTATCCACGCCCCCGGACCGCGCCCCGGGGGCGTATTTCGTTTCCGGCCGGAATCCCGTCGTGCACCGGGTGTCTTACGGAGACGGTCGCGGCGCATGTACGATGTATGGGTAGGCCCGGCCCGTGTGTAGATTCATCGGGGCCGGGGTAGCCAGTCATGCAGGAGATGGACGATGTCCAACAACCCGCAGCAGCCCGGAGCCTGGGGCCCACCCCCGCAGCCCGGCTACCCACCACAGCCCGGTTACCCGCAGCAGCCAGGCTACCCGCCGCAGCCGGCGTACGGATATCCGCCGAAGTTCGCGGGCTTCTGGATCCGTCTGGTCGCGTACATCATCGACGCGATCATCACCGGCGTCCTCTCGGTCGTCTTCATCGGCATCTTCTACCTCCCGTTCATGTGGGCGTGGAAGGGCCAGACGGTGGGCATGATGCTTCTGAACCTGAAGATCGTGCGCGCCGCGGATGGTGGACCGATCGGGGTCGGGACCGCGATCATTCGCTGGCTTGGGATGTTCGTCAGTGCGATCGCCCTCTGCATCGGCTTCATCTGGATTGCCTTTGACTCACGCAAGCAGGGCTGGCACGACAAGATCGCCGGCACAGTGATGATCCACACCAACTAGACGCCAGACGTCTCGCGAAAGAGCGGGGGCCCCAAAGCCTCCGCTCTTTCGATTCGTGGACGTCATGCGCCCGGCGGTCGAAATGGCGCTTGGCCGCTGCTAGCATCACCTGGTAAGCCGCGACACAGCAGGAGTACCCATGTCGGACAATCCGCAGCAACCGGAACAGCCGCCGGCCGGTCCGGGGTGGGGTCAGCCGCCAGCGCTCCAGCCGAACGACCCGGCGCAACAGCCGGCCTATCCGCCGCCTCCAGGCTATGCGCCGCAGCCGGCTCCCGGTTGGGGGCAGCCCCAGCAGCCCGGGTACCCGCCACAGCCGGGCTGGGGACAGCCGCAACCGGGTTGGGGACAGCCGCAACCGGGATACCCGCCGCAGCAGGGCTATCCGCAACAGGGTGGGTGGGGAACTCCGCCTCCGGGATATGCGCAGCCCGGATACGCGCCGCAGGGATACCAGCCCCAGCCCGGCTATCTGGTGAGGTACGCGGGCTTCTGGATCCGCGTGGGCGCCTTCCTCCTGGACGGTTTCATCCTCCTCGCGATCACGATTGGCCTGGCGATTACGGTCTTCGGCATCCTCGCCCTTCCGTTCGTCTGGATCCTCTACAGACCGTTGTGCTGGTGGAAGAGGGGCGGGACATTCGGTCAGACTGCGCTCGGACTCCGGGTCGTCAGAGAGCAGGACGGCGGACCGATAGATGGCGCTCAGGCGACCGTCCGATTCCTCGGCTCCCTGCTGAGCGGGTGGGCCTTGTACCTCGGCTACATCTGGGTCGCGTTCGAGCCGCGCAAGCGCGGCTGGCACGACATGATGGCCGGCACCGTGGTCGTCCACGTCAACTAGCCCGGAAAGAGTTCGCATCTCGATTCCGGCACTCGTTCCACGAGCCGTCGATTTCGCGCCGCTGTAGCATCGACCCCCACCCGGATCCAGAGAGCAGGAGCACCGATGTCCGACGACCGGAAGACGGTCTGGGAACCTGAACTGCGACCCGCCGAGCCGCCCGAGGAAGTCGACCCCGAGCTGCCGCCCTACGCGGGCTTCTGGATTCGAGCGGCGGCAGCGCTAATCGATCTCGCGGTCATCTGCGGGCTGTTCCTCACGGTCATCGGAATTCCCGTCGCCATGTGCTACATGCCCGTGATGTGGATGCAGAGTGGCGCCACCCTGGGCCAGAAGGCGCTTGCACTGCGAGTCGTCCGGGAGGCCGACGGCGAACCTGTGAGGACTAAGGCCGCCATCGTGCGTTTCGTCGTGATGCTGCTCGAGTGCATCTTCGGGGTCCTCGGCGTCCTGGGTTTCATCTGGACTGCCTTCGACGGTAAGAAGCAGTCGTGGCACGACAAGGCGGCCGGAACAATCGTCATCCGCGTCGACCGGCCGATCGATCCGCCTGGTGCGCCTGAGCACCGCGCCGATGCGACGCCCGGGCTGGATGAATAGGCCTTCGCGCCCGTCCCTCGAGCCGTGTCCGAGGCCCGTCCACCACGCTCAGAATACGAATTCATAAAGGAACGATCGGGCCACCCGAACGGCCATTCGCCGAACACCCGTTCTGTGGATAACTTGGTGGACGAGATGGTGGAGAAACCCCCTTCCCGGCCGGTCGGCGCCCGCCTAGCATGCACCCCAGCCTGCCGCGGAGGAGAGACAACGCGGGGGGACCAAGATCCAATCCGAACCCGAGCCTGCGGCCCGTCAGCCGAGGTCGGCGTTTGGTATGGCGGGGCATCTGTCACGGGTATAGGAGCGAGTGGATTTCATGGATTCGCGCAGGCGTCACGATGAACCCGGCGTTTCCGACGCAGCTCTCGACTTCGTCCGGTTCTGCCACAGGCGCCGTCGCGTCGGCTGGCCGGAGCTCTACGACGAGATGTGCCACGTGGCCAGTCGAGGCCTCTACCACGGTTGGGGCTTCGGCGAATTGGCGGAGCACGGCATCGCATTCGGACTCGCCGAGATGCCCCGGCTGGCTTCGCTGGTGACCGAGGTGGCGGGTCAGGAGGGCGAGCGGCGCGGTCGTATGTTGGTTGGTGTGATGGGCCCTATCGGCCGGTCCGAGGCGCTGGAGGAGGCGTCGGAGGATAGGCGAGCGGCCGCGTTCATCGGAGCGGCCAAGTAGCGGGCGGAACGAGATTCCGACGCTGCCTGGATCGTCACTACGCTCCAAAGTAAGGGCCCTCCCGATCGGGAGGGCCCTTACTCATTGCCGTGTGGTCCGGGCAGGTCAGGCGCGCAGCTGTCGCCGCGCCATCTCGCCCTCTATCTGACGTTCGGCCTCCACGTACCCGTCGATTCGTTCCCGCAGCTCGTTGGCCGTTGGCGTGTACAGGTGGACCTGCTGCTGGAGGATGTAGCTGAGTCGCCGGCTCGACATCCGGACGTGGTCCAGGTTCTTNNTCAACGGCGCCGGATCGCGCCCTGGCCTCCGTCCGAACACACCTCGCTGCGCTCGCCAGACGTTCGGACTGCGGCCAGGGCGCACTCCGGCGCCTGGTCGGCGCGGCACAGTCCGGCCGCGAACACACTCCGGCTTTTCTAAATAGAGCGCGGCGTGCGCGGCGGCCAGTCCCAGTCGATGGGGAGTGCGGCGCCGTTGATGGCGCGGCGGCGACCCGCTTCGCTCGTGGCGAGGACGAGGATTCGGTCCAGCTTGGTAGCCTGGCCGGCCTCGTCGCCCCAGAGCTTGGTCATCTTGCGGCCGGCCGCCACGTCGTCGAGAGCGATGCCGGCCAGCCGGTACCCCTCCGGCGCGGCCGCGAGCTCCCACACCGTTTCGGCCAGGCCGATCCCGCCGCTCGCCGGCCGGCCTCTATCCAGTTCCACGTCGCCGATCACCAGGGCCACGACGGCGTCGTCGGTGAGGGCGGAGCGCAAACCCCGGAGCACTTCGCGCATGAACCCGAGGTAGGCGTCGCGGTGATGGGCGTCGTCGAGGAGGTCGTCGATGGCGGAGGCGTCGTAGCCCAGGAGCCACAGGCGCAGCCAGTTGTAGTAGCCGTACTTCACCACGCGAAGGTAGGGTGGGGAAGTGACGACGAGACGGGCGCGTTCCGGCAGGCCGCGGCTCTTGAGCGATTCGCGGAACCGGACGCCGGCGTCGCGCGCATCGCCTAGGAGCGCGATTCCGCGCGTGGCGGGCACGGACTGGCGGTAGAGGCGGCGGAGCTTGTCGTCGAGAAGGGCGAACGTGTCGCGCTCGGGGGAGTGGAAGTCCGTCCGTGAGACGAAGTCGCGCACGTAGCGGGGCGCCATGCTGAACGTGTTGGGCATCACGGCGGATAGGTAGCTGCCGCTCTTGCCGTGCAGGATGCCCGTGAGTGTCGCCAGGATGAAGCGGTCGGTGCGATCGTCGGCGTCCAGACCAGAACGCAGGAAGAGCAACTGGGCGAGCGTCCGCGGGTGGAACGCGAGTGCCACCTCGGCCGGGACCGTGCGATCCGGGCGGACCGGGATGGAGCCGGCTGGAGCTCGGAGCCCGGTGCCGCCACCCGGCG
>PMBG01000099.1 GCA_003153755.1 Chloroflexota bacterium | reverse complement strand
TGCCAGAACGGGATCTTGCCCGGTACGCCGGGAGCCGGGGAGACGACGACCCGATCGGGTCTGATCTCCTCCACGCGCCAGCTCGTGGCGCCGAGCGCGATCACTTCGCCGACGCGGCTCTCGTACACCATCTCCTCGTCCAGTTCACCGACCCGGCGCCCGGCCGTACCCGCCTCGCCGACGAGGAATACCGGATACAACCCGCGATCCGGGATGGTCCCCCCGCTGGTGATCGCCACCGTTCGCGCATCTCGCCGCCCCTCAACGACACCGGTCGCGCGGTCCCAGACGACGCGCGCCTTGAGTTCCGCGAACTCGTCCGACGGATACGCCCCGGCGAGCATCCCGAGCACCGCCTCGAAGCCGTCGCGTGTCAGGCTTTCGTAGGGCGCGGCCCGGCGCACGGATTCGAACAACTCGTCCGCGGTCCAGGATTCCCTCACCGTCATCGCCACGAGCTGCTGGGCCAGAACGTCCAGCGGATTCCGCGGCAGCCGCGTCTCCTCGATCAGGCCATCGTGCATCCGCGCGGTGACTACCGCGCACTCGAGTAGATCGCCGCGGTACTTGGGGAAGATGACGCCGCGGGACGGCTCGCCCACCTGATGTCCGGCTCGTCCCACTCGCTGCAGCCCGCTGGCGACACTCGCGGGACTCTCCACCTGGATCACCAGGTCCACCGCGCCCATGTCGATGCCGAGCTCGAGCGAGCTTGTTGCCACGATCGCCGGCAGGTGGCCGGCCTTGAGCGCCTCCTCGATCTGGACCCGCTGCTCGCGTGCGAGGGATCCGTGATGCGCCCGGACCAGCTCCTCGCCGGCGAGTTCGTTCAGCTTGTTGGCCAGACGTTCCGCGAGCCGCCGCGAGTTGCAGAAGACGATCGTGGAGTGGTGCTCGCGAATGAGGGCGAGGATCTGCGGATGGATCGCCGGCCAGATGCTGTGCCGCGCCTCCGCGCCCCCGGAGACGTCGCCGCCCGGCTGGTCTTCGGGAGCGAGCAGTTCGCCGATCCTGCTCATGTCCTCCACCGGGACGCGCACGGACAGTTCCAGCACCTTGCGAGAGCCCGCGTCGACGATGCGCACGTCGCGGGACTCCCCCGCCCTGCCCGGCCCTGCGCCGCCGAGGAATCGGGCGATCGTGCGGACCGGACTCTGCGTGGCCGAAAGCCCGATCCGCTGCGGCGGCTTCGCGGTGAGCTTCTCCAGCCGCTCGAGGCTCAGGGCAAGGTGCGCGCCGCGTTTTGTGCCGGCCAGCGCGTGCACCTCGTCGACGATAACGTGCTCCACGCCGCGCAGGATCTCGGCGGCCTGGCTCGTGAGAATCAGGTATAGCGACTCCGGCGTGGTGATCAGGATGTCCGGCGGATTGCGCACGAGGTGGCGGCGTTCCTCGGTGGGCGTGTCGCCGGTCCGTACCCCCACTTCGATCTGGGGCACAGGCTCGCCCAGTCGATCGGCCGCGAGACGGATGCCCGCCAGCGGCCCCCGCAGGTTCCGCTCCACGTCGTAGATGAGCGCCTTCAACGGCGAGACGTACAGGACCCGGACCGTTGGCGTCTTTGGGCGCGGTTCGGTCGCGAGCCTGTCAAGGCACCACAGGAACGCGGCGAGTGTCTTGCCGCTGCCCGTGGGAGCGTGGATCAGCGTGTGCTGTCCGGCCGCGATGCTCGCCCAGCCCTGGGCCTGCGCGCCGGTAGGCGCCGCGAAGGCCGAACGGAACCACTCGGCAACCGCCGGGCTGAACGGCGCCAGCGGGTCGTCGGAGACGGTGTGGACCTTGGGCGGATCGGTCGAGGCAGCCACGGGTGGCCAAGTATAGGCCGAGCCCGTCAATTAGACCAGACGTTCACCATGCCCGGAGCCGCACAAATGAAGAGACGGCGAGCCTTGCGGCCCGCCGTCTCGGTGTGCAGGGAGGTAATGGGACGGAGCTCTCCCCGCGACTGCCTGCTGCTGAACCCTACCCGAGGGCGTACTTGATGCCGGGGACCCTCGAGAGGGCCGGAACCTTCTCGGTGACGATGGAGTCGAGGGCGTATGCGCCGGCGCCGACGTAGGCGATCACGGCGGTGATGACGAGGTACATCGCCTGCTCGTTGAACGGGCCGTTGGCGAAGCTCCAGTTGGACACGAAGAGCATGCCCATGAGGATCGTGCCCATCACGGCCGAGAAGCGGGTCGCGATACCGAGGATGAGTGCAACGCCGATTGCGATCTCACCGAAGACCACGAGGGTGTCGATGAGGTGGACCAGGGACGCGTTCTGGCCGAGGCTCACCCAGAAGGAGTGGGTGGGGTTGACGACGGTCTTGGCGTCGCTGCCGAGCCAGGAGCCGCCGGTCGCGAACTGGAGGTACCCTGCCGCGGTGAACGGCTTGCCAGTCGCCCACATGAAGAACTTGTCGAACCCGGCAAACGCTAGGCCGAGCCCGACGAAGGCCCGCAGGACGAAGATCCCACGACTGTTCTTGTCCACTTGATTCCCTGCACTTTCCTTGCTGGCCCGACTCCCCTATCTGGAGCGTCGCGGCGGTGAACTCGATGTCGTAAACATAGAGTTACTCACTATTCACGCGCCGTGCCATAGGTCCCAAACAATGCAGTCCGGTGGACACTATTTGATAACCCCACTACTAAGTAAGTGATTGCTTCAGCAAAGGCGGCCCTTCCGCTCCGTCGCCGGACGTCCACGCCTCAGGCCGGCGAACCTCATGCGCGACGGGTTACGCTGCCGTCATGAGCACGATCCGCACCGGCGTCATCGTCCGCCCCGTGGGCCCCGAGGAGCACGAGCGACTGGGTGACCTGACCGTTGCCGCGTATCACTCGATACCCGGCGAGATGGCGCATCAGGACGCGTACGACCTGCAGTTGCGCGACGTCGCGCGCCGGGCCGCTAATTCATGCGTGCTGGTGGCGGTGACGGCCGGCGGAGAGTTGCTGGGCGGAGTGACATACGTCTCCGGACCCGAAGCCCCTATTCGGAGGAATTGCGGGACGGCGAGGCGGGAATGCGCATGCTGGCCGTTGACCCGGCGCATCACGGCCGCGGTGCCGGGCGCGCGCTCGTGATGGCATGCATCGAGCGAGCCAGGGCGAACCGGCGGCGGCGCCTGGTACTGCACACCACCGCGCCCATGAAGGCGGCAATACACATCTACGAGTCGATCGGGTTCCGGCGTGAACTGGACCTGGACTTCACCCCGGTACCGGGCGTGGATCTGGTGGGCTACGCCATGGAACTCGGCGAAGACTAGGGCTACTCGACGGTCGGGATGCCGGGACCCGCCGCAATCGATGCCACCTCGACCGGGGTGCGCATGCCGTGACCCACGCGGATTCCGAATCGCATCACCGCTGCTATGCCCGCAAGACCGGCGAGGATGGCGACGAAACCGTCCAGGAAGACGGCGGCCGGCGTGCCGTACGTTGAGCCCGTGACGCCGGTGATGCTGTTACCCACCGGCGTGGAACCGACGAAGAAGGTCGTATAGACGGCCATCACGCGGCCGCGAAGCGGGCCCGGGACCGTCACCTGGATCATCGCGTTGGCGGTGGCGGCCATGGCAACGGCGCCCAGACCGGCGAGGAACACCACGAACATCGCCACGGGCAGCACCGTCGTCGCGGACAGAGCGACCTCTGCCGAGCCCATCAACAGCGCGCCCCCAAGCAGCAGCCGGAGTCGTGGCCGCTGGCCAGCCGCGGCGACCAGAGCGGCGATCAGCGCACCGACGCCCATCGAGGCCGTGAGCATGCCAAACCCCACCGAATCCACGTTCAGGACGCCGCCGGCGATCGCCGGAAGTATCACGTTGAAGTTCATGCCGAAGGTGGAAGCAAGCGCGATGACGGTCACGACGAGGAGCACGACCGGCGTCCGCCAGACGTACTTGAGGCCCTCCGCCAGATTCGCGCCGACCTCACCGACGCTCTTGGGCATCGCCAGCCGCTCGGCGGGCATCAGCTCCGTCTCGTTCATCATCAGCAGGCTCACCACCACGGCGATGTAGCTCACGGCATTGAGGAAGAAGCACAGGGCGGTTCCGATGAGCGCGATGAGTATGCCCGCGACCGCCGGTCCAACGATGCGAGCCGCGTTGAACACGGCCGAGTTCAGGGCCACCGCGTTCGCGACATCCTCTCGGCCCACCATCTCGACGACGAATGACTGGCGTGTGGGCATGTCCACGGCATTCACAAAGCCCAGACATGTGCCCAGGGCGAAGAGCTGCCAGACCTCCACCCGGTTGAGCGCCACGAGCACCGAGAGAATGCCGGCGAGCAGTCCGGCCGCGATCTGCGTTCCGATCACAGTCCGACGCTTGGGCCACAGGTCCGCGATCATGCCTCCGAAGAGCCCCAGAACCAGCACCGGCAGGAACTGGGTAACTCCCAAAAGCCCCAGGTAGAACGCGGCGTCGTGCTTGCCGACGAGCGTCAGGACGAGCCACGCCTGAGCAGTCGACTGCATCCACGTCCCCGTGACGGAGATGAGCTGGCCGAAGAAGAACAGCTTGAAGTTGCGCCGTCTTAAGGCCCGGCCGGCCACCATGACGCGGAACCGGTCCCCCACGATCATTCGGCGGCTCCCGCAGGTCCGGCGGTTGCCGGGAGTCCGGCGGCGATCTGTTCGTAGGAGTGGTGCTCTCCGCGCATCAGGGACGCGACGGCGCCGAGGACGCTCGCTGCGAACCCGACGAGGAACGCAAGGTGAAGCGCGTCGATGAACGCCGTGAGACTCACGCCGTTCCCGCCGACCTGCTCGCCCGAGAAGATGGCGACCATCACCTTGGGATCCATCGAGCTCGTGACGAGGCCGATCGCGAGCGCGATCGACACGATGAAGCCGGACTGCATGAGCATCATCCGGACACCCGCTCCGGCACCGCGCTTGTTGGGCGCAACAACGCCCATTACGGCGCTCGTGTTCGGCGAGTTGAAGATGCCCGAACCGGCGCCCACGACGAGCTGCCAGAACGCCAGCAGCCAGTACGGTGTTGTGAGGTCGATCGTCGTGAGGCCGAGCAGCCCCAACGCGGTGATAGCCATGCCGCCTGTCGCGAGCGCGCGCGAACCGTACCGATCGGCCAGGGCACCGCTTATGGGCGAGAGCACGATGAGGCCCAGCGCCAGCGGCGCCAGCATGATGCCGGCTGTGACCGGATCCTCGCCGCGCGCTCCCTGGAGGTAGAACACGAGCAGGAAGAGCACGCCGTTTCGGGCGACGGCGTTGAGGAATCCCGTGAGATTGCCCATCGCGAAGAGGCGGTTGCGGAACAGTTCCAGATCGAGCAGCGGCGCGTGATGGCGCTTCTCAACCAAGAGGAACAGCGGCAGTGCCGCGAAGAATCCAACGACCCCGGCGATCACCCACCAGGTCGTCCAGCCGTACACGCCGCCGAAGGCAAGGGCCACCATGAGGCCCATCAGGCCCACGAAGTAGAGCAGCGAGCCCAGCCAGTCGATCTCGATCCGGCGATCCGGGTGCGCTTGCTCCACGAGGATGAATGCGGCCGCGGCCGCGCCGAGCAGTCCGATCGGAACGTTGAACCAGAAGATGGTCCGCCAGCCGAAGCCGGTCAGCCAGCCACCCAGGATCGGGCCCAGGATCGCGCCCGCACCGATGACCATCGCGTTGATGCCAAGCGCTCGGCCCAGCTCGAGCCGTGGAAACGCGTCGGTGACCAGGGCGGTGGCGTTCGCCATGAGGAGCGCGCCACCCACGCCCTGGACGAGTCGCCAGAGGATGAGGACGCCCGCGTTCGGGGCGATGGCGCAGAGCACCGAGGCGACGGTGAAGATCACGAACCCGAGCGTGTATGAGCGTGCCCGCCCAACCATGTCCGCCACGCGTCCGGCGTTCAGCACAAGCACGGTGGCCACGAGCGTGTAGCCCACCACTATCCACAGCAGGCTGAAGATGTCCGTCTTCAGGTCGCGCAGGATGTCCGGCAGGGCGATGACGAGTGTTCCGCCGGTGAGCGAGGCCATGAGCGCCCCGATGCTCGTGACGGTCAGGACCCACCACCGATAGGAAGGCTTCGCGGGGTCGACCAGGCGACGAACCGGGCTCATCGGCCGGGCTCGCTTCCGGCCGCGGCGCCGGCGTCGACGGTGAGGTCGGCGATCTTGGCCCTGGTCCGGCTCAGGCGAGCTTCGGTCTCGTCGACCATCGTCTGCAGGCGCTCGACCTTCGAGCGCAGCATGTCGATCTGATGCTCGAACCGCACGGCGCGGTCCCCAAGGATGCGGAGGCGCTCGCCCGGGTCCGTAGTGGCGTGGTAAGCCGCATGGCCGCGTTCGCGTGCCGCTTCGTCCTCGAGCAGCTGGGCGATCTCCGCAAGCGAGAAGCCGGCGTCGTCGCGAAGGGCCTTTATGAAGCGCAGACGTTCGACGTCGGTGGTGTCGTAGAGGCGGTAATCACCCTCGGAACGCGCCGCGGGCGTGAGCAGCCCCAGCTCTTCCCAGTATCGGACCGAACGCGGCGTCGTCCCGATCTGGGCAGCCACTTCCTGAATGCGCAGCAATCCGGCCGAGGTTGCGCCGGTCCCGGCAACGCCGGTCTTTGTGTCCGTCATGACCGGATCGTAGCGCAACCTTGCCGTTTACGTGAAAGTACGGGTTATGGAGTATCGCCTGCCGGAGCGTGAGGCGCCGAAGACCTACTGGAACGGCGGCGAGAGGTAGACGCCGCTGCTGTCGCCGCCGCACGTCCCCTGGATCGGATCGCCGTCGCGCAGCACGACCTTGTCGTTTTCGTCGAGGATCTCGAGTTTGGGCGTGAACGCGGCTCGATAACCCGCGGGGAAGATCACGGCAACCGTAATGTCCTGGGGTGACGCCTCAGGGAGCGCAACATGCTGCTCGATCCAGGCGACACGCGGATCGCTCGCGTCACCACGGAGGACGGTGTCGCCCAGACCCACGCCGGCGCAGGCTCCGCCGGGCAGCCAGTTCGAAGTTGTCAGCGAGACTTCGCCGTTCGGGAGGGCGATGCCCGCCTTGGACGCCACCCAACCCCAGCCGGCGCCGCCCCGAAGCGTGCCGCTGGCATCGTCGATGACGACCAGCCCCGCGCCGGCGTGTGCGCCCGGCATCAGCGGCTGGAGCGGCGCCGGTCCGGCGACCCGCACGTACCAGAGGATCTGGCTGCCATCACCGCTGGGCGCCAGCCCGGGCGAATACACCTGGAATGCGTCCAGCAGCGTGACCGCGGTGATCGAGATGACGCTCGAACGCTGGCCCAGCACGGACGCCAGGGCGGCGAGCAGATCGTCGCGCGACATGCGCGGCTTCACAGGTCGCAGGGTCGCGCTGTCGACGCTGATTATCGAGACGCTCGGCACTGGAACGGCCGACCCGTCTCCAATCACAACCTGGTCGACCACAAACTGCTTCTCGCAGATCGCCTTCGCCGCGGCCGAACAGAGCGAGGCGCGGGCATCGTTCACGTGCCCCACGAGTACGACATGAACTGGAGACTCGGGCGCCGTCTTCATCCAATCGGGCACCGCGAACCCCGGCAGATCCCGGGCGGCCAGCGACAACCCCCCGGTCCCTTCGGTGTCGGTCAGCGTCATCAAGCCCGAAGCGCACGTGAATTCGAACGGCGAGGGGCTGTCCGGGCGGGGCGTGCACGGCGCGATGTCGGCCAGTTTGCCGCGCAGCCAGCCCTGCACCGCGAGCAGGTCCGTGCTCATCAGGTTCCCCTTGCCGATCGCCGCGGTGGCCTCGGCGACGGTCATCACTGCCAGCGACTCGACCGAATGGCCGGGCGACTTGCTGCCACCCGGCAATGGGCTGGCACCGGGCCCGGCCGAGCCGCGGAGGAAGAGCGCCGCACCTACAAGGCATACCACGGCCACCGCGGCGGCCAGTCCGCTCAAGACGCGAGCCGGCCCGCGCCACGCGAACGTCCACGGCCGTCGGGCCGCGCGTCCCTCCCGTGCCCCCTGCGCGTCGATCGCCGCCACCACCGCGCCCGCCAGATCGGGCGCGACGGCCCGCGACGCGAGTTCGCGATACGCGGCATCGAGCCGCTCATCGGTCCATTGGGTATCGCCGGGATTCCGCGTCATCGGCGGTCCTCCTCTCCGAGCGCTCGAACGAGCGCGGCGCGAGCAGTGAATAGTCGTGATTTGGCCGTGCCCACGGGGATCGCAAGCACCTCCGCGATCTCTGCGAGAGGCCGGCCCTCCAGGTGGTGAAGCGCGAGGATGGAGCGCTGGTCGGCGGTCAGATCGCGTAGTGCGATGCGGAGCAACTCCACGTCGCCGGTTTCGCGGGCCGGAGCGGCCGCCGGGTCCATGTCGCCGATTGGCATTTCGCGCACGCCACGCCGAGCCTTCGCGCGCAGCGTCATCCGGCACGAGTTGACGACTATGCGCCGGAGCCAGGCCTCGAAACGCTCCGGCTCTCGCAGTCGGGGCAGCTGCCGCCAGACGCCGATGAACGCATCCTGGACCGCGTCGGCCGCGTCGGCTTCGTCCCCCAGGATGGCGACGCTGAGTCTGAACATGGAATCTGCCCGAGATCGAACCAGTGATTCGAAGGCGGACCGATCGCCGGCGGAGGCCAGATCGACGAGCGTGCTTACGGTCGCTGCCTCGACCACTGTCTCCCTCCTCAACGGTACGGTTGCCTTGCGACTAACTGATGCCGGCCGAGGCCGCCGGGTTCACCTCGCCCGCGACGGCATCGGTGCGCGGCCAGGACGGACGGCGCCACACGATCCAGGCCGCCACTGCGGCGTATAGCGCCAGAGGCACGACGCCGGACTCGCCGCCTATCCGGTTGAGCGACGCGGAGCCGACCACGACCAGACTCTGCAGCTGGTACCAGATGGCGTTGTGGGCGCCGTGGAAGATGACCGCCGGCCACGAACTGCCCGACGCCATCCGCAACTCATTGGCGATGAAGCTCATGGCAACAATCGTGGCCGCGAACGCCGCGAAGTAGATGGGGCCGGCGCCGGGGTGGTACGCGGCGGCGATGTAGATCAGCGGCGTGTGCCAGACCGCCCACAGGACGCCGCTCGCGAGGCCGGCTCGCACGCGTCCGTAGGCCGCGATCCGCGGCAGCAGATAGCCGCGCCAGCCGAGTTCCTCGCCGATCGCCTCGATCGAGCCGACGACGACGATCGCCACCGATACTCCGGCGAACCATGCCGCACCCTGTGGCGGGAGCGCCATCCTCACGTCACCGAGCACACACGCGGCGAGGTAGCCGGCGCTCAGCACGGCGCCGGGTATCGCGAGGGCGGGGAGCCACGCGCGGACCGCGGCTCGCCTCACCCCGAAGCCACTCCACGATCCGCCGCGGAAAGCGCCGCGCATTACGCGGTCACGCGCGACCACCAGCACCACGACCACCGCCGCGGCCAGGGGGATCCAGCCGTACAGGTCGAGCGGCACGCCCCGTGTCAGGGAAGCGGCAAGCGCCATCGCCAGCGCCAGGACGCCGAACAACGCCGCCTGTCCGCGCCGGTCGAACTGGGGCTTGGTTGGCATCCTGGAGTCGGCCGCCTGGTTCGGGCTGGGTTCGAGCATGGTTTCGGGCGCGTGCCGTCAGTCGACTATGAAGACCCGCGCGCCCGTCTTCGTGGACGATCTGTGAGGCGCGACGTCGTCGGAGACCTGGTAGCTAATGCCCGGCTTCATCAACGTCCTGGTCCCGTCGCTCAACTCGGACGTGATCTCACCTTCCATCACCAGGACCACGTGACCTCGCGGGCACCAGTGATCCGCCAGGTAGCCCGCGCTGAAGTCCACCATTCGGACGCGCAGATTGCCTGCTTCGAAGGTCCGCCAGTAGGACGTCCCGGTCTCGCCCGGGTGCTCGACCGGCGCGATCGCGCTCCAGTCGGTCGTGGTGTAGGGCACGTTCTCGATCTTCATCCGGGGCCTCGGTGGTGCAGGTGACGGCCCGTCATGGTAGTCGTCGCCGAGTTTCGTCTGGTAGCGGCAGGCGGTCGGCGGTAGACATATATAACGCCCGTGCTTAACATTTGGCCATGACCAGCCCGTCGCCTACCGACATGATGTGTACCCCGGCGGCCCCGACGTCCGGAGAACGGGGTCCGAGGTACGGCGCCGCAGGCTAGAGACCGGCGCCGATCGGATCGGTTCCGGGGCCGCAGTTCCGCCAAGGATCTGCGGCTTTGTAGTCTCCGGAGAGCGCGTCGGGCGGCCGCCGCACTCCGGCCGCTCCCCAGGCCCGAAGGAACCGCGATTCTCAGCGTCCCCGCAGGAGGAACCGTGGCAATCTCCGTTCGCCCCGACACTCACCGGTCAAGCCAGACCACGCAATACGCGCGCGCCCTCGCGGAGAACGAGGACTACGCCGCACAATTCGATCGATCCAGCCTGCCGATACCACCCGGCCGGAAACTCGCCGTTCTTGCGTGCATGGACGCCAGGCTCACGGTCGAGGACGTCCTCGGTCTACGCACCGGCGACGCGCACATCATCCGCAACGCCGGCGGTCTCGCCACCGACGACGCGATTCGCTCCCTCGTGATCAGCCAGACGCTCCTCGGAACCGAGGAGATCATCGTGATCGAGCACACCGACTGCGGCATGCTCACCTTCAAGGACGAGGCCGTTCGCAATGATCTCGCGTCCCGGACCGGCTCGAAGGTAGACCTGCCGCTGCTCCCCTTCTCCAACCTGGAGGAAAACCTGAAGCGGCAGGTCGAAACGATCCGATCCCATCCGTGGGTGAAGGACGTTCCCATCCACGGCCTGGTTTTCGAGGTGGAGACAGGGCGGCTTCGACCGGTCGACTGACCTTCGCGTTTCTGGGGCGGTCGGCCGAGTTCGATCGCCCCAACCCTGCGGCCGTGACACCCTAGGTGTCACACGGACCTGCCATGCTCTGAGGCATGGAATCCGCCAAGATCGTCTCCCTTCCCTCGCAGGCAAGCCGCCAGGCAGTCCGTGTCGAGTCGGACCGGCTCGTTGTGGAGCACCTCGTGCTCGACGACCATGCCCTGGCCGCATTCGTCGGTGACCGGCCGCCGGACGAGCGCGCACTGCTCGTCGAGAAGGCGCTGCGCGTGGGTCTCACGGCCATCCAGAGCGTCGGGGTCACGGTCAACGTGGACGCGGTTCGGGCCGAATTCCAGGGCCTGCTGCGCCAGACCGAAGCGGCCAACGAGCGGGCCGCCACGGCGCTGGACACGCTTCTTCGCCAGAACTTCGCCGATGGCGAGGGCAGGCTTCCGCGCACGCTGGAGAAGTTCCTGGGCGACAAGGGACAGCTGCGCGGCTTCGTGGACGACCTGTTCGACGAAGCCAAGCGGGACAGCGCCATCGGACGCATGAAGGTCCTGCTGGGCACGTACTTCGACGGCGACGCGTCGCGGCTGGCCACGATGCTGGATCCAACGCGCATGGGCTCGCCACTCCATCAGTTCCGCTCCGAGATGGCGGATGGCTTCGCAAAGCTCAACGAGCGGTTGGCCGCGCTGGAAGCCGCGGGGGCCGCCCGGGCATCGGAGCGCGCCAGGGGTTCGGCCAAGGGGGTCGATTTCGAGGGTCTCATCGAGGGGCTTCTGGGCGAGCTTGCCCGCGGCTCCGGAGACATCCTTGAGCGCACCGGTACAGAAACGGGCGCCACCATGAGCTCCAAGAAGGGCGACTTCGTCCTGATGCTCAACCCCGAGGTGGCTTCAGGGGCGGAACTGCGCGTCGTTGTCGAGTGCAAGGACCGCTACGTGTCCGGCCGGGGCATGCGCGACGAGCTCCGTGAGGCAAAGGCCAACCGCGACGCCGCAATCGCGCTAGTCGTGTTCACGCCCGCCCATGCCCCCGCGGGGATCGCCCCGTTCGACGTTCGGGCGGGGGACGTGTACTGCGTCGTGGATCCGGCCGCGCCGGAAGCGGCCACTCTCGAGGCCGCCGTACGTCTGGCGCGGCTGCTGGCGCTGCAAACGCTCCGCGACCACGACGTGGAGGTGGACGCGGCGGCGATCGCAGAGGCGCTCAAGGGCGTGCGCGAGCAGCTGGAGACAATACGGGCACTCAAACAGACGCTTACGTCCATAGGGACGAGCGCCCGCGACGTGCACGCCGGCCTGGACAGGCTCCGGGATGGCATCCTGGCACGGCTCGTGGAAGCGGAAACGGAACTGCGGCGGCACTGATCCGGCACGGGCCAGTGCAGGTCAGGCCGGATGCGGCAAGGCCCGAGCGATTCGACCGATGGCGAGGAGGCCGAAGAAGCCCGCGGTTGCCAGAACGATGAGCAGTCCGACTGCGATCTGCCACGCATCGCCCAGGAACGCGATCACACCGATCGCGAGAGCGACCGGATACGAGCAGAGCAGGCCCAGCAGCAACGCCGGGAACGCGGTCGCCGCACGCTGCTCACCCGCCACCGCGGCCACGACCGCGCCGATCACGACAGCCGATCCGAATGGGGCCGCATCTGCGAGGTGAAGGGCCGCAACGCCGAGCAGACCGAGCAACGCCGACGGCGAATGCGGCGAGAGCGATCGCTGGTCTTGTGCCCATGCGAACAATTTATGACAGCCGCGGGGGCCGTCAAGGACCTACTCGGAAGCTCTCGGACGGGCCGGCGTCCAGCGGGACAGCGATCTCGGCCCCTGGACAGCCGGACTCGTAGCGCTATCCTCACGGTTCGGGCCCACCGAGAAGGGTCCCGCTGCGAGGTTGCCGTCCATGGCGCGTTCGATGTGGAAAGGGGCCATCCAATTTGGCCTCGTGACGATTCCTGTGAAGCTGTACCTGGCCACGGAGTCGAAGGGCGTGAGCTTCAACATGCTCCACGCCGAATGCCACGGTCGGATCCAGATGAAGACGTACTGCCCCACCGACGACGCCTTCATCGAGCGTTCGGACACGGTTCGCGGCTACGAAATCGCTCCCAACCAGTATGTGGTGGTCACGGACGACGACCTCGCCTCCGTCCCGCTCAAGACCGTGCGGTCCATCGAGATCGAGCAGTTCGTGCCGGTCGATGCCGCCAGCGAGTCCACGCGATTCATCAAGCAGGCCTACTACCTGGAGCCCGAGCCCATCGCGCGCAAAGCGTTCTACCTGCTCAAGCAGACGCTCGCCGAGAAGGGGCTCCGCGCCATCGCCAAGATCGTGCTGAAGGATCGCGAGCAGCTCGCCTCGCTGGATCCGTTCGCCTCGACGATGCTCCTCTCCACGCTTCACTGGCCCGACGAGATCCGCTCGTCGGCCGACCTCACGCTCCCCGAGGATGAGGTGGAGATCAAGCCCGCCGAACGGCTGATGGCCTCGCAGCTGATCGAGACGATGACCCGCGAGTTCGATCCGGCCGAATACCGTGACGAGTACCGCCAGGCCGTGATGTCGATCATCGAGGCGAAGGCCGCCGGTGCCGAAACTGCCGAGCCTGCTCCGGCGCCCACGGCGAAAGTCACAGACCTCATGGCGGCCCTGGAGGCGAGTCTCAACGCTGCCAAGGCGGGCCGCGCGGCGCCTGCGGAACCCGCAAGCATCTCAGCCACGGCCGGCGGACCCGGCGGCACCGTGGCGCCGGCAGCATCCGCCGCGGACGTCGAACCCACACCGATCAAGAGGCCCGAGACCGCCGCGGCTCGCAAGCGCAAGACAGCCTGACGGCGCCAGGCCAATCGGGCTGGGACCGCCGGGCCGCCGGCCGTCCCAGCCGCGCAGCGACGGTGCCGGGCCGCCCGACCGCCGATTCGGCGCCGAGGCTGCCGCTCCGTCCGGCCGGGTCTCGGATTCTGCGAGATACGCCCCCCGGTGGTGTTAAGTGGAAGTGCGGCCCTCGCCTACCGGTCGCGTGGGCAAATGCCGCCAGAGACAGGCCTTTGGGTCGCCAGCAGTCGGTCGGCTTAGCCACAAACGACTAACAACGCAGCCCCGGGCAACCTTGCGGCAGCCGTCGCCCGCACTTCCACTTACCACCACCCGCACGCGTATCCCGCAGAAACGCCACGTCGAGTGGGCGGCACGCGATGTTGCGGCGCCCCTGGAGCCCGTACACCCGCTAACCTACGGCCATGTCCGCACACCAATGGCCGCTCTTTGATCTCCGCGTTCGAACGCCCAACCTCGAGCTGCGCTTGCCCACGGAAGGCGACCTCCTCCAGCTAATGGAGGTCGCTCGGGCCGGCATCGTGGACGACGACCAGATGGTCTTTTTCGTGCCCTGGCACAAGCTCCCATCACCCGCCTTCGAAAGGCAGTTCCTGCAGCATTGGTGGCGGGAGCGCGGGAGCTGGAATCCGGCAAAGTGGTCGCTTGGACTCGCCGTTCTCGAGAACGGCCGCGCCATCGGTATCCAGCAGGTCCTGGCCCAGGACTTCGGAGTCCGGCGCGTGGTCAAGTCTGGCAGCTGGCTCGGGCGCGCGTACCAGGGCCGTGGCCTCGGCACGGAGGCCCGCGCCGCGATACTGGCTCTCGCCTTCGACGGTCTGGGGGCGGCGGCCGCGGAATCCGGCTACCTCGAGGGCAACGGCAGATCGTCGCGCGTCTCGGAGAAGCTCGGTTACCGGACGATCTGCGATGAGCGCATCGTCGTGGAGGGCAAGCTCGTGACCGAGATCCGTGTCCGCTGCACGCCGGAGTCCTGGCGCCGCGATCTGGTGCCGGTCACGATCGAGGGCCTTGAGCCCTGCCTCGCTCTATTCGGGATCGGCGAGCTCGGCCCAGACGAGTGGGGCACGTTCTAGGGCGCGAGCATTCGGCATCGGCCCGACTGACCGGCGCGGAATTCGGAACGCCGCGGGCCGGCGGCGTGCCAGGCGAGCCTGGCCCGGGCCAAGGCGAAAAGCCAAGCGAGCTTGACTCGAGCACGAGAGGCGCGCGCACCTGA
>PMBG01000121.1 GCA_003153755.1 Chloroflexota bacterium | reverse complement strand
CGCTGGGTCTTGTCCATCTCGGACTTGACTTCGGACTGGATCTTGCCCTTTAGCTCCAGGATCTCGATCTGGCGGCCCAGGAAGTTGGAGACGATCTTCAGCCGCTCCACCACGTCCGTGGTCTCGAGCAGCTCCATGCGCTGCTCCGTGGAGAGGTCCGGGCTGTAGGCGACCATGTCCGCCAGAAGGCCCGGATCGCTGATGTTGCGCGCGGCGACGGCCGCCTCCGGCGGCACCGGGGCGCCGTTGGCCACGTACTGCTCGATCTGAGCCTGGACGGTGCGCATGAGGGCCTGGACTTCGATTCCCTCGGGCGTGACGTCCTCCATCTCCTCGGCGATCACGGTGATGTAGGGGCTCGTCCCGACGAAGCTGTGGACCTTCAAGCGGCCCTGTCCTTGCACGATCGCGCGGACGGTTCCGTCCTGGAGCTGCACGACCTGGGCGATTCGAGCAAGCGTCCCGACCGTGTAGAGCTCCGACGGATCGTTGATCTCCTCACGCTCGGCCTGGCGCTGGGTGACCAGGGCGATGGGCCCGTTCGAGGCAACGGCGGCGTTCAGGGCAGCGACGCTCTTCTCGCGTCCAACCTGAAGCGGCACGATCATCTCCGGGAAGATGACGGTCTCGCGCAGGGCCACCAGGGGGAGCTCGCGCGGGCCCGCGTGGCGGACGTGCTCATCCGGCGCCGCATCCTGCTCCGGATCCTGAGCCGGATGGGGGATCTCCACTGGAAGAGGCTGCGTGCCCTTCGAGGACCGGTCGCTCTCGTCTACTTGCTGTTCGTCGTCCTTTTCGGCCGGCCGGTCACTCATTGGGAGTCTCCTGATCGAGGGGTAGCCACTCGTGTGGCCACTATACGGGTGATGGATCGCGCCGCCGGCTGAGCCGGAATGTCGGTTTGGCCGGCGGTTTCGTTCGCCTCCGCGCCGCCGTAGCCGTCTCCATTGGAGGCTTCGGCCGCCCGGTGCGTTGGTATCTCGGGGGAAGTACTCGATTGCGAGTTACGCGCGGCCGCCGCCGCCCCCGCTTCACGAGCCTGGTCGTCGTCGAAGAGCGCCTCCAGGATCCGTGTCCCGAGTCTCTCCTCGAGTTCAAAGAGAAGCTTGACCCCGGCCAGGTTGACTCCCCGTTCCTGGGTTAGCCTCCTGATCCAGAGGATCCGGCGAATGTCGTTCTCCGAGTAGAGGCGGATGTTCGTCGGGGTGCGTGCAGGGGCCAGCAAGCCCTCGTCTTCGTAGATCCGCAGCGTGCGCGGATGGGCCTGCACCAGGCCAGCCGCCACGCTGATCACGAAGCAGGGGCGCGTTGGATCCTGCTGGAATTTCCGATCGGACACGGCCGCCTACTTGTCCTCGAGCGGGATGGTGTATGACTGGCCGTGGCTCGTCGCGATCTTGATCTGCTTGGGCTTGACCACCTCGGCCTTGGGAATACGGAGCGTCAGAATGCCGTCCTCGAATGTGGCGGTAGCCTTTTCCGGCTCGACGCCCGCCGGCAGAGTCAGCGTCCGGACGAAGCGCCCCCGGCGGATCTCCTGCAACAGGAGTCCTTCGCGAGCCGGGATCTTGGAGCTGGTGTCGCCCTTGATCGAGAGCGTGTTCCCCTCGACCGTGATGTCCACTTCCTCGGGCCTTACGCCGGGGAGGATGGCGTCAACGATCACTTCGGTGTCGTTCGTGTAGACGTCGAGAGGCACGAGATGGTCATCGCCGCTCTGCCACGAAGGACCGCCGAAGCTCTCGTCGAACAGCCGCTCCATTGCCTGGCGGAACGAGGAAAGGTCGCCGAAGCCGGCGCGACGCACGATTGTCATATTGCACCTCCTGGGGTCGGGTGCAACTTCGCGAGGCCCCCACGGCCTCGCCTGACCGACCACATTTGACGAGGCGCAACATAGAACCTTGACAATCCCATTGTCAAGAGTGTTGCAATCTGTTAACCGGCCAACGCCCGTTGGTCCACCAGCCGGGTCACGGCGTGCGGTTCAGCAGCGCCCGGCCGCCGGCAGCGCCAGCAGGAAGGTCCGGCGCTGCCAGATCGTGGCGCTCCCATACGGCACTCAGGCCAATTGGGTCCGAAACGTGCTCGCCGCCGAATCGGCCGAGCTCGTCCACGGTGGGCGGACGTACACGGTGGACCGGCCGGAGCTGGTGCCGATGAGCGCGGTCGAGAGCCATTTCTCGGCAGCCGATCAGCGAGCCCACCGGATCACGCGCGTGGACGAGTGCATCCGGCTTCGAAAGGCCGAACAAGTGGCGGGGTAGGGGCCCCGAGTCTGTTCCTCTCGGCATCAGGCGGATGGAGCTTCTCCGTCCGCCTTTATCATGTCCTTGACAATGCTGTGTGACACACACTATAGTGTCGGGCATGGGTGACATCGAATTCCTGGCAACACACCGGCAAGAACTCCGACGCGGAACGGTCGTGCTCGCCTGCCTGCTCGCGTTGAAGAAGCCCGGCTACGGCTACGGGCTGCTCGACGCGCTGGCGGCCGCGGGCGTGCCAGTAGAGGCGAACACGCTGTATCCGCTGCTGCGGCGCCTCGAGGCCCAGGGTCTGCTCGTGAGCGAGTGGGACACAACCGAAGCCCGGCCGCGCAAGTTCTACCGAACGAGCGCCGAGGGGATCGCGATGGCGCGTGAACTGCAGACCGAATGGGAGACGCTCGGCGGCGCCCTGCGCCGGCTCGAGACCCCCGAAGGAGACCCCGAATGACAACACTTACCGACCGCTACGTTGCGGCCACTCTCCGATGGGTGCCGGAGAAATCGCGCGGGGACATCGAGCGCGAACTGCGGGCGTCCATCGGCGACGCGCTCGACGCACGGCTCGCAAAGGGCGAGCACCGAGAGGCGGCCGAAACCGCCGTCCTGACCGAGCTCGGCGATCCGATGAAGCTCGCCGACGAGTACTCCGGCCCGCCGCGCTACCTGATCGGGCCAAACGTCTATCACCTCTACCTCCGAACGCTCGGGGCAATCTGCGCTCTCTTCGTGCCCGGTGCGTGGGCTCTCGTCCTCGCGGTCTGGGTCGCAGGCGGCGCGTCGCTCCTTACCGCGCTCATCACCGCTTCGGTGGGGGCGCTGATGGTCGGGCTGTTCGCGGCCTTCTGGACAACCGTCGGGTTCGCCGTCGTCGACCGCTCCGCCGAAGCTCGCCGCGAGGTGGCGGAAGCGTTGGGGGTCGCGGCCGGCTCATGGACGCCCGATCGCCTCCCGACGGGCACTTCGCTGCGGCCGTTCCGCGCCAACGACGCCGTAGAGGCCATCGTGGGCGGCATCATCGGGATCGCCTTCTTCTTCGTCCAGCGCTCCGTGTCGCCGTTCAGCGACGCATCCGGCCACGTCATCCCGATCTTGAGCCCAGATCTCTGGTCATTCTGGGCGCCGATCATCGTCCTGGTCGCGGTCGTCTGGATCGTTGCCGAGTTCGTGATGCTCGCCCGCGGGACCTGGAGTCCGTGGACCGCGCTCGCGATCACCGCCCTCGCCGTCGTCACCGGCGCGATCTACATCGGGCTCCTGGCCTCCGGCCAGTTCTTCAACACCGCCTTCTTCGAGAAGCTGGGTGCGGCGCCCTGGATCGCCCCCGGAAGCATCTCAGTGACCCTGATGATCATCCTCAGTGTGATCGACAACGGCACGCGGATCGCCAAGGTATGGGGCGTCCCTATCGGCAAGGGCCCCCGCTGAGCCGGACCGAAAGTCACCGAAAGAACGGTCAAATGAAGGACATGCGGATCGCCCTGCCGGCGCTCTGGATATTCATGGTGCTCAACTACCTGTATTGCGACGTCCTGTCGCTCTTCGATCCGGCCGTCCTGCGGGACGTGATGGCCGGGCACGCGTCGGGTGGAACCGTCCAGATCACGCCCGAGTTCCTTCTCGCCTCGTCGGTTCTCATGGAGATCCCGATGGCCATGATCCTGCTGACGCGCGTCTTGGGGCATACGCTGAGCCGATGGGCCAACGTGGCGTCGGCGGCCTTCATGATCGTGGTCCAGATCGCTTCGCTCTTCGTGGGGACGCCCGCCTCGTACTACGTCTTCTTCACGGTGGTCGAAGTCGGTACGCTCGTGCTGATCGCCGCGCTCGCGCTGCGGTGGACGGGCGTGGAACGCGGTGCTGTGGCCGCAGTCGCCGCCTGACGGGCGAGGAGTCCCGGGCCGACCCGGGTACTTCGGAACGGGCCGGGGCGTGACCCCCGGCACACTCATTCGGGCCCCGTGGCGCGGGGAGCGGCGCGGCCACGCATGTAGACTCCCAGGCTCAGGCCGATATTTATCGTGTAGCACCTGACCATTCGAGTCGGGCGCACTTCGGCGGCCAGCACGGGAGTCCTGGATGATCGCAGCGGTACTCACAGCCTTCTTCTTCGGCGTCACGCCGCCAATCGCCAGTCGAGCGACGAAGCTGATGGGCTTCGTCCGTGCCAACGTGGTCCGGCTGTCGATCGCGGTCGCGGTTCTGGGCGGCTGGGC
This sequence comes from Chloroflexota bacterium, assembly GCA_003153755.1. Taxonomy (GTDB): domain Bacteria; phylum Chloroflexota; class Limnocylindria; order Limnocylindrales; family CSP1-4; genus Fen-1039. The sequence continues at coordinate 2,264 of PMBG01000121.1, read as the reverse complement.
GATCGCATTCGGTCCGGGGCTCAAGACCCAGGGCGACGTGTTCCTACTCGCCGGCGCCATCGGCTTCGGGATCGGCGGCCTCGCCTTCCTCGCCGCGCTTCCGCGGCTCGGCGCGCCGCTCGCCTCGCTGATCGAGGAGTCCGTGGCCGCGATCGTCCTCGTGGTCGTCGCGACCTACTACTACTCCGAGGACAAGCTCACCACCGAACAACTCGCCTACTGCGGCATCATCCTCGTGGGCATCGCGATCGGCCTGCTTCCCTACATCCTCAAGTCGGGGCTCAAGGAGAAGGGTCGCCGGATTGTCCTTGTGGGCGTGGCCCTCGCGCTCGTGGCCGCCGTCGGCCAGGGCATCTCGCTCGCGGCCACGCGCCACGGCCAGGTCTTCATCAAGAAGACTACCCACGCGCTCCCGGACATCATCACCGTAGCGTCGTTCCGGCTTGTCGGCGGTGTCCTTGTTGCCATCGCGATCCTCCTGATCGCCCGGTATGTGTGGCGTCGCAAGTGGGGCTTCACGTCGGCCGACGGCACCGAAAAGGCGCTTCTCAGCTCCGAAGGCGGCAAGCTGACCGGCAGACCGCTCTTCTGGGGCGGGCTCAACGCCCTGACCGGCCCGATCCTCGGCGTCACCTGCACGGTATGGGCCCAGCAGAGCTACTCGGGAGCCGTGGTCCAATCGGTCGCCGCCCTGGCGCCGATGATCGCCGTGCCCTTCGCGTTCTGGCTCGAAGGCCACAAGCCGCCGCGCCTCTGGTACGTGGGAGCCGTGGTCTCGATCGTGGGCGTAATCCTGCTCTGGCAGGTGCTCTAGCCTCTATCATCGGGTGAGCGGCGGGCCGAAGTGCGCCCGCCGAAGCTCGACTTGAGGGGATCGTGACCGAGCCGACCGAAGCCAGCCCCAACTCCGGGTCTCAGGCCGTGGCCGAATTCGTTCGGCGGGTCCCGTTGATCGTGTGGCCGTTCGTGGTCCTCGCCGGTCTCCGGACGGCGGTCTTCCTGATCAACGTAAACGGCCAACTGTCGATCGTATTGCTGCTCATGCTCGCGAGTTACATCGCGTGGGCGATGCTTCCTGCGGCCGTTCTTCTGGGGTGCCCGACCGCATGGCGGTCCGCTCGGGGAGTGACCGTCGGCGTCATGGTCTGGTCCACGGTGGGCGTCGCCTACGCGCTCGTCCTGGGCGTCACCGCATTCCTGGGTCCCCAATGGCCGGGCCCGGATGGCCTGTGGCCGTTCCATGTCCTGGTCCAGGTGGCCGAAATCGCCGGCCCGGCCATCGTCGCCCTGTACCTCGGGCGGCGCCGCGAGACCTCCACAACCTGGCCGATCCCGCTGATCCTCGTCGCGCTCGTCGGAACCGCGCTCATATGCTTCTCGCAGGCGTCGAACGCGATCGACTGGTACAACTCACGGCAGGTGGCGCCGTGGGCCTTTCAGGACGAGTGGGGCGACCGGGCGCAAGTGCTTATACAGACGGTGAGTCCGCTCGGCCTGCTGATGCTGAGCGTGCTGGCGTGGTCCGGGCTATCCGCGTACCGGGCGGGCGAAGGACCGGAAGGCTTCTGGCCGCTCATCACCGCCGGTACGGCCGCCCTGATCGTCGCCGATGCCTGGGGCTACGCGGTCGCAGCGGCCCTGCAGATCGGTCTCCTGGCGCCCAGCTTTTACATCGACTCGGTGCAGCGCCTGGGAGAGCTGTTCCTTGCCTTGTCGGTGGTCGGAATCGTGTTGCTGCTCCTGGCGTTCGCGCGCGGGCTGCCCGAGGATGCGATCGACCTCGGCGGCGTGATCGATGTGGCGCCCGAGGCCCGGGCGGAAACCGCGGCGGAGCCGACCTAGTTCAGGTCGCTGGCCTCTTCGCCCAGCAGGATCCGGTGGAGCTCGCCCTCACACTCGGTCCGGCCGATGCCGATGACCTTGTCGCCCATGCGCAGCTCGGTGTCCGAGCGGACCGAGATCGCCTTCTCCGAGCGGATCAGGGCGAAGATCGAGCAGCCGTCCGGCAGTTCCAGCGCGCCGGCGAGCTGGCCGACCGCCGGGGATCCCTCGCGCAGCTGAGCCTCGACGAGCTCGAGTTCGCCGCCGCCGAGGACCGCGAGGTGAAGGAGCTCGTGCACCGGGATGTCGGCCTCGATCGAGCCAAGGATCATGCGCGTCGGCGAAACGATCTCGTCCACGCCGAGATGTTTGAAGAGGTGCTCATTCTTGGGGTTGTTGACGCGTGCGATCGTCCGAGGCACGTCGAAGTGGTGCTTGGCCAT
>PMBG01000058.1 GCA_003153755.1 Chloroflexota bacterium | reverse complement strand
CCGTGATCGGCGGCGGAGGCGGCGCCCGCGGCCACGCCGTTGACTTCGTCGCTTGCGGCGGCGGCGCTGCTGATCGCTCCCGCCATCTCGATGAGGGCCGCGGAGGCGGCTTCCACTCGAGACGTGATTTCGCCTGCGCCGGAACCCACCTGGCCGATGATCACGTTGAGATCGCTGACCGCGTTGGAGGTGGAGGTTGCGGCCTGGGCCTGTTCGGCGGCGCCGGACGCGACCTGGTTGATCGTGGCGGCGATCTGCGTGGAAGCGGTACCCGACTGGGTGGCCGCGGCGTTCACTTCGGAGCTGGTGCGAGCCACGGCGTCGGCCGCGAGCTTCACTTCGCCGACCGTGGTCGCGAGCCCACTGCGGGCCTTTTCGTAGGACTCGATCGTGGCCTTAAGCTGGCTGAGCATCTTGTTCGTCACCGCGGCGGTGGCGCCGATCTCGTCGGAGCCGAACTTTTCGATCGGCTTGGTGGCCGGGTGCACCTCCACGGTGAGGTCGTTGCTGGCCAGCGCGCCCAATCCCTCCTCGAGGTACTTGGCGCAGTTGTCGGCCATGGAGGTCAGGGTTGCCTGGACCGACTTCACGCCGTTGGTGATGCTACGCGCCAGGAAGAACGCGACGAGCAGTCCGAGTAGCAGCGCCAGGAACAGGAGCCCCAGGATCATCATCTGGCCCGTGCTCACTGATGACTGGACCGAGTCGTACTGGGTCTGCGCGAGGGATGTCTTCTGGTCGAACAGCTGCTTAATGGGCGTCTCGACGGCCGTGAAGGCCGGCAGCAGGTCGGTGGTGATCTTCGCGTACGCGGCGGTCGTGTTGCCCGCGGTCGAAAGCGCCAGGACATCGGCCTGGACCTTTCTGAAGGCGGCAAGGCCACTCGTGATCTGGGCGAACGTGGCCTTGCCGGTGTCAGTCAACAGCGTCGGCTGGACGAGGGCCAGGTCCGTGTCTATTGCCGTTTCGTCGGCCGTGATGGACTGCACGATGGCGGCCTTCTTGGTCGCGTCCGGCTCGAGGAGGTGCTTGTTGACGAGGGCGCGGACTTCATTGATGTCCGCGTAGACGGTGCCCATCTGGCTCAGCGGCACGACCGTCTTTGTGTTCATCGACGCTGCGTTCGAGTCGGCGTTGGCCAGGCTCATGTAGGACATGCCGCCGATCGCGGCGCAGAACATGAGCAGCAATCCAGCACTGCCCAGAAGCTTGGTACGTATCGACAGTCGCATGGCGGATCCCTCTTTCGGCAAGCAGGTCCCACCGTTTGGCATCAATTGGAGTCCCACGGCGGGTCGGGCTCACTCAGCGGTAGTCGGTGTAGCCCGGGGGAACCGGGTACGCAGAACGGGTGATGTGCGCCGCGCCCCGCCGGGCCTCAATGTCGTTGCCGGGTGAACGGCCACGGCGGCGGAAGCGCACAAGAGCCGTGTTAGCCGCCCGGCTCAGGGCGATCCCCTAGTGCGCGGGTACTGTCGCCCGTCTTCAAACGCCGTAGGCACGACGGTCGGCCGTTTCCCGGCCGCACCACGCAGTCCGTGCGACGATGCGGCGATCCCGCCCAGACGTCGGTCGAGGATCTCCCGTCGACTTCCGCATGGACGAGTGCCCGGCCGTCGCGGAGTTCCTCCTAGGAGTGCCTGCTCGCGGTCACATCCTGGGCGAATCCGAAGAGCGCGACGGGGCGACCCTGATCGTCGTTCTGGACCTCGCCGTCCATGTGCACGACCCGGACTTCTCCGCCGGGGAGGACGATCCGCAGATCCAGCGGCCGCACCTCGCCAATGCCGAATGCCCCTTGCGCGGCGGCCATGATGTGGCGATCGTCGGGGTGGATGGCCCGCGCGAGAATTTCCGTCGCCGTGAGCGCGGGCTCGGACGGATCGAGCCCGAAGATCCGGTACATCTCGGCCGACCAGGAGACGGAGCCCGAGGAGACGTCCAGTCGCCAGCTGCCTACATGGGCAATCGCCTCGGTCCGTTCGAGCAGCGTGTTGGCGGCCCTCAGGGCGTGTTCCGCCTTGACGCGCTCGGTTATGACGTCGAAGACCGCGATGAAACGGCCGGGCTCGGGGCAGTAGACCGACACGGCGAGCCACATGTCGAGCGGGGGAACGTGGTTTTCGAAATGCTCCGATCGCCCACCGGCAGCTACGCGGCCGTACGCCTCCAAGAGCTCGGGATCGCTCTCGCGGATGCCCGGGACTACCTCCGACACCCTCTTGCCGATCACGTCGTCGAGGCCGGTCTGCTCACTGAAGGCCCGGTTCACGTCGAGGTATGTGAAGTCGTCCGGCTGTCCGTCCACGTAGGTCATCTCGCAGTAAGCCACGCCTTCATGCATGTTGTCGAAGAGCGACCGGTAGCCCTTTTCGCTCTCCCGGCGCGCCGCGTCCGCCTGGCGCTGCACAGTCAGGTCGCGTCCTACTGCGACATACCCGGTGACGTAGCCCTTCTCATCGCTGATCGGGCTGATCGTGGCTTCTTCCGGGAAGATGCTCCCATCCTTGCGGCGGTTGGCGAACTCGCCGACCCAAGTGCGTCCGGCCGAGAGGACCGCCCACATGTCGTCGTAGAACGATCGCGGCATCGTCCCGGACTGGAGGATCCTGGGGTTCTTGCCCAGCACTTCATCCCGGGTGTAGCCGGTGACGCGTTCGAACGCCGGGTTCACGTACAGGATGTGGGCCTTCGAATCGGCGACCACGACCGAGTCGGCGGTCTGATCGATTGCGGTCGCCAGACGCGCGCGCTCCTGTGCCAGATGCTGTTCGCGCGTCACGTCTTCTGCGAGTACCAGGAATCCGGCGGGTCGGCCATCGACGTCGTGGATCGGGTTGCTCCAGAAACGGAGGTCGAGCGCCGATCCATCGCGCCGCTTCCTGCTTGTCTCGTAGGCGGGTTGTCCGGCACCGCCGTGCCTTTGGAGGCGCTCGAGCTCCTTGCGGCCACGGGCGGAGATGCCACCCGGGAAGGGGCGACCCAGGGCTTCGGCGGCCGACCACCCGAAGATATGCTCGGCTGCGGGGTTCCACGACCGGACGGTGTAGTCGTCGTCCATCGAGATGACGGCGAGGGGCGCGCTCTTGACGAGCATCTGGTATCTGGCGCGGGCCATCTGCCCCACGTTCTCGGCGGCCTCCATCGCGCTGAGATCCGTGATGAACACGATCGCGCCGGCGGCCCCGTCCACCTCGATACGCGCACCCTCCACGAGGATCGGGAACGAGGATCCGTCGCGGCGCACGCCCGTTGTTTGCAGGAGGGTCGGGGCGTCGCCGAGCTCCGCGGGAGGACGGTGCATGGCCTCGATCTGGGGACGAGCTTCCGGAAGGACGATCGACATGAGGCCGGCTTCTTCGATCGACTTGCGGTTCGGATACCCGAACAAGGCAAGGAGCGTGTCGTTGACCTCTACCTCGCCGTTGCGGACGACGATGATGCCGACCGGGGCCGTGTGGAAGACGCTGCGATACCGTTCTTCGCTGGCGACGATGTCGTCCTGGGCCTGATGGTGGTCATGCGTCCGATCGATGGCCGCGACGCGAGCCGACGCGCCCGCGGTGAACTGCGAGAGGATGGCCAGCTCCTCCTCACCGAAGAAGCCCGGCTCCGCCGCGTAGCACTGCATGATTCCCACTACGAGATGTCCTGCGAGGATCGGGATCGCGGCGACGCTACTGATCCCGTGTCGGACGGCCGCGGCGCGGAAGGGATGCGACTGGTCGGCCGCGAGGTCGTTGTTGGCCGAGGGCGCGCCCGTCTTGAGCGCCATCGTCGTGGCCAATGCCGCTGGCAAGACGCCGGTCTCCAGCACCCCGATTTCTCGCAGATAGCCGCTGTCGTCGCCGAAGACCGAGATCAGGCGGACCGTCCGCGTTCCGGGTTCGGCGACACCCACCCAGGCGAGCTTCAACCCTCCGATCTCGACAGCTGCGCGGGCGATGCGGTCGAAGATCTCCTGCTCACTGTTCGCCCGGAGAAGCTCACTCGCGGCTGCGGCAAGTCCGCGCGTCAGGCCGCCAAGACGCGCGACCCGTGTCTCGGCGGCCTGACGGTCGGTGACATCTCGAACCGTGGAGTAGATCAGTGCGCGCCCATCGATCTCGACCCGGCTCGTGGCCACCTCGACATCTCGTATGTCGCCCGATGCCAGCCGGTGCCGGACTTCGAAATAGTTGCGGGCGCCGCTCGCTGCCTCGGTCATGGCGGCCCTGGTCAACTCGACGGGGTCGGCGTTGATCTCGAAGATGGACCGGCCCGCGAGCCTCGATTCCCCGAAGCCGTAGAAGGAGCAAGCGGCCGGGTTGGCGCGGACGATGTCCCCGTTCGACGGATCGATCACGAGCATGACGACGACGGAGCCGTCGAACATCAGGGTCAGCGGGTCGGTCGATTTGGGCCTGGGGCCATTTGGGTTCATCAGTGGGCCGCAGGCGCGTTCCTGCAGAACTCCGGCCTGCGGGGCGGAACCGGTCTACCGTGCGCTCGGAGCCCGCCGGGCTTACCTTCATTTGCCATCTCTCAGGCATTCTGTGACCGGCCCCAGCCGTGTACAACCCCCCGATTGGGCCGGGCTCAGTCGTAGAAGTCGCCGTCGCCGAATGCGCCTTCGAGGCGAAAGCGGACGAAGAGCCTCGAGAGCAGTCCGCCTCGTACGGGCTCGCGCACGATGTCCGACGGGTCCAGACCGGCGCCCTCGGCCGCTTTGGCCATCTCCTTCGAGTCGAGAGCGAGGAGCCGAAGGTCGTAGACGAGGGCCACCCCGCCGGGGCTCAACACTCGCGCCACTTCGGCAAACGCGGCGGCCGGGTCCGGCCAGTGGTGCAGGCTGAGCGTGGACACGATCAGGTCGACCGATTCGTCGGGGAAGGGGAGACGAGCGACATCCGCGGCCACGAACCGTACGCGACCGTCGGTGGTCTCGTGGCGGCCGGCCCAAAGCAGCATGTCCGCCGAAGTGTCGATCCCAACGATCCGCGCGTCGCGGAGTTTCCTCGAGATCGCAACGACCAACTCTCCGGTACCGCAGCCGACGTCGACGATCGTGGGGCGGCGTTGCCGGCCGCGAGCCTGAATCTCGGCCGCGGCATCGTTGGCCACTCCACCGTAGAAGCGGCGCAGCGCCGGCGCGATCACGTGCGCGTAGGTGGCGCTCTCGGGCTCGGCAAAACCCTCGACCCGCGCGTCGAGCCGGCGCGCAATGATCCGCGAGATGCTTCTGCCGGGACGGGTGAATGCCGCTACCGCCCCCACCACCACCATCAGCCCGAGGAATCGGCGTGTCCGCTTGCCGGGCCGGGCACTCCGGCCCGTGCGAGCTTCGACTGGTTGTTCGGCGGCGCCCCGTCGGGCTCGACCCGGAATCTTCATGACTGGTACCTGTTGGCTCTGTCGACGAGTTCAAGAGGATACGTGCTGGGGCCGACGCGGATTCGCGGTAACTGCAGCCTGGTCCGCCAGCTCTGGGCGCGGGTCTCCTCCTGGACGACCGCGATTTCGATCCCCGGAGTGATGGCGACCGCGTCCATGACCGCCGAGTCCCGGAGCCCCATCGGATAGGAATAGGACTTAGGCCACACGCCCGTGTCCGCGGCGATGACCGAGGAAGCGCCGATCGTTTCGCCGACGAGCTCCTGTGGGGTCTTGGCCTCCAGGCTCGTGTGACTCCAGCTGTGGTTGCCGATTTCGTCGCCGGCCGCCACGAGCTCACGCAGCTCCTCCGTGGTCAGGTTCCCGGGACTCCCGATCCTGCTCGCGATCACGAAGAAGGTGGCAACGAAGCCCTTGGATCGCAGGATTGGAAACGCATTCAGATAGCCGTCCTCGTAGCCGTCGTCGAATGTGACAACGAACGTGTTCGTCGCCGGCCGGATGCCCAGACGAAGGTCGTCGCCGAGCTGGCCCAACGTGATGGTCGTCCACCCTGCCGCCGCCATCGCGTCCATCTGCGCGCGGAATGTCTCCGGCGTCGTGATCAGATCCGCGGCGAACCCGGTCTCGCCCTCGTCGGGCTTGACGCGGTGGTACTCGAATATGGGCACGCGCGTGGTGAACGGGGTTCCGGCAGCCACCATGGACGGGAACGGCGAGGGCGACGAAGGCGGCGGGCACGCGACGTTGTCCAAGGCGAGGCAATTGGCGGCGGTCGCCGACGACGACGGGTGGACGTCGGCGGCGAGCGGCGCTTCCGTGGCGGCGTTCGGGCGGGCGGTTTCCGTTGGTAACGGAATCGCCGCGGTGGCGTGCGAGATGCCGGGCGAGTGGCTAGCCACGGCGCCTGACGGGGTTGGCCCCGCGTGACTCCAGCCGGCGATCGGCGAAGGCGCGCCGTCGGACGCGATGACCGCAACGATGACGAACAGCGCGAAGGCGCCCACGGCGGCACTCGGCCAGGACCGGTGGCGGGCGCGAGCGGCGGCCGATCCCAGTCGGCGGGCAATTCCGGCGGTCCAGGCGGGCATCTCCCTCATGACCATATTGTGAGGTTTCGCCTTCGATCGGGCGCGGGCAAGGCGGCGTCGCCCGTGCCCCGCACCGCACGCCGGCCATCAGCCACCGGGGCTATCCTCGTGGAGTGCGGCGAGTGGTCTCAGCGAGAAGGAGCGCCATGGAGCGCGTTGGGTTCGTAGGATTGGGCACCATGGGGGCGGCGATGGCCGCCAATCTCCAGCGGGCCGGTGCTTCGTTGACGGTGTGGAATCGCACGCCTGGTCGCGCCGCCGCCCTGGTGGGACTGGGGGCGCGTGAGGCCGCCTCGCCGTCCGAGGCCGCCGCAAGGTCGGACATCATCGTCATCTGCGTCTCGGATACGCCGGACGTCGAGGCCGTTCTGTTCGGGCCGGGAGGCATTTCCGATGGCGCTGCCCGCGGCACCCTTGTCATCGACTGCTCCACGATTTCCCCCGCGGCCACGCGCGAGTTCGGCCGGCGGCTCGCGGACAAGGGCGTGGCCATGGTCGACGCCCCGGTCTCGGGAGGTTCGGAAGGAGCGCGCCTCGGGACTCTCACAATCTTCGCCGGAGGGGCGGACGCGGACGTGCACCGTGCGCGGCCGGTTCTCGAGGCGATGGGCAAGACCATCACGCACCTCGGCGAGTTGGGGAGCGGCCAGTCGGCCAAGGCCGTCAACCAGGTGATCATCAGCGGCGCCTACCTGGGAGTGGCAGAGGGACTCGTTCTGGGCATGAAGGCCGGTCTGGATCCCCATCGACTCGTTGAGGCTCTCTCCGGCGGCGCGGCCCAGAGCTGGGTCCTCGCGAACCGCGCCGGCCGCATGATCGACGACGTGTATCCGCTCGGGTTCAAGCTGTCGCTGCACCGCAAGGACCTGGGGATAGCACTCGAACTCGCGATGGAGCTGGACCTGAGCCTGCCCGCTGCCGAATTGACCGCCGCGATCGAGGATGGGCTGCTGGCCGAGCACGGTGACGAGGATATGTCGGTGGTAGCGCACGCGGTCCGGGGCCAGAACCCGCCGACTGGCGCCCCGACCCGCAAGCCCGGGCCTGTATGATCGCGTCATGAACTACGAACTGTTCATGGGAGAAGCGCTCGCCGAGGCCCAGCTGGCGCTGGATCAGGGCATTGCTCCGATCGGCGCCGTGGCGGTGGTCAACGACGCAATGGTGGCCAGGGCTCACGACAGCGTCCAGGAGACCAACGACCCAACGGCTCACGCCGTCGTGGTCGCTCTGCGAGAGGCCAGCCGCAAGCTCGGATCGGAGCGTCTGGCCGACGCCACGATCTTCGTGACGCGGGAGCCATGCCCGATGTGCGTCGGCGCTCTGCTCGCGAGCGATGTCGAGGCGCTCGTCTATGCCGTGGCCAACCACGTGGACGGTGCCGCCGGCAGTGTGGTTCAGCTCGCGCAGGATGGCAGGCTGCCGCGCAAGGTCAAAGTCGTGAGCGGCATCCGTTGTGAGGAGGCCGAAGAACTCTTCGCCGCCGCCGGACCCGTCGAGCAGCTGCGCTCGTCCGAAAGGCTCAAGCCGGCTCTGGGCTGACGCTCTTGCAGGGGTAGAACGGCCGACTCACGCGGGCGAGCACCTCCCACTCCGGAGGCCCCCGAATCGCCCACACGAATGGACGGACCGTCTTATCTTCAGGCTCTGCTATTCTCTCGCGCGGAGAGGTGTCCGAGTGGTTGANNGGTGCCGCTCTCGAAAAGCGGTGTGCGCGAGCACCGTGGGTTCGAATCCCACCCTCTCCGCCACTAATCTCGAGCTAGAGCCCGCTGGCGCGGGCGCCGCCGGTCCGGACGCCGGCAACGGACCCGCTTGGAGCGGGCCGACACCCGCATCGGCGGGTCGTTCTCCGCGGAGAGGTCGCCTAGTGGCCTAGGGCGCCGCACTGGAAATGCGGTATGGCGCAAGTCATCGAGGGTTCAAATCCCTCCCTCTCCGCCACTCCCTTTGAATAGCCCGGGGCGGCTATTTCGCCGCGTCCGCCCAGTTGCTGAGCGCTATCACGAGCTTGCTCGAGCTCTGCTTGAACGTGGAGCCCATCTCCAGGGCGGCCATGGCCTCGGTCCGCTTGCGGGCGGCCGAAAGGGCGACCACGTCGCCGGCGGCCTGGTGGAACGTGGCGTGCAATTCCTTCACGCTCTGGTACTGCGGGCTCGACCTCGCCGAGGCGTCGAGGCCGCCGTACAGCCACTGCCCCAGGGGACACTGATTGTCGGCGGCCGCCACCTGCGGCGTCATCTCAGCGGTGCCGGCTTCAACCATCTGCCCCACTCGCACCTTGAAGACGCCGTGCGCCGTGATCGCCTTCTGGATCTGTTCCTGGAGGGTAGCTCCGGTGATAGCGGCCATGACCAACTCCCGCCACTTGCTTCGCTGCCGTGAGTGCAACGTACGGGCGCCGGCACGGGGAAACCGCACGAAAGAACTATCGGTGGGCTTAGCGTTCGGGCATAGGGTTGCCGGGCGATTTAGGGCCGAGGGCGCAGGCTGCTATGATCCCTGCGCCGTGCTAGGCGGGGAACTAGCGGTGCCCTGTAACCTGCAATCCGCTCCAGCAGGGCTGAATTCCCTCCATAGGTCCTTGTTCTCGAAGGCCGCCACTTCAGGTGACGTTGAGGGCCGGGTCCCGCGCAGCGGTGGCTCGTGAAGCGTGTCAGGTCCGGAAGGAAGCAGCA
>PMBG01000034.1 GCA_003153755.1 Chloroflexota bacterium | reverse complement strand
GGCGTCGCGATCCTTGCATTGGGACGGACCGCCCGCAAAGAGGCCGATGCGCGGCTCAAGCAGATGAAGCCCTGAGAGACCTGGCGACCGGCGGCCCGGAAGCCTGCGAGGGCGCGGGAGCGCTGTGAGGCGTCGACGACTACGTGATCGCCTGGCCCGGCCGCGCCACCAGGGGCGATCTTGCCAGATTCAAATCGGGGTAGCGGCCGACAGGAACTCGCCGCTTCTACCGCCCATTTGGCAATCCAGATGAGTCTCCGGACTCGATCAGAGGCCCGAATCCTGGCCGAATTGACCTCGCGTCGCCGGATTCCGCCCTCACAGCCAGCCCTCAGCCGCCAATTCGGTCCGCGCGGACACGACCATCCTGCCGCGCGCTACGGGGATTTGAATATGTCATGAAGCCGCGGGCTGAGCGCTCACGCCGCCGCTATCCGCGTTTCCCCCGCGCCAGCCACTCGGTCCACGTCGCCTCGGCCGGGCCGGCGGTCAGGTACTCGCCGTGGCGCACCAGCGGGAGCCGGAGCAGGGCCGGATCGGCCCGAACCATGGCCAGGACGCTGCCGCGGTCCGGCGCGGCGCCGGCACCCGGCCCGCCGTCCGCACCCGGCGACGCCTGCTCGAGCAGCCCGCCCGCGCCGAGTCGGTCCATGAAGCCGCGAAGCTCGGCCGCGTCGATGGGCCGCTTGCGCAGGTCCACGTAGCGGACCACGATCCGCCGCTCTCGAAAGAAGCGCACCGCCGCGCGCGTAGACGGCGAGTCGTCCGTGCCGAGGACATCGATCTTCGGCATCTTCTTCGTGGGCGTCTTGCCGAGAGGAGCGGGCATCGGGGCCTCGGGTAGCGCGCGGGCCAGGCAGAATGGGCGCATGAAAGGGGACGGGCACATGATCTATCACATCGTCACCGAGGCGGAATATCGCGCCCTCAGCGACGGGCAGCAGTATCTACCTTCGGGCTTCGCGGCGGATGGGTTCGTACATTGCTCGCCGGCGGCGTCCGTGCTGCCCGTGGCGAACGACTACTACGCCGGCGTGAGCGGCAATCTGCTTCTCCTGGAGATCGATCCGGACAGGCTGAAGTCGCCCACCAGGTATGAGGCGGCGGCGCCCGCGTCGGACGGCGGCACCTCGCATCTGGAGACCTCGCCGGTCTTCCCGCACGTCTACGGACCAATCGAGAACGCGGCGATCGACGGAGTGGGGATCCTCGAGAAGGGCGAGAGCGGCTATGTATGGCCCGCGGCGTTCGTGCCCCTTGCGGAGTTCCTGGCGCGGAAGTAGGGCCTTCCTGCGCCGACCCTAGACCACCGGCGCCGTGATCGTCACACCGCTCAACGAGTCGATGGCGATATCGAGCGTCACGGTCTCGTGGAATGTCGTGCCCAGGATCTTCTGGTCGAGCGTGGCCGACATGCTCAGGCCGGCGGGGGTCCCGTCATCCTGCGCCCAGAAGGACAGGCTGACGATCGTGAGGTTGCCGGCATCGGAACCGATCGAGATGCCGAAGTCCGAGGGTTCGAGGCCCGACACGTTCGCGATCTTCAGGTTGTGAAGCTGCTTGCCGAACTTGGACTCCACGCCCTGGTCGGTGAAGAAGAGCGCGCTGGCGACGAAGCCTTGCAGCGTGCTGCCGGACGCCTGCCCCCTGGTCCACCCGCCGCCGTTAGTTCGCGAGTAGGAAGAGCCGCCCACCACGATGTTGTCGTACCTGGCCTCCGTGCCCAGGATCTTGAAGCCGATCGAGACGTCGCTGTCTCTGCCTTTGACCCGGAACGTCCCGGTGATGGGGCCGGAGGTGGAGCCGAGGAACAGGTTCACCTTGACCTCGCCGGACACGGTGCCCTGCGCCTGGAAGTCGCTCCTCGCGATGGCGGCCTTGAACGCGCCCAGGGTAGTGAAGGGTGTGGGCACGAGCGTCGGTATGGGCGTTGGCGAGGGCGTCGGGATGGGCGTGGCCATCTCGGTGGCGATGGGCGTAGCCGCCGAGCCCATGAAGTCCGGCCAGAGCGGGACGCACGCCGCCACGGACACCGCGAGCAACACGACGGCCGCTACTCGCGAAAGGCGGCGAGCGAACGAGGTCGAAGGCATGTCGCGCTTCCTCAACAGAAGGGCATCCTACGCCTCGCGCGGCCGTACCGGGGGTATCCGGTTGGGCTACCGGCGAGCAGGCCCCTCGGCCGCGCCGGACGCGCCGCCTGCGTCGGGCCCGACGGGCTAGGACCGCCTGGGGCGGAGCCTTCGGAACGTGCGGGCCACACCCTTGTAGCCGGGCATCTTGCGCGCGAGGCGCTTCACCGGATGCACCCGCAGCTGGGTGGCGTTGAGCGGCCACGGCGCCGGCAGATCGGACCATTCCACCGTGTCCACGCCGGTCGCCAGGCTCACGGGCGGCTCCACCTTCCGCTTCTCGATCACCAGGATGCTGTCGTAGAAGTGGAGGCTGTGGGCCGATCGCGTGAAGTCGGTCACGGCCAGCGCCGCTTCGCGTGAGTGCCAGGCGTTGATCTCGTCGATCAGTCCCTTGCCGAGCTCGATGAAGGTGCCTTCGCGCTTGTAGCCGCCGCCGAAATCGGCCCAGTAGGACGTGTGCAGGTCCTCGCACAGGTACACGCCGTCCGGGCTGATGTGCGGGAAGAGCGTCTTGAACGTGACNNATGTGGGACTTCTTGCCGAAGTACTCCCGCCACATATGAAGCGATCCGCCGTGCGCCACGCCGATCTCCACAACGTGGACGTCCGTGCCGCGAAAGCGGGCGAAGTGCCGGTCGTACGCCTCGAAATAGTGCTTCCACTTGTGGATCTTGCCGCCCTTATTGTCGTTGAAGAAGCGTTCGAGGTCGTTCACGCGGGTCCCTTCTGTCGGCCGGCACGGGCTCTGTCCTTAGGTGGCGCCTATTCTGGCATCCCAACCTGACGAGCGCGGGGCGGGGCGACGGTCTCACGCTCCACCAGGCGCGGGACCACGACCGCCTTCAGGACCTCGGCATCGGGAACGTCGAGTCGATGCGCCATCAGGGCGACCCCGGCGCGACCCATGAACGTCCTGTCGATGGCGACGGTCGTCAGCGCCGGCATGGAGAGGCCGGCCAGATCGATGTCGTCGAAGCCCACGACCGACAGGTCCGACGGGAATCTGAATCCGTGGTCACGAGCCGCCTGCATGAGCGAGATCGCCGTGACGTCGTTGGCACCCAGGACGGCCGTGACCTCGGAGTGCGTCCGAAGGTATGCGACGCCCAGCACCGCCACCGCGCTCGTCAGCACATAGCTCGTGTCGACGAAATGTGCCGGCAGTCGGTGAGCCGCGATCGCCTCCGCATATCCCCGACGGCGGTCCAGCATGCTCGGGAAGCACGTGGGCTCCGTACCGATTAGTGCGATCTCGCGATGCCCCACCGAAACCAGGTGATCCACGGCCGCCCGAGCGCCGGTCACCCCGTCGGACACCACCGAGTCCAGGACGCTTCCATCCGAGTATCCGTCTACCAGGACGACCGTCGGGACCACGGCCGCCAGGCGCTCGAGCATTGGCGCGGATATCTGGCCGCCCACGATGAAGGCCGCGTCGCAATTGCCGCTCGTTAGTTCCGGCGGAAGCTCCAGCAGATCGCACTGGTCGTCGGCGACCATCGAAGACGGCACGATCTCGGCGGCCATTGCCTCGCAGGATCGGAAGATCGCACCCGCAACCGGATGGTAGAAACGGTTCTGTTCCGGATTCTCCTGCTGGTAGTCCTTGAGAATCGTGGCGATGCGTAGCGGCCGGCCGAGCTTCGCCTGGACCGCCTCGAACGGCCGGTATCGGCACGATTCGATCGCTTCGAGGATTCGGTGGCGCAGTTTGGGTGCGACTCGCGGGTCCGCGGCCACGACGAGAGCGACGTCGTGCGTCGAGGCGCCGGCCGCGGCCGCGACATCGGGGATTGTGGCTGGCAGTGCACCTGGCACGAGAACCTGAACCTCACCCGCCTGTTCAGCGGGGTATGCCGCCGAAGGCCGGACCGATGACGCCAGCTTAGCCCATCGGGAGGCTCCTACGTCCATCCATCGCGTTCGGTGTGGCCCGGCCAAACGTACGGGCCGGTGCCGGCGAGGCGAGCGTCCCCGCGCGATCCGGACCGGCGAGTTGTGCCAACCGTCAACATCTTCCGCCGATCGGATGGCCGTAGATAGGCAATTCGTCCTATCCGGCGCACCGTAAGCCGTCGTAGGGTGCCCTCGATCGGATAAACTCGGGGTACCGCTTCCGCGTCGCAGGGAGGCTTCGTACTCTTGCCACGGTCAACCGTCGCCATTGCTTTGCCGGCCCCCGAGTTCAACGCCGTCCACGAACACCTGGCCGAGGCCGGCTACGAGGCCTTCTCCGTCCAGAGCCCGGCGGAAATGGCCGCGCTTCTGTCGACGCGCAATGACGTGGGCGTGGCGATCCTGGACGGCGAGAACGACTTCGATGCCACCCTCGAGATGTACGGGATGCTCCACGAGGCCGGTCGCGAGATTCCGGCGCTCCTGTTGATGCCACCGCGTGCTCTCGGCCGGATGGGTCTGGGAGGTCGCGGCTACGTCAAGGACGAGTACTTCACACGCCCGTATTCGCCGGAGTCGTTGCGCTGGCGCGTGGAGGCGATGCTGATCCGCGTCGAGAACGTACCCGCAGCCGCGGAGCCGGAGGCTGGCTCCGCCCCCGACGCGAGTGAGCCGCCCGCGGATTCTCGGATCGGGGCGCCCCAGGCCGAGATGGTGGGGAAGAAGCTCGGCAAGATCATCATCGTCTTCAACCCCAAGGGTGGCGTGGGCAAGACGACGATCTCCATCAATCTCGGCGCGTCGCTGCAGATCAACAAGAAGCAGCGCGTCCTGCTCGTGGACTGCGACACGATCACGGGCCACGTCGCTCCATCGCTGGGGCTGGAGCATCCGCGCACGCTCTCGAGCGCATGGCGCGACGCCGCCAAGACCGGGACGGAGGAGACGGTCGGGGAGATATCCGCCGTTCACAGCAGCGGCCTGAGCATCCTGGTGCTTGCGTCTTCTCCCCTCCATACGGAAATCCTCGAGCCGAAACGTGTCGCCAACGCCATCATCGGCGCCCGGGAGAACTTCGACTGGGTGATCCTCGACATGCACCCGGACTACGGACCCCTCAACCAGGCGCTGTTCGAGCAGGCGGACAGAATCCTCATCCCCGTCACGCCGGACGTCCCGTGCATCCGCGCCGCCGTCCAGTTCCGCGAGGTCGCGATCGAGCTGGACATCCGCAACCGCCTGTCGGTCGTGATCAATCGATCGAATAGCGGCGTTGCCGCAGCCGACGTTCAGCGAGTCGTGGGAATTCCGGACATCGCCCGCGTCAGGTCGGCCGGAATGCTCTTCGTGCGAGCCGCGGACGAAGGGAAGTCCGCGGTGGAGCGTTTCCCCACGTCCAAGGTGGTGGGGGACATCGATCTCCTCGCGGATCGGCTGATCTCAGGGTCCGACTCGGCCAGCGGCAGGCGCTCGGGCGCGTCCACAGAGGGGATAAGGGGCCGGTTCAGGGGGCTGTTCGACAGGCTGACGGCCCAGGTCTCGTAGAGGCTCTCCGCCGGATCGCTCGGGTTGTCCCGTCAGCGTCCCGACACGGACTCGAGGCGCTCGACCAGCCGCAGAAGATCGCCGGCTTCGCTCTTCTTCAACTGACCCGTCTGAAGGGCGATGAGAAGAAGCCGCTTCCGCTCCAGCTCATCGGCGCGGAGCAGGCTCTCGACAAGCTCCGACTGGGCGTCTGAGCGGGACTCGTCGTTGTTCGGCTGCTTGCGATTGAAAACCACGAGACATGTCCTCCGGTGCGGCAGGTCGCGAGGCCGCGAAGCCATATGACCGGCTGCTGCGGCAATGATCGACCCGCCCTGGCACGCCGGGTCTTCCCCGAACGTACCGGTAAGGTCCGCTGAAAGGACCCCCGACGTATCCGCGAATCGGAACGGCGTAACGGGAGTGCCGTCCCGTGCTGGGGCTGAGCTGATAGGTCCTCGGCAAGGACCGAGGTCACTCTACCGCACCAGGGGTTCGGGTGGCATCTGGTGCGTCCGCCCGATCCGTGGACGGCATCCTGGCGCACCGGGGCTACGATGATCGTCGAAAGAGGTATCTCGATGTCGACAGTACAGGACTTGAATCCACTCAACATCACAACGTATGAGCCCGGCTTCTGCAACATCGGCCCGGCCGAGATCGCCCGGCGGCGTTTGGTCGGCTGGATCGGTCTCGTTGTCGGGGTTGCGATACTGGGGCTCCTCCTCGTGGTCGGCGCGCCGGCATTGTTCCGGCTCGTGTTGATCCTGCCGGCCGGTATGTCCGCCGAGGGCTTCCTGCAGGCGCACTTCCACTTCTGCGCCGGCTTTGCCGCGCGTGGCGTATACAACTTCGGCGACGTGGGTTCCGTAGAGCGGATCGTTGCCGCGGCCGATCNNGATTCGCGTGGCGGGACTCGTCAACTCGTGCGACTCTATTGCTGGCCCGGCCCGTCTCGAACGCCGCGTGGTCACTGTGGAGGCAACATGCATCGGCGCAGCTGCCCGGACAATCTGAGGGACACCGAGCCGGCTCGCGCGTCCAGGGAGGCCAGAGGATGAACACCGGTGGTTCCGGTGGGTCCGACGGCCGCGGCGAGCTGAGAGGCGACGCTGCCGGGAGCGACTGGGACCGGTACTCACACGGTCCGGCGGCACAGGCCCCCACCGCGTGGTCGCCCGATTCTCGGGTGAAGTCGACCGCCCCGGCCCGGCCGCGTCCGGCCGAGCGCGACGATCTGTACGTCGAGTATCGGTACGAAGCCGGCTTCACACCGGTCAACGAGGAGGCGGCACCGCGCAGCCCGCGGATGATGGCCAACGTTGCGGGTGCGATCGCCGTCGGACTTGCCGGACTGCTGATTGCCGTGTTCGCGCTGGCGACGTCTACGGGACCCACGCCCACGCCCACCCCGCCATCGTCACCGATCGCGCATCCCAGCGCCACGCCGACGCCGGAGATCACGGCGCCGCCGGAGTTGGCTCACGTGCAGACTGTGGTTCCGCTTCCGCTGGTGGTCAAGATCGCGGACCGGAACGCTCAGCCGGACGACGGAAAGACGATCTACCTGATAGGTCCGTCGGGCGGGGTGTCGGTAGACCCTCAGTCGGGGCGCGTGCTCAAGGTCTACGGAGGACCCGCCTTCGCGAACGGCATGCGCCGGGCCGTAGTGAGTGATGGGCTCTGGATCTCGACATGGTCCGGGGACGGCGCGTGCGGTCCGACATGCTGGGCTCAGGCCACCACATACCGGCTCGACCCGGGCACCGGCAGCGTGACCAACACGATGAAGGGCACATATCTGATCGATGCGGACTCGGACGGAGTCTGGGTGGCCACGGCCGGCAAGATCGAGCGCCTCGATGGAGCAAACGGTGTCTTGCTCGACTGGATGCCGTGGAAGCTGAGCGCGGAGCCTCGAAGGGGCTGCGCAGGCCTGTGGGCATACACCATCGACGCCGGCGGAGCCACGATCTCGGACGTCGCCTCGGTCACAGGCGAGGTGGTGGGTTCGTCGACCTTGCCGGCTCAGGTCACCTACGGCCCGATATTCGTCCTTGGGCAGTGCTGGATGATGAGCGGGACGGATGGGGTGTCCACCGGAAAGACGACGATGGTCGTCCTGACTCCCGATGGCGGGTCCGGTGGCGGCATCACGTACGCGAGGTCGGTGCTGGCACTGAACGGCGGCTTCTGGACCTACAACGAGGGGACTCTCCAGCGATTCGAGCCGACCAGCGGGCTCACCTTCGGCGCTGCGTTCAATCTGGCGGAGCGTCCGTCCGGAAACGACCCGGCCCGGCTCTTCTCGGCCGTGGGGAGATTGTGGATGATCGTCGACGGCGGCTCGCTCGAGGGGTTCGACCTGCAGACCGGTAGCGCCTCTACCCAGGCCGGCTAGGGCTAGCTCGCGGCCCGCTGCTGGTCGAGCGGCACCACGTCCGCCGGGTCCGAGGGCAGCTGGATCTCGAGACGGTTGCGGCCGTTCGCCTTTGCCAGGTAGAGCGCCTCGTCCGAGTCGTGGAGAGCCGCGTCGATGTCCGTGCAGTTGAGTCTGGACAGCTCCGTGGCTCCGGCGCTGGCCGTCACGACCCCATAGGGCGGGTTGTCCGGGTGCGGCATGCCCGCCGCCTCCATGGCGGTGATATAGCGCTGGCCGGCCATCCGCAGCACCGAGGCATCGCAGTCGTGGAGGATTACCAGGAACTCCTCGCCGCCGTACCGGTAAAGACCGTCGCCGAGTCGGCTGGTCTTGCGCAGCACGTCGGCGACCCCGCGCAGGGCAGCGTCCCCGGCGAGGTGGCCGGAGCAGTCGTTCAGTCTCTTGAACCGGTCGAGGTCCATCAGCAGTAGCCCGACCGCGCCGCCGCTTCGCTCGATGCGTGCGGCGACCTGGGCCAGATCCTCGTTCAGGCGCAGACGGTTGCCCAGACCGGTGAGCGGGTCGAGGCGGGCGATGTTCTCGAGCTCCTCATTGAGGCGAAGGAGCTCCGCCTGCTGCACCACCAGCGTCTCCTGCTGCATGAACAGGAACTCGTCCTGGCGCCGCAGATCGATCTCGTGCTCCTTCATGCGCGAGTACAGACCGCGAACCGCCAGGAGCTGGCGGTCCATTTCGCGGCGACGGCGGAGTTGAACCTCATTGGCGCCGATGCTCAGAACGGTGGCCAGCACGGCCGAGAAGACGAGGGCGGACGGCTGGCTGGGGTTCGTGCTCGAGGCCAGCGTGGGGGACGTGATCCCGAAGAAGACCGCATTCACCAGGACCAGCCACACCAGATGGTCCCGGCGTTGCAGGGGGATGAAGATTGCGAAGGCAATTGCGACGAAGCCCGAGGTCGCGATGGCTATCAACTGCAGATGGCCGATAAGCACGATCGACAGTGCGGTCGCGGCGGCCGGCAGGAGGCCCGTTGCCATGCCCAGCGGGACCACATAGCGCCGGCCCTTGCGGCGGACGATGGCGGCGGCAGTGAGCCCAGCTGCGACGAGTGGGAAGTTGACCGCCGCGTACAGCAGTCCGTTGTCCGGCTCGGTCAGCAGGTAGTACACGGCGGACACGGCAATGCCGGCCGCAATGACGAGGGCCGAGAAGCGGACGCTTTCCTGCAGCTCGCGACGGTATACCGCCCGTAGGCGGTGGTCTCTATGAACGGTCTTGGCGTCGGGGTTCGCCGTCGCCTTTGTCAGCACGGCAGGCTCCATTACACGGTATGCCAACCGAGCAAGGTATCGGACGCGGCGAAAGGCAACTACAGCGTATGTAGGGTTTCCCCTGAGCGCGCGGGCGCGTCAGTCGATCAGGCGACTTCCACGGCGATGTGGTCGAACGAGTCGGAATCGTCGGCGATGTCGATGGCCACCATGTGGGCCGACGAGCGACCGGAGTCCCGGTACAGCTTCAGAAGGTCCACTTCGGCCGCGCGAAGTCGCGCGTTGGCTTCCCACTCCGGCAGGTCCGGCTCGGCGGCCTCGCGGGCCTCCATGGCTTCGACCAGTGCGCGCAAGACCCCCTCGATGGCGGAATTCTCTGGCACCAAGGGTCTCCTTCCGTTACACAGCGGTTCATGCGAGCAGCTTGCGCAACTGTCCAACCTTACTCCGCGTAAGGACCCGAATCTATAGCGGGATGATTCGAATACGATAAGGAATAAGCCCTAATCGCTGCTGGAGCCCGGTAGGTCACCCGGCACGGCNNGCCGTTCCGCGAGCGGCGATGCCGAGAAACGCCCGATCGAGCGCGAGGCCGAACTCGCCGCCCGGCGGGGCGTAGTAGCCCTCCAGGCGCAGCTCGGTGCTGGTCACCAGGAGCTTGCCCGCAAACACCGGAAAGAGCGGCGCAAGCGACGACGAGCGCCAGCCGATCTCTATCTCGCAGCCGGTGGGCGTTTCCAGCACGCGGCCAAGATCCACGAACGCGGCTTTCTTGAACGTAACCAGGGGTGAGTGGTCGCGTATTGGGAGTCGCAGATCTGTAAGGAAACGACGCCGCTCCGGCTCGGGGGAGTCGACGGGAGTGCCCAGCCAGCTGCCGGCACGCTGGGTGAGCAGCGGCAGCGCGGCCGCTACATCAACGGCTGCGGGCTGAACGAGGCGTAATGGTGTCAGGTTGGCGGGGACGCTGACCATGACGCGGACGCTACAGGAGGAACCGGGCCGGCCGATACCGTGCTTGGTCGTTCCGGCGGATGCCAAACGGCCCGACCTGACCTACCCATACGGGTTCCGAACGGGGAGCGGCGGCTACCGCCCGTTCAAACCCGGGTCTTCCACCGCGGCCTGACCGGAGTGGGCGATCGGGCAGCGGACCTCGTCGCGCAGGCCCATCAGCCACGTGAGCCGATCTCGATGGCGGGCCGCGACGCGATACACGACATCGGCGGCCATCGCCGTGGGCGGCAGCGCGGCCCATGGGCGGAGCAGCCACCCGCCGGGCAATGCGTCCAGGATGGCGAGGGCGGCGTGGCCGCCGGTGACGACTCGGCCGGTGGACTCGTCGATGACGTGGATCGCGTCACCCAGGTGTCCCAGGGCGGCGAGTTCCATGAGCGCCGGGCGTCCGGAGGAGGACGCAAGCCGCAGCGGCATGAACTCGAACCGGTCTTCGCGATCCCATCGGCGGAGGCGTCGGATCGTCTCCGTGCAGACGCCGCAATCGCTGTCGTATAGGACGGTCAGCGGACCCGATCCCGCAGGCGCGGCGGGGAGATTAGTCTGTATCTCCATGGCGCCGAATACTACCGCCGCCGGGGTCGTCGCGCGCGCGTCTCCAGTCTCGGTCTGCGCGTCCATCGGCGGGCGCCGGTGAGGTTTGTGTTGCCCGAAGCGCTCCTCGTGTGGCGTCCGTACGTCCGTGGAGGGCGAGCCGGGTTATGCTCGCGGCATGGTCGATACCAACACGGGCAAGCTGGACTCCCGACACGACGGCGACCCATCGACTCGCGACCACGGCACGCTCGCGCGCGAGGTCAAGTTGCTGGGCGCGCTGCTCGGCCATGTCATCGCGGAGCAGGGTGGCCACGAATTGCTGGAACTCGTCGAGCGATGCCGGCTGCGCTCCATCGCGTTCCACGAATCCGGCGATGCCGAGGCCGGTCGGGATCTAGCGGCAGAACTCGACACCCTCGACGTGGCGCAGGCTGAGGCACTGGCGGCGGCCTTCACGCTCTACTTCCAGCTCGTCAACCTGGCCGAGGAGCGGGAGGTGGTCCGGCGGCTGCGAGAGGGACGGTTCTCGAGTTCCGGGCCGGCCGAGGGAACGGCCGAGGCGGCCGTAGACTGGCTTCGAGAGCGGGGCTGGACCGCCGATCGGTCGGCCGCGCTGCTGTCGCGGATCCGGATCACGCCCGTCCTGACGGCTCACCCAACCGAAGCCCGGCGACGCACGATGCTTACGGCGCTCCGCCGCTGCTACAACCTCGTGGAGCAACTCGATGACCCGCGTCTTGGCCCGGCGGACACCGCCGACGTGCGCCGGAGGCTGCGTGAGGAGATCACGATCCTGTGGCGATCGTCCGTGATCCGCAGAACCGCTCCGAGTCCCCTCGACGAGGTCCGAACCGCGCTGACGTTCTTCGACGAGACTCTGTTCAGAGTGGTTCCGCGCGTGTATCGGGCGTTCGACGCGGCTCTCGCCGGGACATCCGGCACCGCCGCTTCGGACGTCGGATCGGCCGAGCCGGCGGGCGACTCTGATCTTGCGGTGATCGCCGCTGAGGAGGGCGGCGTCAGACCGCCGCGGGTCGAGGCGTTCCTGCGCTGGGGGTCGTGGATCGGGGGGGATCGCGACGGCAATCCAAATGTCACCGCCGAACTAACGCGCCAGGTGCCGCGCGTCCACGCCGATCATGTGTTGCGCGGCTATGAGGCGGTTGCGCGCCGCTTGCTCTCAACTATCGCCGTGCAGATTCCGCGCGAGGAGATGCAGGCGGTGCTCGACACACGGCTGGCGCGTGACGCCGAGGAACTGCCCGACACGATGCGCGACCTTTCGCACCGCTATCCCGACGAACCGTACAGGCGGCGCTTCGGGGCGATCGCCGAGAGGCTCCGGCGGACGCGGGCCTACCTGACCGAGGAAGGGGGTGCGATCGCGGGACGCTACCCCTCGCCGGAACGGCTCGTCTCGGAGCTGGACGAGATACAGCGCTGCCTGATCGCGGATGGCATGGCTCGCGTAGCGCAGGGCGAGGTCCAGGACTTCCGCTGGCAGGTGGAGACGTTCGGGTTCCACCTCGCGTCGCTCGAAGTTCGTCAGCATTCCGAGGTTCACGCAGCGGCTCTGGCGGCCCTATCGGCGGCCGGCGTCGAGTCCGCGCCGAGTGCCGGCTCCGCGCCGAGTGCCGGCTCCGCGCCGAGTGCCGGCTCCGCGCCGAGTGGTGCGGCCGGCTCCGCGCCGAGTGGTGCGGCCGGCTCCGCGCCGAGTGGTGCGGCCGGCGCCGAAGCCCGCGATCTCGACCGCGAGCTCGTGCCCGGAGTGACCGCGGCCGAGGTGATCGCGACCTTCCGCGCCATCGCGGCCGTGCAGCGCCGTTTCGGCGAAGAGGCCTGCCGCCGCTACGTGATCAGCTTCACACGCTGCAGCGATGACGTATTGCGCGTGCTCGATCTCGCGGCCGTGTCCGGCGATGCGGNNGAGGAACTCCTGACGGATCCGCGCTACCGCCGCCACCTGGAGGCTCGCGGCAACCGGCAGGAGGTGATGCTCGGATACTCGGATTCGAACAAGGAGTCCGGCTTTCTCGCGGCGGTGTGGATGCTGTACCGCGCTCAGTCGCGGCTCGCGGCAGTCGCCCGCGGCCACGGCGTGGAGTTGACTTTGTTCCACGGCCGCGGCGGGGCGATCGGGCGCGGCGGAGGTCCAACCGGACGTGCCATCCTGGCTCAGGCTCCGGGCTCGATCGACGGCCGGTTCAAGATGACCGAGCAGGGCGAGACTGTCGCTGCCAACTACGCCAACCTCGCGATCGCGCAGAACCACCTCGAACTCGTGGGAAGCGCCGTTGTGATCGCCAGCACCATGGACCACGACGATTGCGTGGCCGAAGTGGACGGCCGCGGCGAGGCTGCGATGGACGAGCTTGCCGAACTCGCGCGCGCGGCTTACCGATCGCTCGTATACGACGAGCCGGGCTTCGAGCGATTCTTCCGGTCCATCACGCCGCTCGCCGAACTCTCCACGATGGCCCTCGGATCACGGCCGGCACGCCGAGGTGCGAGTGCCGGAGCGGCGCCGTCTTCTCCGGCCGCGCGCGATGGGACGGTTCCATCGGTGCCCGCTTCGGGCATCGAGTCGCTGCGCGCCATCCCCTGGGTGTTCTCCTGGTCGCAGATTCGAATCGGCCTGCCGGCCTGGTACGGGCTGGGATCGGCGCTCGCCGGCTACAGGCAAGCGCACGGCGTGGGTTCGGTGGCGCACCTCACCGAGCTGTATCGGGACTGGCCGTTTCTGGCGAGCGTGCTGGACAACGCGGAACTGATACTCGCGCGCTCCGAACCGCAGATGGCAGCGTTGTATGCCGCTCTCGCCGCCGGCGCCGACGGTCCGCGCCTCTGGGACCGCATCATCGCGGAGTACGAACTGTCCATCGCCGAGCTTTCGAAGGTGACCGGCCGGAGCGAGCTCCTCTCGGCCGAACCGTTGGTCAGCCGTTCCATTAGACTTCGGCGCCCGTACATCGATCCGCTCTCCCACATCCAGGTACGCTTCCTGGCGAGACTCCGCTCTCTGCCTCCGGACGATCCGGACCGGGAGCGTTTCAGCCGCCTAGTACAGTTGACCGTCAACGGAGTAGCGGCCGGCCTTCAGAGCACCGGCTAGCCGGCAAGGAGGAAACGAGATGCCCGCCAAGCGAAAGGACGGCGCGAACGCTCGAACTGCCGTCCGGCGAGTCTCTCGTGCGGAGGCCAATCCTGAAAGGCCGAAGCTTGCGCCGGTGGAAGCTCGGCCGCCGGTGCCCCTTCCCTCGGACGACCCGTCGATCTTCGCGCTCGGGCTCGAGGAACTGGCCGACCACTGGGA
>PMBG01000070.1 GCA_003153755.1 Chloroflexota bacterium | reverse complement strand
CGGCGCGGCGGCGAGGACCCGCGGCGGACTACGCCTCTTCCCGCTCCACTTCCTCGCGCGTGGCCGGTTCGAGCGCGGGCGCGGCCACCTGGCTCACCTGAGGAACGAACGACGCCTGCAGCGACGTCTGCGCCGCCTGGAGCTGCTCCTCATGGGAGAGGATGCCGAGCCGGCTCAGGCTTGCAAGCTCGTCGCGGATGTAGGTGCGCAGCATTTCGGGGCCGTCCGTGCTGATCGCGAAGCGGATGTCGTAGCGGCGGAACTGGTCGAAGATCCAGCGGAACTCCTCCCACCCGGACACCACGCCGGTCTGCAGGTTCGAAGTTGGGCAGATCTCCAGCACGATGCCGCGGTCGCGGAGCATCTCCATCGTTCGAGGGTCGTAGGCCGCCTTCACCCCGTGGCCGATCCGATCGGGCTCGAGCTGCTGGATCACCTCGGCCACCTCCTCCACGGGACCCGACTCGCCCGCGTGAACCGTCAGCCCCAGGCCGTGCTGACGCGCCCGTTGAAACAGGCGCCGGTAGTCGGAGACGCGGAAGTTCTCGGATTCGGGGCCGGCGATGTCGATGCCCACGACCCCACGGTCGTGCCAGGTGATCGCCTTCTCCGCGATGATCTCGTTCAAGCCGAACGGGAACGCGCGGTCCAGGCAGAAGATCAGGCCCGGCCGGATCGGGTATTCGAGCATCGCCCGATCCATGCCCCGCAGGGCTGCGGCGATGATGTGGTCCAGATCCTGCTCGCCGCCGCGGTTCCGCTTCATGGGGTTGAAGCGCAACTCCATCGTGGTGACGTTGTTCTTCCGGTATGCGCCGCAAACAACCTCGTATACGGAACGCTCGATGGCCAGCGGGGACGACTGGATCAGCTCCGTCCAGTGGAAGAGCGCGAGGTAACCGTCGAACGAATGGCCGCGGCGCTGCGATGCCGTGATCATGTCGCGGAATTCCCAGTAGTCCTTGGTGGGCAGCTTGATGCCCTGGGAGTGCGCTATGCCCCACATGATCGATGGCGTGACCGCGCTGCCGAGGTGGCAGTGAAGCTCTGCGAGCGGTAGTCGGCGCGGCAGCTGTTGTGGCATCGAGATCAGGATAGCCGCTCCGTTGCGAACCGCCACTCGGGGCGTTTGACGGCCCCGCGCGACCCCGGCGCGCTCCCAATTCGGCCGTCCCGGACAGTGCATTCCGCAACCTTTTCGCAACCAACGATGTCGCGCACATCTTGCGCGCGCCTTTCTGGCGGGCTACGCTCCCAGGACCGATACCCATAGGCGCGTTGCGGGTGGACGGCGCGTTGCATGGGAGGTCCCGGAGGACAGGAGGACACACGTGGCTTCTTCTCGTATTCGTATTGCCGGAGTGCTGGCGACAGCCGCTCTGGTATTTGGTGCATGCACGTCGAGCGCGGCGTCGCCCACGCCCGCTCCGACCGATACCCCGGCCCCCACGCCCACCGCGGCGGCCAGCGTCGCAGCCTCGGTTGCATCCGTCGCGCCGACGGTCGCCCCGCTGCCGAAGGTGCCGGCTGATCAGCTGATCAAGGCCGGCGCGCTAACCGTCTGCTCGGATACCTCGTATCCGCCGCAGGAGTACATGGACGCCTCCAACACCCCCGTTGGCTCCGACCTCGACCTCGCTGCCGAGATCGCCAAGCGCTTGGGCCTGACGCTCGCAGTCAAGACAACCGTCTTCGACAGCATCATCCCCGCCCTCACCGGCGGCAGCTGCGACGCGATCTTCTCCGCACAGACAATCACGGCCGACCGCCAGACCAAGGTCGACATGATCCCCTACTTCGCCGCGGGTCAGTCGTTCGTTGTCCTCAAGGGCAACCCTGACAACATCAAGACCCTCGACGACCTGTGCGGGAAGGCTGTCGCAGCCGAAGACGGCACCGTTGAAGCCATGCACATCAGCGGCACCGGCGACTACAAGGCGGCCGACGGCCTCAGCCAGCAGTGCGTCGCCAAGAGCCTGAAGCCGATCACCCTGAAGACCTTCAAGGCCGACACGCAGGCGCTCCTCGCGCTCCAAGCCGGCACCGTGGTCGCTCACTTCACAGATGAGCCGGTTGCGGGCTACGAGGTCGTCAACGGCGCCGGCAAGTTCGAGATGATCCCCTCGATCACCGTCGAGCGCGGCGCCGAAGGCATCAGCGTGGGCAAGAACAACACCGGGCTTCGTGACGCCATCAAGGCTGCCCTTCAGCAGATGATCGACGACGGCACATACCTCAAGATCCTCACGAAGTGGGGCGTTCAGTCGGGCGCCGTCACCAGCACTTCGGGCTCCTAGCAGCCTCCGCTGGAGATGACCCTCTCCGTACTTCGTCGATACGGAACCCGGCGGGCGGTGCTCGCCGGGTTCCTTCCGCTTCTCGTATTGGCGGTTGCCGGCTGCTCGAGCTCACGCGGCGCGAGCGTCAGCATCGACCCGAACATCTTCCTGAACGCGATCATCCATCCGGATGGTCCGATCATCAACGGCCTGTACCTGACGATATTCGTCTCGATCATCGCCCAGCTGATCGGCGTGACCCTCGGTATCTTCGCCGCACTGGGAAAGATGGCGAAGTTCCCGCTGTTCCGGATCATTGCCAACCTGTACATCTGGTTCTTCCGCGGCACGCCGCTCCTGGTGCAGTTGGCATTCCTCTTCTACGGGATCCAGTCCGCACACCTGCTTGCGTGGCCCACGATCGAACTCTTCGGATTCACAGTGACGCAGGAAGTCCTGGCTGGCACGATCATCCTCGGCGTGAACGAAGGCGCCTATATGGCGGAAATCGTCAGGGCTGGCATCCTCTCGATCGACCCCGGCCAGAACGAAGCTGCCAAGTCCCTCGGCATGAACTACGCGCAGACGATGCGGCGGATCGTCCTCCCGCAAGCGGCGCGCGTGATCATGCCGCCGCTCGGGAACGAGTTCAACAACATGCTCAAGAACACCTCGCTCCTGATGGTGCTCGGCACCTATGAGCTGTACAACACGTTCGCGAGCAAGGCCGGACTGGCATACCAATGGTTCGAGTTCATGGGTGCCTGCTGCGTCTGGTACCTCATCCTCACGACCATCTGGGGCTTCGCTCAGGCATGGATCGAACGCCGATTCTCCAAGGGAACGACGTCCTCATCCGGCGGTCCGAGTTGGCGCGACCGAATCTTCGGAGGTCGCCGATCGGACGCCGGCGAAGAGATCGCAGTTCTGGGAGGCCACTGATGACCACCCCGGTTCAGATCTCCCACGACCTCCTCGGCGCAATCGGCGGCGTTCCTCGACCTGAGGGCGACGTCGTCGTGGACGCGCGCGACGTAAACAAGTATTTCGGCCGGCTGCATGTCCTCAAGGACGTGTGCCTGCAGGTCAGGCGGCAGGAGACCGTCGTCATCATCGGGCCTTCGGGTTCAGGGAAGACGACGTTCATCCGCTGCGTGAACCACCTCGAGAAGATCCAGAGCGGGCGAATCTTCGTCAACGGCCACCTGATCGGCTATCGCGAATCCGGCGACGGCAAGAAGCTGGTCGAGGACAAGGAGAAGAACATCGCCCGGCAGCGCCAGGAGATCGGAATGGTCTTCCAGCGCTTCAACCTCTTCCCGCACATGACCGCGCTCGAGAACATCATCGAGGCGCCGATCCAGGTCCGCGGTGTCGACCATGACGAGGCCGTGGCTGTCGGCCGCGCGCTTCTCGAACGTGTGGGGCTCGCAGCGAAGGAAAAGGCGTATCCGAACCAGCTGTCCGGCGGACAGCAGCAGCGCATTGCGATCGCGCGCGCGCTTGCCATGAAGCCGGCCCTCATGCTCTTCGACGAACCCACGTCCGCTCTCGACCCCGAGATGATCGGCGAGGTTCTGGAAGTGATGAAGGAGCTGGCCCGCGAGGGCATGACGATGATCGTGGTCAGCCACGAAATGGGCTTCGCCCGCGAAGTGGCAAACCGCGTCGTCATGATGGACGAGGGCACTGTCGTGGAGGAAGGAACGCCCGACCAGGTGTTCTCCCATCCGACGCAGGAACGCACCAAGACCTTCCTCTCCAAGATCCTGTAGCTAAGTAGCCGCGGGCGGTACCGGAAACGGGCCGCCCGCGGCTGCGACGCGCCCGCGCGGCGGCGACCGCCCCGGCGCTAAGGGGTCCACGCCGTCGCGTCCGGGCCGGAATCTCTCGTCGGACTGCCGACTGCCCTGCGCCCATCCCACATTCGGGCTATGGACAGCCGGGCAGCCGGGCGCAAATGTGACACTCGCGGACATCGGTGACGCGTCTGCGTCGTCGATTGTCGATAGCCATCGAGGGGTTTCGTGCGGGGGCAGTCACAGGTTCGGGGGCGGGTAGTTGGGACGGCCGGTTCGCTGGCCGTGATTGCGGTCGCCCTGGGATGCCTGGCGCTTCTGCCGGTCACTCGCACTGCCGCCGCCAGACCGTCATGGACNNCGCCAACCGTGACGCCGGCGCCGACGGCGACGCCACTGCAGCAACCCGTCCTGGTCTCGGAGACTCGTCTTGGGCTCGGGACCGAACCCATGGTGGCGGACAGTCCATACGATCCAACCCTGGTGGCCGTGGTATACCAGAACGTCCTCTGGACCAAGCCGATCTGCGGACACCCGGCAATCGGCATCTCCCGCGACCGTGGGGTCACATGGACTCAAGCCACGGCTCCGTGGGGCGACCGATGCGTCGACATCCACGCCGCGGTCGCCTGGGGGCCCGGGCCCACCGGCGAGACGTCGCGGCTGTGGGCCGCGAACGGCCTGTGGATCTCGGCAGGGATGGCGCTGTCGATCACGTATAGCGACGACCTGGGCGTGAGCTGGTCGACTCCCTACGTGCAGAACTTCACCAAGCCGTGGATCGGGTGCGTGCCGATCATCGCCGTCGACAACTCGCCGCTGAGCCCCAACTTCGGCGTTGTCTACGCCGCATACAACTGGCTGGCAACGCCGTTGTCCACGAGCATGAGCGTGCTTGCGACCCGCGACGGACGGACGTGGGTTCACTCCGAGGTTGCCCCCGTGCGCCTTACCGGAGCGCCGTATTCCTGGACGTTCGGCGAACGCCTGGCGCTGGCCCGCGACGGATCAGCCTACCTCTCGTTCTACGAGACCGACATGCGCGCCTGGGACGTCAATGACATCTTCGTCCAGAACACCCCGGGCAACATACAGAGGGCCGGTTTCGCGACCGCAAGAATCCACCTGAGCGACGGCTTGACTACCGATCCGGCCGTATGGGCCCTCAGCCTGGCGCCGTCCGACAGGCCCGCGTTCAATCCCGGGCTCGAATCGGGGTTTGACGTGAGCGACGACGGCGACCTGTGGCTGGCCGTCAACGACCGGATCTCCGCGGGTGGATCGATCCACGTTGGCAGCAGCAAAGACGGCGGCGACACCTGGGCATGGCGCGGAGTGGGCGTATCCGGTGCGGACAGCTTCAAGCCCACGATCGCGACGGCCGACGGCAAGATCTTTCTCGGCTGGCACACGATGGACCGGCGGGGCGTGATCCGGACTTACTACGCCTTCTCGTATGACGGCGGGGCCAGCTTCCAGACGCCACGCCTGGTTACGAACACGACGTTCTACCTGCCGGGCGACTTCAACGACGTGGGTCTGCGCGAGAACGCCGAGTTCGGCGACGGGCTCGTGTACTACACGTGGGGCGACGCGCGAAACGGGTCCGCCGTCTACGTGGCGGTCTTCAAGCCGTAGCCCACCCCTGCGGCGGGCCCCGACGGGCCGCGGGCCCCGACGGGCCGCGCGAGCCGGACGGCCGGGCCGCGATCCCCTACTCGCCCCAGGCCGCGTCCCCGACGATGCGTTCTCGCAGCGCTTCCTGCCGGAGGGACGGCAGCCAGCTGCTATCCACCGCGTTCAACACGAGCGTGCGGATCTCGGCCGCGGTGAACCCGTGAGATCCGGCGAGCGCCTCGTACTCCCCCGCCATCGACAGCCCGAACATGGCCGGGTCGTCGGTGTTGACGCTGACCAGCACGCCCGCATCGAAGAGCCGCCGGANNCGAGACGCCAGCTCGGCCACGAGCGCAGGATCCTCCACCGCGCGGATGCCGTGGTCGATTCGATCGACGTGCAGCGTCCGCACGACGCCCCAAACGCTCTCCGGCCCAGCGACCTCACCCGCGTGCGCCGTAGTTCGTAAGCCCAGGGCGCGAGCGCGCTCATAGACCGGCGCGAACGGTTCGGGCGGGAACAGCTGCTCGGAGCCACCTATGCCGATGCCCAGGATGCCCGCCTCGCCGGCGACCTCGGCTGCTTCCTCCACGGTCCGCATGGCCGGGTCTGGCCCCACGTCACGCACGAGATCGGTAACGAGCGACACAGAAACTTCCGGCACCGAAGCGAGTCCGCGACGCAGCGCCAGCGATACGCCGGCCACCGAGAGACCGTGTCTCGCGACATCCGCGGGCGAGTAGAACGTTTCCGCGTAGACGATCCGCTGCCGCGCCAGCTCCCCGGCGACAGCCGCCCCGATCAGCTCGAAGTCGTCGGCTTCGCGCAGGAAGCCCTGCTTCCATACCCAGCGGTCGATGAAGTCGGGGAAGTCGCGGTACACGAACCGGCCGGGCAATGCATCCAGACTCGGCACGTCCGCGTCGCCGCCGTACTTGCGGATCAGCTCCCACAGCGCCGGATGGGGAATCGCGCCTTCAATGTGCAGGTGGAGCTCGACCTTGGGCAGGCGCTCCAACCACTCGCGCGATGGTGCGCTCGAAACCCGGGACGTCCCAGAACCCGCGGAACCGCCGTCGACGCCGACGTCACTACTCATCTGCCCCTCCGGCCGAACTCAGTCGGGCCGGTAGACCACCCGGCCGCTTGCGTCGATGGTAGGGCCTGGACGGACCGCGGGCTCCGGCTGGTTCGCGGCCGCGGCCACTCCGGCGGCCGCTCCGCCGCTCGCTCCCGCGGCTCTAGCCGCTCGCTTCGCATCGGCGTCCGGAACCTGGTCGCGAGCGTGATAGCTCGACCGGACCAGCGGACCCGATTCCACATGCTTGAAGCCGAGCGCCAGCGCTTCCTCGCGCATCTCCGCGAATTCGGTGGGGTGGTAGTAGCGCTCCACAGGAAGATGCTCCAGCGACGGCCGCAGGTATTGGCCGAGCGTCAGGATGTCGCAATCCACGGCGCGCAGATCCAGGAACGCCTGGTGCAGCTCGACGCGTGTCTCGCCCAGGCCCACCATGATCGACGACTTGGTGTGTACCGGCGCCGCGCCGGCGTCGGCCACGTACCGCTTCGCCCTGGCCAGGACGTCGAGCGATCGGTCGTAGCGAGCCCGCTTCCGCACCGGCTTCTGCAAGCGCTCGACCGTCTCGACGTTGTGGTTGAGGATGTCCGGCCGGGCCGTCATCACCGTTCGGAGCGGCTCCTCCTCGCCGTTGAAGTCCGGTATCAGCACCTCGACCCCCATGCCCGGGCATGCCACGCGTAGCCGCCGGATCGTGTCGGCGAATATGCTCGCGCCGCCGTCGTCGAGATCATCGCGAGCGACGCTCGTGACGACCACGTGATCCAGCCCGAGCTTGCTGATGGCCTCGGCTACGCGACGTGGCTCGTCGAGATCGTGGACGAGCGGCTTGCCCGTCTTCACCGCGCAGAACCCGCAGGCCCGTGTGCACGTGTCGCCCAGGATCATCACCGTCGCGGTGCGCTGGTCCCAGCACTCGCCCATGTTGGGGCAGTGGGCCTCCTCGCAGACCGTGTTGAGGGTGAGCCCGTGGAGCAGCCGCCGGACCTCCTGGTACGTCTCGCCCGAGGGGATCCGTGCCTTGATCCANNTCGGGGCCCACGGCCTCGAGCCAGCAGATCACGTCGCGCACGAACCCGCCGATCTGCGCGCCGTCCGTGGCGCGATGGTCGTAGCCCGCCACGAGATTCATCATCGACCGCACCGCCAGCACGTCGCCTTCGGGTGTCTCGCGCACGACCGGCCGCTTCACCACGGCCTCGGTCGTCAGGATGCAGACCTCCGGCGGATTGAGGATCGGCACCGTGAGCACCGAGCCGAACCATCCCGTGTTGTCGACCGTGAAGGTTCCACCCTGCAGGTCCTCGAGCCGCAGCTTGTTCGTTCGGGCGCGTGCCGCCAGATCCTGGATGGCGCGGTTCAGCCCGTTGATCGAGAGCTGGTCGGCGTCGTGGATCACGGGCACGATCAGGCCGTTCTGTACCGCGATCGCGATGCCGATGTTGATCCGCCGCTTCCGCAGCAACCCCTCCTCGACGTAGTGGGCGTTGATGTCGGGATGGCAGTGGAGCGCGTCGACGACTGCCTTCACCACGAACGGCAGGAAGCTCAGGCCCACACCCTCGCGCGCCTTGTACGCACCAGCTTGCGCGTTGCGCAGGTTGACCACAGCGGTCATGTCGGACTCGAACGTGCTGTACGCGGTGGGGATCGCGGACGCTCGCGTCATCTGCGCGGCGATCCCGCGGCGCATCTGAGTGTGCGGTACGAGGACCTCGTCCTGCCCGGGCTCCCAGGTGACGTCGGAAGACGGTGTCGAAGTGACGCCCGGTGCCAGGCCCGGCGAATGGCTTGCGACGGCAAGCACGGGTGCCTGGCGAACCGATGGCGACGTGGCGGGCTCGGCCGTCCCGACGGCCGCGGCGCCCGCAGTGGCGGTACCGGAGCCGCCGCCCTGCCCAACAGCGGCCAGGACGTCCTCGCGGGTGATTCGTCCCTCGTGCCCCGTGCCCACCACCTGGGACGCGGTGAGCCCGTGCTCGCGAAGCATCCGCCGGACCATCGGAGTCATGCGCGCGTCGGGATCTCCCAGCTCCGGAAGCATCACCGGCACGAGCGCCGGCGCGGCCGGAGCAGGAGTTGGAGTTGGAGTTGGAGTGGCCGGCGCGGCCGGAGCAGNNCGGAGCAGCCGCGGTCGTTGCGCCGTTTCCGGCCGCCTTCGCTTCGGCCGCGTTCGTGGCGGCGCCCTTCGTCGTTGCGGCGCTCTTCGTCGCGCCGGCCGCTTCCTCTATCTCCGCGATCTCGGCGCCGTACGGTACGGCCGCGCCTTCCTGCACCATGATCGTTCGCAGGATTCCCTCGAACGGCGACGGAACCTCGGCGTTCACCTTGTCCGTGATGACCTCGAGCAACGGCTCGTCTTTGGCCACGGCGTCGCCGGGCGACTTCAGCCACTTCCCGATCGTGCCCTCTGCAGCGCTCTCTCCGAGCTGGGGCATCGTCACCTTGGCCACGAACAAATCCTCCCGCGAGGTGAGGCACGCGGCTTGGACCGCGCCACTCCCCGTAGTTTGGCCGATCGGCGGCGGCACGGCACGCGAAAGTGGCGCCGTGCCGCAGTGCGAAATGGTGGAGCGTCCGTTTCCACTCAACGACAGCGTAGCGAGCGCGGCGTGCGTCTCGCGGCGCTGCGAGCCGCCCAGAGCCACGACTCGGGCCTCCGTTTCCCCTGCGTGCGCCCGCCGGCGTCATTGAGCGGAAACGAGACGGTCACGTGCCCTTTCACGGGTCCAGTTTCCCGCACCGTGCTCGCCGGGGCGTCAATGGGCAGAAACGGCGGCGCGAAGCGCTCGGCGGCGGATCATTCTGCGGACCGACGGCGCGGCGAGGTACCCTCGAACCTCACCGCAACTGAGGAGTCGCCCGTGGCCGAGATCGTTCTGCTCCACTCCGTCCTTGGCATCACGCCCGGCGTGACCTCCGCCGCGGGGCGATTGAGAGTCGCCGGCCACATCGTCCACACACCCGATCTGTTCGAAGGCGCGGGTCCGCTCGACTCATACCCGCTTGCCATGGCCCGTATGCAGCAGGTCGGGGTGCCCGCGCTCGTCGGCCGGGCCCGGGCCGCGGTCGCGCCGTTTGGCCCGAACCTGGTCTATGCGGGTTTCTCGGTGGGCGCCGCGCTATCGGCCGGCCTGGCCGCGCGACTTCCGGGCGCACGCGGCGCACTGCTTCTCCACGGCGCACCGAACGCGGCGTCCATCGGCGCCACGAGCTGGCCCGTGGGAGTTCCGGTGCAGATCCACTTCGCGCTGGGCGACCCCGGCCGAAACCAGGAGTGGATCGACGATCTGGGCTCGCTCATCCGCTCGTCCGGCTCCACGTGCGACGTCTTCGACTATCCGGGCTCGGGGCACCTCTTTACGGACGAGAGCCGCCCGGACGAGTACGACGCCCAGTCGGCCGAGCTGCTCTGGACGCGCGTCCTGGAGTTTCTCCGTCGCGTGGACGCCGTCTAGGAGTTGATCTGCCGGCCCGCGACCGCCATCGCGGCCTCGCCGATCACCTCGGACAGTGTCGGGTGCGGGTGAGTGGCCGCGCCGATCTCCCAGGCAGTGACCTCCAGCGTCATGCCCACCGCCGCCTCGGCGATCAGATCCGTCACGTTCGGGCCGATCAGATGCACGCCCAGCACCTCGTCGGTCTTCGCGTCGGCGATGATCTTCGCGAAGCCCTCGGTCTCGCCGATGATCACGGCCTTGCCGACGGCCGCGAAGTTGAACACGCCCTTCTTGATCTCGATTCCCTGATCGGCGCACTGCTGCTCGGTGAGGCCGATCGAGGCGACCTGGGGATGCGTGTAGGTGGCGCGGGGCTGGTGGTTGTAGTCGATCGGTTCGGGCTCCTCGCCCGCGATCGTNNGTCGCCGATCGCGTAGACGTGCGGCTCGGCAGTGCGCATCCAGCCGTCGACCTTGACGAAACCGCGATCGAGCTGAACCTTGGTGGTTTCGAGGCCCAGGTCCTCGGTGTTTGGAGCGCGTCCCGTCGCTACCAGAAGCTGCTCGACGTTGATCTCTTCGGCCGCGCCGCCGTCGGGTCCAACCGTCATGCTCACGCCGGTCTTGCCCACCTTCACCGACTTGGTGTCGAAGCGGGCCTTCGTGACGACTTTGATGCCTCGACGAGCGAAGCTTCGCTCCAGTGCCGAGCTAAGGTCGCGGTCCTCGAGCGGCACGATCCCCGGCAGGTACTCCAGCAGCGTCACCGCGACGCCCAGATCGTGGAACAGGGATGCGAACTCCGCGCCCACGGCTCCGGCGCCGATGATCGCGATGGACTTGGGCAGTTCGGCCTTGGTTGTCACGTCATCCGACGTGATGATGCGGCTGCCGTCCGGCTCGAGACCCGGCAGGCTCTTGACGCGGCTGCCCGTGGCGATGACCACGTTCTTCGCGGTCAGCACCCTCTCGCCGCCGGCGCCGGGGGTTCCATCCTCTCCGTTGAGGGTGACGCGGATCGTCGTGGGTCCTTCGAAGCGGCCGCGCCCGCCGAACCAGGCCACGTTGTTCTTTCCGACCAGGCCNNAAATCCTTGGCCTTCTTGATCCGTCCGAACAACTCGGCCGACTCGAGCAGCGCTTTCGTTGGGATGCAACCGACGTGCAGGCACGTGCCGCCGATCTTCGCCTGCTCCACCATCGCGACACGCATTCCGAGCTGGGAGGCGCGGAACGCGGCGGTATACCCGCCCGTGCCGCCGCCGAGGACGATCAGGTCGAAGTCCGTGCCGGAGTCATTGGGTGTACCTGCCGCCATGGGTCGGGACGCCTCGCGCTACGAATGCGGTGTTTGCCGGGAGAAACGGCCGCGGCCGCCCGACCATCGTAAGCGGCCCCGTCCGGAGCGGCAACAGGGCCGACCTGGCCGAGCATCGGACGGAACCGCCGTACGATCAGCCCCGATCCGCTTCCTGCGGAATGCCGATCGGGGCCACCAGCACGCGACCCGCGACGAGCGCTCCGCGACGCGTCAGCAGCCCCAGCTTGGGCCGGTGGAAAGTAACGGTGACGTGCGCCCGAACCACCGGATCGGATAGGTCGCCGCTCGTCAGGTCCACGGCCGTGGGGCCGTCCACGGACAGGATCGGTACGCCTGCGCCACGTGCCTTCACGATGAGATCCACGGCGCTGCGAATCGGGTCGCGCAGCGGCCCTTCCACGCCTGTGCCCAGCAACGCGTCGACGACCACGGCCGCCTTCTCGACGCCCTGGGCCAGGATTATCACGTCGCGTGAGACGGCGGTATGGATCCTCTCCACGTGATCCTCGGACTCGAGCCGGTCCCAGTTGCGGACTCCATCCTTGGTCGCCGGCCGCTCGTCGCCGGCCACCAGCACGACCGCCACGCGCGCCCCCTGGCGGGAGAGGTATCGCGCAGCCACGAAGCCGTCGCCGCCGTTATTACCGGGGCCGCACAGGATGAGGATCGGGCCCTTGCCCCATCGGCCGGTCTTGAC
>PMBG01000024.1 GCA_003153755.1 Chloroflexota bacterium | reverse complement strand
AAGATCATCAGCTCGAGCTTCTGGCGCTGGTGCGCCTCCCAGAAGTCCGCGTCGGGGATGTTCTCGGTGCGTTCCCAGAAGCCGGCGGAGCCGTCCTTGGCGTCGAGGTTGCCCAGTTCGGCGCCCAGGTAGCGCTCGAAGAGGTAGCGCATCGGCTGTCCCACCCACGTGGGAATGTGCACGCCGTTCGTCACCGCGATGATCTGCTTACCGCCCAGACCCTGCCACGTGTTGTTCGCCGTGACGCTGTGCAGCTTGCTCACCGCGTTGGCGGAGAACGAAAGTCGCAGCGACAGCGCCGTCATGTCGAACTGGCGTCCGTCCCCGTCCACTCCGCGGGCGAGCTCCAGAGCGCGGTCTATCGGCACACCACCCGTGCCCTTGCGGCCGTCGCCGTCGAAGAGCGGCCCGGCCACCCTGCGGATCAGGTCCGCATCGAAGCGCTCGTTGCCGGCCGATACCGGCGTATGGATCGTGAAGATGCTGTTGGAGCGGACACGGTCGAAGGCATCTTCCAGCGCCACTCCCTGAGAGACGAGTGCCCGGGTCCGCTCGAGCAGCTGGAACGCGGAGTGCCCCTCGTTCAGGTGCCAGACCGAGGGAGTGATTCCGAGCGCCTTGAGCGCGCGTACGCCGCCGGCGCCGAGGACGAGCTCCTGGTGGAGGCGCATCTCACGGCCGCGGACGTAGAGGATGTGCGTGACCGGCCGGTCCGATTCGGCGTTGTCCGGGATGTCCGTGTCGAGGAGCAGCACGGGAACGCGGCCCACCTGGACACACCAGACGGCGGCGTACAGCTCGCGCTCCGGAAGCTCCACCGAGATCGTGAGCGGATCGCCGTCCTGGCCCAGGACGCGCATGATCGGCAGCTTGGCCAGGTCGTAGTCCGGGTAGGCGTGCTCCTGGTGTCCGTCCGCGTCGATCGTCTGTCGGAAGTAGCCGTGTTTGTAGAGCAGCCCGACGCCGATGAACGGCATCGCCATGTCGCTGGCGGACTTGATGTGATCGCCGGCGAGAACTCCGAGGCCGCCCGAGTAGATACCGAGGCTCTCGTGGAAACCGTACTCGGCGCAGAAATACGCGATGGGGCCGGTGAGGGAGGCGCCGTACTCGCGGTTGAACCAGTGCTCCTGGCCGCCGGCCATGTAGCGGTCGAACTCGGCGAGGACCTGCGTGTACTCGGCCTTGAAGGCGGGATCGTCAAGCAGCTCCGACCAGGCGATGGGCTGCGAAAGAACCTCGACGGGGTTGCGATAGCGCGACCAGGACAGCCCATCGATGCGGCTGAAGAGCGATCTGGCCCGCGGCGTCCAGCTCCACCACATGTTGTAAGAGAGCCGGCGGAGACCCTCGAGTTGCGGCGGCAGTCGGAACGATGCCCCCGGGAGAGTCGGGACTTGTACGGATATGTCCATATGACGGCCATCATATCCGAGAGCAGTCATCTACTCGTTTCGCGTGCGCGAGTGTTTAGGAGTACCGGGGTGGCGCGCCCACCCCCGCGAGCTCACCGGCCGTCCCGGGCTCTCTGGGCCGGCACGGGCCCATCCTCAACGTACCCGTGGTCTAGCGGCGTCTCATTGACTACCATGGGCGAGGCGTCCTCCGGCCCCTATTCGAGCCGTCGGCGCGATCTCATCAGGAGCACCACATGCGGGTTGTCTGCATCGCCGCCGAGTGCGAGCCCTGGGCCAAGACCGGCGGGCTCGGTGATGTCGTCGACGCGCTGGCCCGTGCCGTGGGAGCTATCGGCGTCTCGGGCCGGCTCGCAGCCCAGGCCGAGGCCGACGCGGACGGAGACGGGAGCGCCGGTGCGACGGACGAGACCGCGGGTCGTCACCAGCTGCCGCAGTCGCAGGTCTGGCTTGGGACCGGGGGAGTAATGAGCGTGGGTTCGGGCGACGAGGTGCCGCTCGCCGACGTCGAACCGCCGATCGACGTCTTCCTCCCGCTATACCGCGGCGTCGTGGTTCCGGAGCGGGCCACGCGCAAGCAGCTCGCGGTCCCGGATCCTCTCGCCGCCGAAGGGACAACCGAAGTCACGCTCGTGGAATTCGAGGATCGCGGATACCGGGTGCGTCTCATCGATCATCCTCCGGCGTACGACCGGAGCGATTTCTACGGCGGTCCCGGCGGCGACTACCACGACAACGGCTGGCGTTTCGGGCTGCTGTGCCGGGCCGCTATCGAGGCCCTGCTTCTCGACGAACGCCCGGTGGACGTGCTCCATCTACACGATTGGCAGGCCATGCCCACAGCTGTGCTGCGCGATGTCGCCTACGAGGGGTATCCGCTCATCTCCCGCGCCGCCGTGATGGTGACGATCCACAACCTTGCCTATCAAGGCTGGCTCACGCGCGACCAGGCTGCCGGCATGCTCTTTCCCGACGAACTTGCGGAGGCGATCAAGCCCGCCGATGACGGCATCCTCCTG
Source organism: Chloroflexota bacterium (assembly GCA_003153755.1). Classification (GTDB taxonomy): domain Bacteria; phylum Chloroflexota; class Limnocylindria; order Limnocylindrales; family CSP1-4; genus Fen-1039. The sequence goes on along the minus strand of PMBG01000024.1, from coordinate 15,696 downwards.
CTACGCGAGGGGATCAGGCGCGCCGAGCTCACGAACACGGTAAGTCCCGGCTACGCGCTGGAGGTCCTCACCCCCCGGTTTGGGATGGGTCTCGACGCGGACCTCGCCGCTCTCGGCCACAGGTTCGGCGGGATTCTCAATGGGCTGGACATGGATGTATGGGATCCCGCGACCGATCCCGCGCTTCCGGCTCGCTACTCGCGAACCGACCTCACCGGCAAGGCGGCATGCCGCCGCGCGCTGCTCGAAGAGATCGGCTTCGATCCCGACGACTCGTCGACCGTGCTGGGGATGATCGGGCGGCTCGATCCGCAGAAGGGATTCGACCTGCTGGCCGGCGCCACGCCAGGGCTCGTCGAAGCCGGGGCGCGTGTCATCGCGCTGGGCACGGGCGATCCGAAGCTGGTCGCCGATCTGCGGGCACTCGCGGCCGAGCATCCTCGGTCCGTGGCGGTGGTGGAGAAGTTCGATCGCGGCCTTGCCCGCCGCATCTACGCGGGCGCGGACCTTTACGTGATGCCGTCCAGGTTCGAGCCGTGCGGGCAGGGCCAGATGATCGCGCTGCGTTACGGAACGCCGGCCGTGGTGCACCGCACCGGCGGCCTGGCCGATACGGTCGTGGACGTCGACGAGCATCCGAGCGAGGGCACGGGCTTCGTGCACGCGGCGGCCACTACGGCGTCTTTCCTTGAGGCGTGCAAGCGCGGCATCGGCCATCACCGAGCCGGCGGCGAAGAGTGGGCGGCGCTCCGGGATCGGGGCATGGCCATCGACTGGTCGTGGGAAGCGGGCCCGGCCGAGCAGTACGCGGCCTCCTACCGCCGCGCGGTGTCGCTCAGGCGGGAGAAGTAGGCGAGCCCGACCTGCCGGCGCAATGCCAGCCCCGCCCCGCGAGCCGCCGGGGCCTAGAATGGATCGGCAGCGCGTCACCGTCTGCTCGGCCGGACGCTGCACCGCCGCGAGGTCGATTCCGCCCCGATGCCACTAACGAACTGCGACGTTCTCGTCGTCGGCTCCGGCGCGGCCGGTCTCACCGCAGCCCTCACTGCAGCTCAAAGCGGCGCCGACGTGCTGATGCTCACGAAGGGGCATCGCGTCGACTCGTCGAGCTGGCACGCGCAGGGCGGCATCGCGGGCGCGATCGGCGACGACGACACGGCGGATCTCCACGCGATCGACACCGAACGCGCCGGCCGCGACCTCTGCCGGCCGAGTGCCGTGAAGGTGCTCGTCGAGGAGGGCCCGGAGCGAGTCCGCGAGCTCATCAAGATGGGCGTGCCGTTCGACCCAGAGCTGAACCTCGAAGGTGGGCATTCACGCCGGCGCGTGTCCAGCGTGGACGGCGCCGAGACCGGCTGGGCGATCACGAGCTTGCTCTGGCGCCTGATGGCCCGAACCGAACGAATCGCGATGCGCGAAGCAACGACCGTCCTGGCGTTGTGGATCGATGGCGGGCGCTGCCTGGGCGTAATCACTCCTACCGGCCCGATCGCTGCAAAGTCCACGATTCTCGCGATGGGCGGGGCCGCGGCGCTGTGGTCCAGGAGTACGAACCCGGAGGGGCAGATCGGCGACGCGGTGGCAATCGGCGCCGCGGCCGGCGCGTCCGTGGCCGACATGGAGTTCATGCAGTTCCACCCCACCGTCCTCGAGGGATCGCGGCTGCTGCTCACCGAGGCCCTGCGCGGCGACGGCGCGCTCCTAATCGACGAGAAGGGCGAGCGGTTCGTGGACGAGCTGGCTCCGCGCGACGAAGTTGCTCGTGCGATCGTCCGCCGCGGCCGTGTCTTCCTGGACCTTCGCGCCATCGATCGCGGCCGCTTCCCCGGATTGATGGCGGAGATCGAGAAGGAGGGGTTTGATCCGGCCGTCCAGCCCGTTCCGGTTTCGCCGGCCGCGCACTACACGATCGGCGGCCTGGTGACGGACCTCGTGGGGCAGACGAGCATCGGCGGACTGTATGCGGCGGGGGAGTGCGCCGCCACTGGAGTCCACGGCGCGAACCGGCTCGCGTCGAATTCACTGCTGGAGTGCCTGGTGTTCGGCCGGCGAGCAGCGCTGGCTGCGCTCGACGAGCCGGCGCTCCCCGCCGTCCTGCCGTCCGTACACGCCGCTCCGCCGGAGCGGGTCGCATCGCCGGAGTTGCGCGAGCAGGTGTGGCGCGAAGCCGGAGTGATCCGCGACCCGGCGCTTCTCACGGACCTCGCCGCAAGCCCGGATCCCGTGGCCGCCCTGGTGGCACGGTTCGCGCTCGCCCGTGCCGAAAGCCGCGGTGTCCACTACCGTATCGACGCGCCCGCCCCAGACCCTGCCTTTGAAGGCCATCTGGTCCTCAGGCCGGGCAAGGACCTCGTTCTGGAGCACTGGACGTGACCGCCGACACTGCCGCTCACGCGACCCCCGCCGCCGCTCGCCGCCAGATCCGGCCGCCCGATCCCGAGGCGGTGACACGGGTAGTTGCCGCCGCGCTTGCCGAGGACCTCGCGCTCGGCGATCCGACAACGGACGGCCTCTTCTCGCCGGATGCCACCGCCACCTTTACGCTGCTCATCAAGGAGCCGGGCGTCGTCGCCGGCCTGCCGCTGGTTGCGGCCGTGTTCGCCGCGCTGGATCCGGCCGTGGTGGTGACTGCCACTGCCGCCGACGGCGACACGATACGGGTCGTGCCGGCCGAGATCGCCCGCATCACCGGCCCCGCGCGCGCGATCCTCTCCGGCGAGCGCACGGCGCTGAACCTGTTGGGGCGGTTGTCCGGCATCGCCACCCTGACCGCTAGCTGCGTCGCCGAACTCGAGGGAACCGGCGCCACTCTCCTAGACACGCGGAAGACGACGCCCGGGCTGCGCGAACTCGAGAAGTACGCGGTGAGATGCGGCGGCGGCACGAACCACCGCCTCAACCTGGGCGAGGCGCTCCTCGTAAAGGACAACCACCTGCGCCTCGCCGGGGGGATTGCGCCGGCGGTTGCCGCGCTCCGCCGGTCCGCGCCGCGGCTGCGTCTGGAGGTCGAGGCCGAGACGCTCGACGACGTCCGCTCCGCGCTCGATGCCGGCTGCAACCGCATCCTGCTCGACAACATGACCCTCGACGAGATGCGCGCGGCCGTTGCCCTGATAGGACATCACGTGGAGTCGGAGGCGTCCGGCGGGATCACGCTTGCGAACCTGCGCGCGGTGGGCGAGACGGGCGTGGACTTCGTGTCGCTCGGCGCGCTGACGCACTCGGCTCGTACGCTGGACGTCTCGCTGGAGGTGGCGCCATGACAGCAGACGCAGCCGCGCCGCAGCCCACCCGGCAGCCGCGCCCGGTCGAGGAGTTCGGCCCCGGTTCCGTCACGGTTCCGCCGCCCGGCGACCCGGCCACTTTCCCCGCGCTTCAGACCGAGATTCGCGAGCTTGCCCGGAAGCAGAACGCGGTCATCCTGGCCCACAGCTACGAACGCGCCGAGATCCAGGACGTTGCCGACCATGTGGGCGACTCGCTGCGCCTGTCGCGCGTAGCCGCCTCCGCTCCCGAGTCCACGATCGTCTTCTGCGGCGTCTCGTTCATGGCCGAGACCGCGAAGATCCTCTCACCGAGCAAGCGGGTGCTGCTGCCGGACATCAAGGCCGGCTGTTCGCTCGCCGACTCGATTACGGTCGAGCAGCTGCGCAGCTGGAAGGCCGAGCACCGCGGCGCCGTCGTGGTGTCGTACGTGAACACGACCGCGGCCGTGAAGGCGGAAAGCGATTACTGCTGCACGTCGAGCAACGCGAAGGCCGTTATCGACGCGATCCCGGCCGAGAAGCAGATCCTCTTCCTGCCGGACATGTTCCTTGGGCTGTGGCTTCAGCGGGTCACGGGCCGCAAGCTCACGATCTGGCTCGGGGAGTGCCACGTCCACGCCGGGATCACGCCCGCGGACGTGGAGCGGTTGCGTCAGGCGGAGCCGGGCGCGGAACTGCTGGTCCACCCCGAGTGTGGTTGCACCAGCCAGGTTCTCGAGGCCGCCACTGATGACGCGGCATTCGGCGGCGCCCCGCGAAAGCCGGTCCACATCCTCTCGACCGAGGGGATGGTCACCTACGCCCAGCAGTCGCCCGCCGAGAGCTTCCTGATCGCCACTGAGACCGGGATCCTTCACCGCCTCGAGAAGAAGGCACCCGGCAAGCGCTTCGTGCCGGTAAACCGCGAGGCCGTCTGCCAGTACATGAAGCTGACAACGCTCGCGAAGCTGCGCGACTCGCTGGTCCTGGGCCAATTCGAGATCGACGTGCCGGCGGAAACCTCGATCCGTGCCCGTCGGGCGCTGGAGCGGATGATCGCGATCTCCTAGACCGGGTGCCCGATCTCCAGCTGCACGGCCTCGAGCGACTCTGCCTGATCAAGGCGCGCGAACAGGTTGCCCTGCGAGCGGTAATGGTCGACGAGCCGCGAGTACTCCTCCGAAACCCAGGCGTAGTCCGGGTGTCCGGCCTCCCACGCCCGCCGGAACACGACGCCACGCAGGCGCACCTGCATCAGCTCTTTCATGCATGTGAAACAGGGCTGCAGCGTCGTGTAGACGATCGCGCCGTCGATGGCCGTTCCGAAGCGTGCCGCCGTCGCCATCGCGTTCTGCTCGGCGTGGACGCACAGGCATATGTCGTAGAGCTTGCCGGCCAGGTGGGCGTCCGGCTGCTCGACACGAAGCGCGCAGCGGCGGCATCCTCGCTCGGAATCCGTGCAGTTGGGGTAGCCCGCGGGCGTGCCGTTGTAGCCGCTGCCCAGGACGCGGTCGTCCCGGACGATCACCGCCCCTACGTGCGATCCGAGGCATTTCGCGCCGGACTGCACCACAAGCGCGAGCCTCATGTAGAAGTCGTGCCGGTGCCAGCCGGCATCGGATAATTCGATGACGTCTATTGCCATCGTGGCCTCGCTACAGCCGTTCCGACGGCTCCGCACGCCGCCGCGAACGGTGACGGTACACGAGCCGGGGCCGTCCTGCGCGTCATTCCCGGGAGGAGCTCCGAAGGGCGCTGCGCCACGTGGCTGGTACATAAGAGCCAACGATTGCCCCGCGTGTCATGTGGTAGCCTCTTGGCGACTCGGGTGCCAGGGAGCCTGAGACACGTGCGTTTCGGCGTGTTCAGGAACGGCGCCCAAGTCGGGGTCAATCACATGCGGGCCCGGCGAGTTCTCTCGGTGGGTTGTTGACCTGGGTAGGGGTCACGTGGTAGGAGCATCAATCATGGCGAGGGGGATCGTCGCCGCCAGCGGGACAGTTGGAACCTTCGGCCGATTCCGGTGCCGTCCCGGAACACGCCGGCTGTTTTCACCGTCATGGTCCTTGTCTATCAATCGGCAGCCGGCGCTGTCGGCCGGGGTACCGTGCGCAAGGCACGCGGACTGAGCGGGAGATCCAGGGTGACCACTAATCCGCTCGCAGCATCCATAGGACGAAGCGGCGCGGTGCGTCGTGCCATCATGAGCTCGTCCTCTGCGGCTCCGGCAATCCTGATTGCCGTGAGCGCCGCTGCCGCGCTCGCATACATGTTCGTCTTCTTGCGCCCGCTGACCGACGCTCTGGACGGGGTCCTTCCCATCGATCCGGCCACAGCCGACCCGCTGACGGCTCTCCTGTCCGCCGCGGGCCTCGGCGCCCTGACCGTAGGTCTCGTGCGCGGGAAGTCGTTCGCCTGGTGGCTGGCAATCGCAACCCTTGCGGTCGCGCTGGTCGCGCAAGCCCGCGCGATGTCGCATCCGGCGGTGCTCATCATCCTTGCCGGGCTGCTCGCGGTCCTGCTCGCCGATCACCGGCGTTACGTCGTCGAAACCGGTCTCGGCTGGCGGCGGTTGATCGCGGCCCTGCTGATCGTCGGCGGCTTGATCGCGGCGCTGGAGACGTCACTCATCATCGTTGCGACGGGCGACTGGCCCAAGCCGCTGGCCGCGCTGAGCGACATCACCTGGTCGATCGGCAACGCGCTCGGGCTTTCGGATTCGGCCGGTTCGCGGGTTCTCGATCAGACGAGCCGCGACGCCTTGATCGGGCTGCTGATCGTCGCCTCCCGGCTGCCGTTCGTCCTTGCCTCCGTGGGCGTGCTGAGCCGCGTTGCGGAGCCGCCGACCGATCCAACCACCCGCGCCCGCGCGCGAGCGATTGCCGACAAGTACGGCTGCGGTGCGCTGCTGCCATTCCAGCTCGGCGACGACAAGCTCGTCTTCAGCCCGCCCGACACGGACGGAATCGTGGTGTACGGCATGGCGGGCCGCACTGCGGTGATCCTGGGCGATCCCATCGGGTGCCCAGAATCCACGGCGGGCCTGCTCGAGGAATTTCTGGCCCGTTGCCGCAAGAGCGACTGGGTTCCGGTCATCTACCAGGCGAGTACCGCCGGTCGGTCGGACATCATGGCCGCCGGGTTCAGGCTATTCAAGGTCGGCGAGGAAGCCATCGTGGATCTTGCCACCTTCGATACCACCGGCCCCCGTCGAGCGAACCTGCGCCACACGATCACCCGCTGCCGCAAGGACGGCGTCACGTTCCGCTGGTTCGCCGCGGGAATCCCGGCCGAGGAGGCGCCGCTGCTCGATCAGCTGGAGGCGATCGACATGACATGGCGCAGGACAGCCGGGCCGGAGATGGGCTTCACCATCAGCCACTTCCATCGCGGCGCCATGGCCTGGCAGCCCGTGTGCGTCGCTCTTGGCGCCAACGGGAAGGCGTTGGGCTTCACGACGTTCCGCCAGACAGGGGTCGACGGCGGCTGGGTGCTCGACCTGATGCGCCGTGACCCGGTTGGGCCCCCGGGCGTTGTTGAGACGTGCATCGCCGAGGCCGCGATCCAGTTCCGCGACGCCGGCGCCAGGTCGCTTTCCCTGGGCCTGGCCCCGCTCACCGGCCTGGATCGCAAGAGCTCGTCGTGGGAAGAGCGCCTTCTCGCCAACGGTGGGGCCATGGTCGCTCGCTGGTACGACACGGAGGGCCTGGCCCGCTTCAAGAACAAGTACGATCCCTACTGGATCCCACGCTACGGCGCCATCCGCCGTCGCCGCGACCTGTTGGGCTTCGTCGTGGCGCTCCTCCGGGTCCACCTTGCGGGGGCCTTCCATCTGCCCGGCCGCCGTTCTCCGAGGAGAACCGCCGCAGCATGAAGTCCCGCCTCCTCTCGGCCGGGCACAGAGCCCGCCAGGCTGCCGACCGAGTGCGCCCTTCGTTCGACCGCGGGCGTCGCCTTGCCGCCCGTTTCGCCGCCACGCCACCCGTCCGCCTTCTGATCCGATTGGGATCGCCGGCCATCCCCCCGGTGTTGCTGGCGTGGCGATGGCGCTACGTGGCAGTCGCAGCCGCGGCCGTGGTGTTGATCTCGGTCTACTCCGGTTCGGTGGAGGGGACGGACCGTGCGCTCGTTCTCATGGGTTTCGACCCGGACCGCGCGCAGTTGATCACGTCGCTCATCATCGGTGGCGCCGCCGCCGGCGCCGCTGCGCTGGTCCGGAGCCGGGCTCTCGCCGCTTCGCTCCTCGGCACCGCAGGCGTCATCGCGCTCTACGCGCAGACGTTTGCCGAAGAGACGGACAACGCGCTCAAGGCAACGGGCCCGGCCGGGGCGTTCGATGCCGTCGGCTGGGTTCTGACGCTGGTCACGCTCTTCGTCATCGGCGCGATTTCGGCCTGGATCGGGACCACGCTCGCCATGTCGGTTCGGCCCGGTCTGATCGCGACCGGCAGGTCCATCGCCGCCCTGCCGCGCTGGTGCGTGACGCTCTTCCGCTGGGTGCGCATCCGCGCGCTGATCGGAGTTGCCGCGGCGGTCTCGGCCGTTGGACGGCTTGTCAGACGGCCGTCGCTCCGCACACGCCCCGCTGGCCGCGCGAAGTCCGCGCTCGAGTCGGCGTCGCCGCGACCCGACTGGAAGACTGTGCGGCGGCCGATCGCGGCGTTGTTGATCGTGGTCTTGCTGGCCGTCTGCCTGCCGGTGTTCGGTGACATGGTGAACCTGTCGCCGGACGCGCTGATGCTCAACGGCGTGCCGCGCCAGCCGCTCGTCCCCAGCGATCCCGTCGCCGTTGCAACCGCCACGATCGTTGCCACGGCGCCTCCGCCCAGCCCAAGCCACTCCGCAACAGCGAGCGGTTCCGCCGCCATCGAGCCGACCCAATCGGCAGGTGCGACGCCAACCGGGAGCAGAGGGCACGCCGCTCCCGGAAGCAAACCGTGGCTCGCGTGGAAGCCAGCCGGCAAGGGCAATTTCACCGTCGTGGAGCTGCCGGCGCCATGGATCGGCGGGCTGGCCAGCGTTTCCGAAGTCAGCATCTACACTCCCGCCGGCTACTCGGACTCCGGCAGCGAGCAATACCCCGTGATCTACGAGGCACCCACCGGGCTTGCTCTCTGGGCGAAAGGCACGGGTGTTGCGCAGGCGCTCGACACCATGATCTCGAGCGGCGACATTCCGGCGTCGATCGTCGTCTTCATCGACTCCGCCAACGCGCCCAACACCGACTCGCAGTGCGCAGACTCGTACGACGGATCGCAGTGGTTCGAGCGATACATCTCGGAGACGGTGCCCGACTACGTGGAGGCTCACTACAGGGCGATCCCGGATCGAAGGGCTCGCGCAATCATGGGCATGTCCGCGGGCGGTTTCTGCGCGGCGATGCTGGGCCTGCGGCATCGGGACGTCTTCGGCACAGCCATCTCCTTCTCCGGCTACTACTACGCCGGGACATCTGGACCGAATGCCAGGCGGCCATTCGGTTCCCAGGCGGACCTGGACGCCCACTCACCGATACTCCTGGCACCTAAGGTTCCCGCGTCGGAGCGCGCCGGCCTGTACTTCGTGGTGGTGGCCAACCTGCCTCAGGGTTTCTACGGCCCTGCCGCATACCAGTTCGAGCAGGTCCTCAAGTCCAGCGGCTTCCCATTACTCGAGGTGGATTCCATGTTCACGCACGGCTGGACGCAAGTCAGATACGAGACCCCCGGAGCACTCAAGGCCTGGGCCGCGCATATGGTGGTTGCGGGTGTCTGGTAGGGCTCAGCCCGTGCGGCGGAATGACCTAAGCTAGCGTCATGCGGATGCAAGAGGCGATCGCGTGACGGGCAACTCGACCGAACCCTCGATTCTCGACATGGTGGCGCTCGAGACCAAATCCGGCGCGGAGTGGGTATCGCACGCGGCGACCATCGCGAATATGACGGACACGGAGGTGTGGCTCGGCGTTCGAGACGCGATGACCGGGCTCGTTTCGCCGGGTGATGTCGCACGCATCGTTCTCGAACTTCCCGAAGCCGGCGCCCTGGTGGCCGACACAAGGGTAGTCCGGCTTCTGGGCGCGTCCGCGCGCGTCGTGGCGCTCAAGCGGCCGGAGTCGTGGCGCTTCCCATCGCGCCGGACGGACGGCCGCATGAGCCTTGCGATCCCGGCGTATCTCAGGCCGCCCGACATGGCGGTTGTTCCCGCCCGAACCACGAATCTGGGCGTGGGCGGGTTCCGCTGCATCGCCTCCATCCCGGTTGCGGTGGGCCACAGGATGCCGGTGTCGATCCAGCTGACGCCGGTAGAGTCGCTCGATTGCATGGCCCAGGTAGTGCGGCTCGAGGACTGCCCGGACGATCCCACGGGTCGCCAGTGCCTCGTGGCTTTCCGCTTCCTCGATCTCGCCGAAGATCAGGAGGCGACAATCGCCGCGGCACTCCTGGCGCTGGCGAACGAAGCCGACGGGGCCACGGCCCCGCGGGCCTGGCGCAGCGATTCGGCGGCCGGCGTAGCCTAGCTTCGTGGCCGAACCGCCGGACCCGAGGGCAAGGTTGGCGACGTCTCCATCATGGCGACGGGACCGGCCTACGCCGACCGCCCGGCGGTCAAATCCGGCCGATATCGCGCCGCCGCAACCCCGTCAGCCCGATGAGCGTGAGGCCTGCCGCGATCGCCGACATCACGACGAGCGGCAGGAGGGTCAGGCTGGCGGCAGGCAGTTGGGGCACACGCTCGAATGGCGATAGGTCGGAGAGCCAGCGTGGGAGGCCGAGGACCGCGCCGAGGAATCCCTCGACGACGCAGGCCACGAGGATCGCCCACGTTACGCCGACCAAGCGTGGTACCAGCCCGTCGAGTGCGATGGCCAGCCCGATCATGACCCACATGGCCGGCGTATAGACGAGCGCGGCCACGAACAGGCGCGGAACGTCTTGCAGGCCGCCACCCGCGACTCCGTATGCGAGGCCGGTGGCCAGACCGGCGATGGCGAGCAGGATGACGCTGCCCGCGCAAGCCACCGCGAGGTGACTCGCCGCGAACCGCCGGCGCGAGACGGGCGTCGCCAGGACCAGGTCGGCGCGCATGGCCGTTTCCTCGCTCCGCACTCGCATGGCGGACTGGATGGCGAAGCCCGTGGCGATGAGCGCCATCAGTCGGAAGGAGGCAGCGAAGTACGAATCCGTCAGACTCCCTCCTCCGCCTGCGGAAAACATTTCGGCGATGGCCTTGTTGTCGCCGATGAAGGTGTCGATGGTGGGTCCGATCCAGCCGTAGGCCATGCCGATGACCAGGACGCCGGCGCCCCATCCCAGCAGCGATCCCCGCTGCAGCCGGAAGGCCAGACCCAGAGGGTGCCCGAACCAGGGCGCCGCCGACGGCGGGCCCGGCCGCGCAGCTACGAGCCCGGCGCCGAGATCCCGCCGGACGGTCAGGGCGGCTGCCGCGACTACCAGGAGCACCGCGACCGCCACCAACAGCAGCAAGGGCCACCACCGCTCATCGGCAAACGGCCGTGCCTTCTGGGCAACTCCGATCAGGGAGAGCCAGGAGACCGTTCCGTCGCCGATGTCGCCGACGGCGCGCAGTAAGTACGCGGCCCCGAGCACAGCCCCGGCCGCGCCATAGACGGTGCGGGTGCTATCTGTGACCTGCGCAGCGAGCAGGGCGACGCTGCCGAAGACCAGACCGACCAGGATGAAAGAAACGCCGAAGACGACCGACCCTGCAACGGGCATTTCCTGGGCGATCAGTACCGCGGCGGTGAGCACCCCAACGATCAGGTTCATGGCGGTTACCGTGAGCGCTGCGGCGAGGGTGTTTGCGTGGATGCCGACCGGTAGGGAGCGCACGACCTCGAGGCGGCCGGCTTCTTCTTCGCCCCGCGTCAGCCGACCGACCATGAAGATGCTCATGAGAGCCACCAGCACCATTCCCATGGCGCCGAACTGGAACGCCACCTGTCCGCCGACGGTGTTCAGGCCCTGGGGAGCTCCGTTGAAGGCGATCATCGCCGCGTTGTGAGCAGTGGCGGCGGCCGTCTGATCAAGGGCGGCCTGGGTTGGGAAAAGACCCTCGATCCCGACCGTCGTCAGAGCCACCAGCACGACGATCGCGACGATCCAGACGAGTATCCGGATGCGGTCCCGGCGCAGGATGAAGCGGGTCAGCGCAACGGTTCCCGTGAGCGAGGTCATGGACGCGGCAAGGGTGTCGTATCGCGCTCCCGCTCGACACGTTCGGGTTCCGTCGCCAATTCGTCGCCGTAGTGCCGGAGGAACAGCTCCTCGAGCGAGGGCGGATGGCTGACCAGGCTCCGGACCCCGAACTCAGCAAGCCGGCGCACGGCAGGGTCGAGGTGATCGGTGTCGACCTCGAAACGCACGTGGGCGCCGTCGATCTCGAGGTCGTGGATACCGTCGAGGTCGGCCAGCCCCTGCGCCGGCTGGTCGGTCTCCGCGGCGATTGACGTTCGGGTGAGGTGCCTCAGCTCGTCCAGCGTGCCAGTTTCCACGGTCCGACCCAGCCGGATAATGGTCAGCCGGTCGCACAGCGCCTCTGCCTCCGCCAGGATGTGACTGGAGAGCAATACCGTTCGCCCTTGGGCCTTCACTTCAAGGATGCAATCCTGGAAGACCGCCTCCATCAGCGGNNGGGTCGAGCTGGAACCGTTCGAGGAGTTCGTCGCGGCGGCGCTTGTCGAAGTCGCCTCGCAGGCGACCGAAGAGGTCGATTACCTCGCCACCGGTCAGGTTCGGCCACAGACTTACGTCTCCGGGCACATAGGCCAACCGGCGATGCAACTCGACAGCGTCGCGCCACGGGTCCTTACCAAGCAGTGCGACATCGCCGGAGTCGGCGCGAAGCAAGCCGAGTAGCACGCGAATGGTCGTGGTCTTGCCTGAGCCGTTCGGACCGAGAAAACCGTGGACCTCGCCGACTCTGACCGACAGGTCGAGACCGTCGAGAGCGCGAGTCGATCCGAATTTCTTCGTGAGACCTGAAGTGGAGATCGCGTTGGGCATGCCGGAACCGTACTAGTACGCCGTTCGAGTGTCAAGTACACTGTTCGTTGCATCGCACAGAGTTCGAGCAAGCGCGATTGGCACGCTGCCTCCAGCTCTTAGCTGTCGCCTCCCGGATCTGATGAGCGACCCTGCGTCCGCGACGGCAGGGCGACGGCAACAAGAAGGGCACCAACGATGGCCACCGCGGCGCCGACGGCCAGAGACACGGCGGCGCCACTCATGAACGCGGAACGCGCCGCTTGAGCCAGCAGAACGCCGGTAGCGCCACCCACGGTCGAAGCCACGGTGAGGGCGCCGCCCAGCGAGCCGAGGATGATCTGATTGACCGCCGCCGGCACCTGGTGGCCGGTGAGCGCGGCGTTCATGTCGTCCTGGTAGCGAGTCAACATGACACTCCCGATCACGGCAACACCGAGAGCGCCGCCCACCTGCAGGGCGACTGAATTGGTCGCCGATCCGATCCCCGAGTCGCCCTGAGGAACGGACCCGATGACCGAGTTGGTGGCCGTCGAGAGCAGGAGCCCGGCTCCCAAGCCGATCAGCAACAGGCCGGGAACCACATCCCCGTATGTCGCGGACGGCGTGGAGACTGCCGCGGCCTGCCACAGGCCGGCCGCGATTGCCGCGAGGCCGGCCGCGACGGTGAACTTGATCCCGATCAGCCGGGCGACGATCCGCGAGACCGCGGCACTCACCAACAACATGCCCGCGATAGGCAGAATTCGCAGCCCGGCGTCCAGTGGCGAGTAGCCGAGGTCGAACTGCAGGAACTGAGTCTGGATGAAGAGCGCCCCCATCAATCCGAAGAGGCCGAGGCTTTCCGCCGCGAGGGCTATTGAGAACCCCCGATCGCGAAAGAAGGACAGTTTCAGCATCGGGTGATCGGTGTGAGCCTCCCAGGCCACGAAGCAGCCGAGAACCACGAAGCTGGCCAGCCCGACTGCGACGACGGCAGTCGAGGTCCAACCATCGATCGGGGCCTCGACGATAGCCCACAGCAGCAGACCCAGGCCGGCGATCGACAGCACCGAACCAACAGGATCGGGCCTCGTCGCGTCCGGGTTCTTCGAATCAGGTACGAACGCGAGTGCTCCGATTAACCCGACCAGCACGATGGGGACGTTCACCAGGAAGATCGATCCCCACCAGAATCTCGACAGCAGCAGCCCACCGGCGATCGGCCCGATTGCGATGCCGAGCCCGACGGTGCCGGCCCATATGCCGATGGCCCGAGCCCGCTCACCCGGGTCGCGGAAGATGTCGTTGATGATCGACAACGAGGCCGGAATTGTGAAGGCGGCACCGGCTCCCATGATGGCTCGACAAGTAATCAGCGGATCCACGGAGCCTGAGAAGGCCGCGCCTACGGATCCTGCGGTGAAGATGGATAGCCCAATGAGAAAGAACCGCTTGCGCCCGAATCTGTCGGCCAGGCTGCCGCCGACGAACAGCAGCCCCGCGAAGACCATCGCATACGAATCGACGATCCATTGCAACTGGCTCGACGTAGCGCTCAGGTCGCGGACCAGGGTCGGCAACGCGACATTGAGGATGGTGTTGTCGATGTTGATGATTAGCGCTGCGACACACACCACCGCCAGCGCGGGCCAGCGGCGTCCGCGCTGGGCGCGCTTCCCATCCAGGCCGGGGTCCAGCGACATCGTTGCTCTCGATACTGCACGGTACTGAATACCGTGGAGTATCCTATGAGTAATGGGAGACGTCAACGGCGCCTCAGCCTTGGGATCGACCGCAAACGCCGGCTCGAGTCCCGCCTACCGTGCCCGGATCCGCCGACCAGGGCGTGGGGCGGTACGCCGCCGATTGCTCGATGCGGCCCTGGAGGTGTTCGCCGAATTCGGCTTCGAGAACGCGAGCCTGGATCAAGTCGCTGCGGCGGCTGGCCTGACCAAGGGCGCGGTCTACTCCAACTTTGCGGGTAAGGACGACCTCTTCTTCGAGATGATGAGCGACCAGGTCATGAGCCGGGTCGAGGCCGTCCAGGCAATCCTGGCCGCCAACCCGGTGGATGCGCAGGCCCGGCAGACTCTGCGGGATGTAGGCCGTGTCCTAACCCGGGCATTTACCGAGCAGAGGGATTGGCAGCTGGTCTACCTGGACTTCTGGCGGCGTGCCATCCGAGACGATGAAGTGCGTGCCAGATTCGTCGCTCATCGAAGGGTCCTGCGGGGCGCGATAGCAGACCGCGTTGAACAGGTCCTCAACGGCGCTCCATCGCCAGGCGATTTCACCGTGGACGATGTAGTCACCGTGGTGCTGGCGCTCTCCAATGGCCTGGTCATCGAGCAATACGTGGCTCCGGAGTTCGTCAGCGATGGCCTGTTCGGGCGGGTCCTGGGTCGGCTATCAGGCTAGGCCCGAGAACCACTTCCGGCGAATCCGCGCCTACGAGGCAGAAGCGTGCCGCACTAGGTTGGCGCCTTCAGGCTCGAGGTAGCCGGAGTTCGGCTTCGGCACCGTCGGGTCTTGCGAAGCCGAACCTCTCCGAGTGGGCTAGCTGGCTGCTGGGGCTGGTATTCCCGCGGGCGGGTTCGGATCGCCTGACATGAACCAATTTCGGAACCAGAGCGGGAAGCGAGAGCCGGCGAACCTGTCGAGGCCGTAGTAGTTGCCGGCGCCCATGCCGGCGAGTGCGAGCAGGACAACGGCGTACGTGGCGTGCTCTTCGACGATGCCGTTGCTGAAACTCCAGCCGGCAAGGAAGAAAAACGCCATCATCAGGGCGCCCATCGTGCCGGCGAAACGGGTCACGATGCCGAGGACCAGGGCCACGCCGATCAGGATCTCGCCCGAAACGACGAGTGTGTTGACGACAGTCATCGCCGTCGCGTTGTTGGCGAGTGACACCCAGAAGTCGTGCGTCGGGTTGTAGATCGCCTTGGGATCGGGGGTTCCGGTGACGAACGGCCATCCGAGGGTTCCGTTCGTCGCAAACTTCAGAAAGCCCTGCGCAGTCCAGGCACCAGGCGCTCCTTCATTGAAGAACTTGCCGACTCCCGCCCAGACGAAGATGATGCCGACGACGACTCTCAGGAACGCCGCGCCGTATCGGCTGATTGGCGAGTAGATGTACAAGTCGGCACCTCGATGTAGGCGCGGGCTGTGTTCCCGCATCACTGGCCGCATCGTAGGCGGGTAATCAGCGACTAGAACGGTTGTCTTTCCTGGTGGGCCCCACAACGCAGCTGAGCCGCACGCATTTGGGGGGCACGAGATGGGCGGAGCTGGAGTCGGAGCTGCCTCGCTCGAGGCGAGCCGCCGCTTCGCGCTACTGCGAGAGCTTGCCGCCATTGACGACCGCCGCGCGCGATCAGGTGGGAACGTCAGTACAATTGGGCTCTCTGGAGGTCACGTCAAGGATTCCGGAGCGTCAGCGCCTACAGCCATACGCTGTAGTTGAGCACGAAACCGAGCGGGAGTAG
>PMBG01000008.1 GCA_003153755.1 Chloroflexota bacterium | reverse complement strand
GGCGACTTCATCGAGGACCGCGGCGCTCTTGCCCCGGCCGAGGCCGCGTCGCATCAGCTGCTCAAGGAGCAGGTGGAGGCGGTGCTGGACTCGCTGACCGGACGCGAGCGGCGCGTGCTGCAGCTCCGCTTCGGCCTGGAGGACGGGCGTGCCCGGACNNAAGCTGCGCCACCCGTCCCGGAGCCGGAAGCTCAAGGACTACCTGGAATAGCGAGAGGGCCCGCCGGAAGGCGGGCCTTCTTCGTTGTTCACTCGGGAACGCTACGCTACTCGGGTCGTAGCCGGACACGGAGGACTCCAATGAACGCACCCGAACAACAGCCGCTCGTCTCGGCCGAGTGGCTGGCCGCCCACCTGTCCGACGGAGACCTGCGCATCGTCCACGTCGCGCTGGATCGCAAGGGCTACGACGAGGGTCACATTCCCGGGGCCATCTTCAGCGACCTGCACGTCGATCTGGCGAAGACGGGAACACGGCCCGAAACCGGCTCGGCCAAGCGGCAGTATCTCGTGCCGACGATCGGCGAGACCGGTGACGCCCTGGGTCGTTGGGGCGCAAGGCCCCGAGAACGGATCGTCTTCTACGACGACGCGGGGCTGAACCGCTGGGCGGTCCGTGGCTACTGGCTGCTGCGCCTCTACGGCTTTCCGCCGGCCCGAGCTCACGTCCTGGACGGCGGTTTGGCTGCCTGGAAGAAGGCGGCCGGAGCGACGACCGCCGACGAACCCAGGCCCGAACCGACGGACGGCGGCGCGCTCCTGGCAGGAATGGATGCGTCGCTCATCGCGACCGCGGACGAGGTGCTGGACTGGAGCCGTGAGGCCTCGGCGGCCGACGGTCCCACGAGGATCCTCGACGTGCGCATGATAGATGAGTACCTGGGCACCGACGTTCGGGCTGCGCGCGGCGGCCGCGTTCCGGGCGCGCGGCACCGGCTCTTCAGCGACTTCCTGACGCCGGACGGCCGAGTCCGCTCGGCGGCCGAGACGCTCACGGTCCTGGAGGCGAGCGGCGTGGAACCCGGCGAGCTACGGGCGGTCTATTGCCAGGGCGGCGTCCGGGCCGCGCTGGCCTGGTTCGTGCTGCACGAAGTCGCGGGGCTCTCGGGCGTCCGTAACTACGCGGAGTCGTGGGAGGAGTGGGGCAACCGCCCCGACCTTCCGATCGAGAAGTAGGGCGGCATCTCCTTGACCGGCACGCGTCGGCCCTTCTAGAGGTAGGTGTCGGCCACAGACTTGATGCGAACGGCCGCCCGAGCGCGCTCCAGATCCCAGCCGTCCGGCAGATCGAACGAGACCGTGACCTCGCGCCCGGCCGGCAGGTCGAAGTAGTTGTCGGACAGGACCACGTCGGCGCCTTCGAGGGTGATCTCGACCCAGCGAGCGAGCGTGTCGGACTTCAGGCGAACGACGGCGCCCGAAGCGGCGGCTTGCGAGCCCGCGCCCGAACCTGCGGCCTCCACCGACCAATCGATGTCGGCCCGCGTCAACGCCATGTGCTTGTCCGGCGCGAGCGGCGTCACCACCAGCGCTCGACGCCGGCCCGCCACGAGGAACTCGGCCACCACGACCGTGACGCGCCGTTCCTCGATCGACGCCGGCAGCAGGATTGACGCCACGAACGTGGCGGAGACACCGGCGCCCGACACGGGCGCAGTTCCGGCGGACGCCACGTAGCCGTCAAGCCGCTCCAGCGACCATCGGATCTCGCCGCTCACCGGTGCAGCCGTGTCGTTGACGACCCACAGGGCCGCCGCGTCGCCCTCCACTCTCACCGATAGCAGCACGGGGTCGAAGAACCGGCGCGACGCGTAGTGCAGCGCCTTCCACCGGCCGAAGTAGTCGATGCTCGACCACGACGAGACCGGCCAGCAGTCGTTGAGCTGCCAGTAGAGAGCTCCGCCGCATCGCGCCCGATCGCGCCGCCAGTGCTCGACGCCCACGCGCATCGCTTCCGCCTGGAGGATCTGGCTGAGGTAGACGATGCTTTCGAAGTCGTGTGGAAGCCGGAACTGCTCGCTCATGTAGGCGAGGATTCGGGCGTTCCCCCTGGAGCACCGCTGGTGATGGTCGAGGAGCGGGGAGCCGGTGTTCCAGTCGGCCGGGTCGGGCGCGAAGGCCTCGATCGTGGCCATTGCCGGCATCGACTCGAAGCCGAACTCGCTGACGAACCGGTAGTGCTCCTTCGTATACGACTCGAATGGCTCGAGCGCGTGCCACACCGTCCACTCGTGATAGTCGCCGGAGCGGTCCGAAGGCGGCTCCTCCAGCGGCCGGCCCGATGACGGAGAGCCGAACCAGTAGGGCGTGGCCGGATCCTCGGCCGCAACGCAGGACGGCAGGTCGTCCACGAAGAACCGCAGCCACGCAGCCTTCAACTCAGCGTATTCAGGCCGATCCCAGCCCCAGTGCGGCCAGCCGATCTCGAGTTCGTTGTTGCCGCACCAAACCGCCAGGCAGGCCCGGTGACGCAGCCGGCGGACCTGCTCACGGACCTCGGCGCGGACGCTGTCGATGAAATCCGGCCGGTCCAGCGGGTAGACGCTGCAGGCAAACATCATGTCCTGCCAGACCAGGATTCCCAGCCTGTCGCATGCGTCGTAGAAGGCTTCGGTCTCGTAGTAGCCGCCGCCCCAGACGCGGATCATGTTGTGGTTCGCGGCGGCCGCGGACTCGAGCAGCCCTGCCACGACGGCCGGCGTTGCGCGCGCAGGGAACGAGTCGGCCGGGATCCAGTTGGTGCCCTTCGCGAACACCGGCACGCCGTTCACGACGAACTCGAACGACTCGCCCCACTCGTCCTTGTCGCGACGCAGAGCCAGCCTGCGGAGGCCTACGCGGAACGCCCGGGTATCGAGCACGCGATCGCCGTCGAACAGCTCGACATCCACCTGGTAGAGCGGCTGGTCCCCGAGCCCGTTGGGCCACCACAGCTCCGGGTCCGTCACGTCGATGCCCAGGTCGAATTCGAGTCGCGGCGCAGCGGACTGCGTCTGGCCTTGTGCCCCGCCGCCGGGGCGGGTGACGCGTAGCCGAGCCGAGAGACTTGCGGCGGCGCCCGGCGTCGCTTCTTCGACGCTCCCGCGCGCGGAGATCCGCGCCTGGCCGCCCTCGATCGACTGCGCTATGCGGACGTCGGCGAATCTGGCGCCGCTCCACGCTTGCAGCCGCACGCCCTGCCAGAACCCGATGTTGGGCAGCTTCGGCCCCCAGTCCCACCCGAAGTGGCACGGCGCCTTCCGAAGATGCGGCGCGCCGGGCAGCTGGTCGTTGGCCGAATCGAGATGGCGCTCGCCGTCCATCTCGGCGCCGCGACGGACCGCAGATTCGAAGGTCACCGCGATCTCGTTGATTCCGAGGCGCAGCCGGCCGGTCACGTCGAAACGCCAGCTGCGGAACATGTTGTCCGCGCGCCCGAGCGGCTCGCCGTTCAGTTCGATCGCGGCGAACGTATCCAGACCGTCGAAGACGAGCTCCGAGTGCTGCTGCGCGAGCACGTCCGCATCCACGGTGAACTCACACCGGTACTCCCAGTCACGTTCGGCCACCCACTGGACCCGGAGTTCCTCGTCGGCCACGAATGGGTCGGAGATACGGCCGGCGGCCATCAACTCAAGGTGCACTCCGCCGGGCACGGTGGCATCGAGCCACTCGGCCGTACCTGACTCGCGCAGCTGCCACGAACCGTCAAGGGAGCGCTCGATCACGGATGCCTCGCTGGGGTTGGTACTTACGTGTGGGCGGGGCGCGCCTCACGCGCGGCGATCCCGTGCTAATCTATCGCCCGGCCCAGCAATGGTGCCACCGATCGCGGGCAATTGATTAAGTCGATTGCTTCAGCGATCACTCGCTCCGGCGTAGCTCAGTCGGTAGAGCGGGCGGCTGTTAACCGCCATGTCGTAGGTTCGAGTCCTACCGCCGGAGCCAACTAGTTCGTCATTCTGTGGCGTAGCTGGCCCTTCGGATTCCTTCGGCCGCCTACACAAGGAACATCAACCTCGGCGAGCCAGGGGGGATTCGTATGGACCCCGCCGTGTCAATGGTCGAGTTGCCTGCGACACCGAAAGGCGTCGACGGGTCGCTGATTCCGGCGCTGCTGGACGTCCTGTCGGTGACCCTGGCCGGCGC
>PMBG01000123.1 GCA_003153755.1 Chloroflexota bacterium | reverse complement strand
AAATAGAAGCGAACCGCCCCTCCGAGCGCTGGATTGGCGCGTAGCCCGTCGAGGCGACGCTCGATTGGGTTCGATTCCCTGTCTGTCCTTGGCTCCATGAGCCCAATGGTACCTTCCACCGTTGTCCGCCGTCGCCCAGGTGCAGGTCCGGGCGCACCAGGGAATCGTCCCCGCACTCCCCAGACGAACGCCTTCGTCGCCTTCGGAAGGTCGTCCCGCCTGATAGAGTGAGCCACTTCCAGGTGTCCTTGCTTCCACTCGAATCGACGGGCCTGTTCAGGGTGCGGGCCTCACCACTCGGCGCCGACCGGTCCCCGCAAGGCCGGTCAGGCAGGAGTAATTTGCCTTGCTAGATAGCCTCGCGTCCGTACTGCCCCACGACCTCGCCCTCGGCTACTCGGTGATCGTCCTCATGGCTGTCGTGGCGGGAGTGGCGTGTTGGCTGACACGAGCCGACCGTCGGAAGTGGCAGGAGACGGCCGGGGACGGCCGCGTCGGCTCGGGCGAGGCGACCTTGGAGCCGAAGCCAGGCGATACGCGACGTATAACGGCCAGCCGCGTGGCGCTGGCCGCGATCTTGCTTGGATCGACCGCGTTCCTCATCTACGCCTGGCGGGTGCAGCACCCTTCCGGGTTGATGAGCGTGGACGATTCTGGATTCTCGATGCTGGCGATCCTGGACTGGCGGGCGCTCACTCAGCACGGCCTGGGCGGGCTTTTCACGGCGATGACGACAAACGGCGCCAACGCGCCACTCGTGCCGCTTCTGGCCTCCCCATTCACCGCGGGAAACGCCATGACCTCAGCCACGGTTCTGGTGCAGATCCCGTTCATGTGGTTGTTGATCATCTCCTCATTTAGCATCTACCGGCGCGTAACCGGTCCGCAGGCCGCATTGATTGGGACTGTCGCGACGGCGTTCCTTCCGGGGGTGCTGATGTATTCCCGTCTCCTGCACTTCGGGGTCCCTCTGACTGCGGTGCTGACTGCCGCGCTGGCGGCACTGCTTGCGTCACGAGGTCTCACCAGTTGGCGGTGGGCTCTGCTATTCGGTGTACTGGCGGGTCTGGCGCTCCTGACCCGGACTATCGCTGTGGCAATGGTGCCGGCGCTCTTAGTCACCGCGGTGGTGCTGGCGGTCCGCCGATCCCCGTTCCGCGTGTGGGTGCCCAACCTTGCCGTGGGCGTGGCCGCCGCCGCCGCCGTCGCCGGTCCGTGGTATCTGGCCAACTTCTCGGCGGTGTGGGGATACCTCACGGCCAACGGATACGACGACACGTCGGAGTTCTACGTCCAAACGCCGCCGTGGATGATGCGCCTGGTTCAGATAGCTGGTCAGGACGTCTTCTTGCCGCTGTTCGCGGTAGGGATCGCAGTTGTCGGCGTGTCCCTGATCAGGCGCCTCTTCCGACACGGGACGATGACGACGGTCCCCATCGCGGTGGTCGCGGCCATTTCGGTGACAGTCGGGTGCTACTTCATCGCCCTGGCGAGCAGCCACAACGGCGGCACCGCGTTTACCCTGCCCCTGGCTCCGCTCCTGGTGGCGCTCGTGCTGTACGTCGCCAACCAGCTTGGCCGCCGGCAGGCAGCCGTCGCCGGTGCCCTGGTCCTGGTCGTTGTGGCAGTGAACGTATGGGCGGCCGCCGTTCCGCTTGGCCACTCGGGCGTGGGCAACGTCTGGGGCGTTGGGGACTTCGCGATCATAGACGGCCGGTCGGCTTCAGACGCCCAGCTAGAGTCGGCTTTGGGTGACGCAAACGCGGCAGTCTCCGACCCTTCCGGTCTCGGCCTCAAGCTGCAGCAAGCCAACTGCGCCATCGCCGACCGAGCCAGCGAAGGGCCAATTCTTCTGACGCGTTGGGACGCGCTGCTCGGTGGGATCTTCTACTGCTCCCAGGGCCTCCATTGGACGCCGGCGATCATGTACGCCACGGGATGTCCCCCCAGTGACGGCGCATGTGTTGCCGCGGTGATCAACCAGTACGGATTCCCCACCGTCGTAACAGGCGACGCATTGGCTCCTTATCCTGGGTCCAACCCGGAGAGTGTTGTCCTGCCGGCGCTCACCGACTATCGGATGGTGATGGAGATCACCATTGGGCCCGGTGTGGTTGTTCACGTTTGGGCGAGGATCGCAGGCCGCTGACCATTCGCTCTTCCCTGTAAGATCGGCCGATGACCCAACGCAAGCTACGAGTGGCCATCATTGGCACCCGAGGCGTCCCCGCCAGGTATGGCGGATTTGAGACCCTCGCGGCGGAACTATCCGAGCGGCTGGCGGCCCGAGGGCACTCCGTCGACGTCTACTGCCGGCGCGGTCGAGTCAACCCGGGACCGCCCCCGCCCGGCGTCAAGCAGCGGTTCGTGCCGATGCTGCCCACCAAGCACCTCGAGACCATCTCGCACACGGCATTCTCGGTGGTCAGTGCGGCGAGACGGCGCTACGACGCGATCCTGATGGTGAACGCGGCGAACGCGATTCTGGCGGGATTTCCTCGTCTCTTCGGGACCCCCGTCGTCCTCAACGTGGACGGGATCGAACGGAATCGATCCAAGTGGGGCCGAGCCGGTCGCGCCTGGTACCTCGTCGGCGAGCGGCTTGCGACGATTCTCCCCAACGAGATCATCAGCGACGCGGCCGTCATCTCGGCCTACTACCAGGACCGCTACCACGCTCGCAGCACCATGATCCCGTACGGCTCCACGATCCTCGAGCGGATGCCGCCGCCCGATCTATCGGAGTATGGTCTCCAGCCGGGCGAGTACCTGCTGTACGTGAGCAGGCTGGAGCCCGAGAACAACGCCTACCTCGTCATCGACGCATACCGTGACGTACCCGGCGACGTTCCGCTGGTGATCGTGGGCGATGCCCCATATGCGACCGCCTACAAGAACAAGCTCGTGGAACTTGCCGCTCGCGACTCGCGCGTCCGGATGCTGGGGGCCATCTATGGCGATGGCTACCGCGACTTGCAGCGAGCGGCGCTCGCCTACATCCAGGCGACCGAAGTCGGCGGGACACACCCGGCCCTGATCGAGGCAATGGGCGCCGGGAACGTGGTGCTCGCGATGTCGACGCCCGAGAACCGTGAGGTAACCGCGGGCACGGCGCTGCTCTTCAGCGACCGAGCGTCGCTGGTGGAGGCCATGACCAGGGTGCTCGGCCCGGATCGTGAATCGCTTGGAAAGCTGGCCTTGGCAGCTCGCGAGCACGCCATGAAGGTATACACGTGGGACGCCGTCACCGACGCCTATGAGGAGTTGCTGGCTCGTCTAGCGCGCAAGGACCGGAAGAGCGGAGCGAGCTGAACTCTCTCCGCTCCCCGCGGTCGGTCGTTCTAGTGGTAGTAGCCCGTCACGTCGAAGATGAAGTCGCACGAGGACGGGTGCGTGGACGAGACGAAGACCAGCCCGAGTGTGCCGGTCGACGACAGCTGAATCGAGACTCCGTTGGCGCGGTTGTCGCCCCGGAGGAAGTTGATCGTCGAGGAGCCCGGCACTGCCGGCGCGGTCGGACCCATGAACCCGAAACCTACCGCCGTCTGGCTGGTCACCGTCAGGTTGCCCGTGACGGCGAGAGCCTCTGAGATGACGGGGGATCGGCCCGCAACCGAGAAGTCGCGTGGCGTCCCGGCGGTGAAGGCTCCGCTCAGACCGTTTGCGTATCTCGAGTCGAGGAGCCGCGTCGGAGTCACCGGAACGTAGGTCCAGCCGCCCTTCTTGGTGAAGTAGCCGGTCACGTCGAACACAAGGTCCGCGTGTGATCCGGCCGGGCCGGCAAACACGACGCTGAGCGACCCCGTCGAATCCAGGGCCACGACTACGTTGTTGGCTCGGTTATCGCCGGCGGGCGCGTTCACGGTGGAACTCGTCGGATTGGCGGTTGAGTCCGGGCCGATGTAGCCGTAGCCATTTGCGGTCTGGCCCGTGATCGTCAGGTTGCCCGAGACGGCCTCGGCATCCGGTGGCACGACCACGTTGCCGTTTGGATCCCAACGGCCGGCAACTCCAAACGTCCGGGGAACTCGGCTGGTGAACGCCCCGGAGAGGCCGTTTCCGGACCGGCTGTCGAGCAGTCTGACCGGCGCCACGGCGATGTAGTAGTCACCCGTCTTGCCGGGCAGGAAGTACCCGGTGACGTCGAAGACCAGATGCGTCGTGCGTCCTGGGGAGCCAACGAAAACGGCGCTCAGCGATCCGTTCGAGTCGAGTGGCACCGTGACGCCGTTGGCTCGGTCATCTCCGACCGGGAAGTTGAGTGTCGAGGAACTCGGCGTGGAGGTGTAATCCGGCCCGAGATAGACGAAGCCGAGCGACGTGGAGCCGGTGACCGTCAGGTTGCCTGTGACGGCGACGGCGTTCGAGGGGACCACCGTACCGGTGCTGCCGCCCAGGTCGCCCGAGACCTTGAACGTGCGCGGGAAGGTTGAGACCAGCGGGCCGCTGAGGCCCGTGCCGTACCGCGTATCCAGGATGCGCGTGGGCCTGAGTCCTGTGAACGTGCTGTCGGGGTATGTCGTGGGCGGCGGCGGCGGTGGGGGCGGGGCGTTCGTGCAGTAGGGCTGGCCGCCCGCGTAGATCGCCTTGCCGACGCACTGGAAGCCGCCATAAGCGGGCTTGGTCGATAGATCGTTGTTGAGGATGCCCCAGTTCTGGGAGACGTCCGCGGTGTTGTTGCCGCGGTTCGCGAGTTCGAACCAGAAATTGCCTGCCACGCCGGCGGACGAGGCTATCTCGTAGGCGCGCATCAAATATTGATTCTGATTGGCAGTCGAGACGCCGCTTCCGGCCGTATTGCTGCTCCAGCCGAACTCG
>PMBG01000182.1:6919-7107 GCA_003153755.1 Chloroflexota bacterium | reverse complement strand
CCGGCGGTGATGTGGGCGCGGGCCTTCTCGGCGTCGGTGAAGATGCCGGTGGACTCGATGACTAGGTCGACTCCGAGGTCCTTCCAGGGCAGCTGAGCCGGATCCTTGATCTGAAGGACCTGGACCTTCTTGCCGTTGATCACGATTGCGTCATCCGTGTGGGTGACGGTGCCGTGGAAGTTGCCGTA
>PMBG01000182.1:0-6846 GCA_003153755.1 Chloroflexota bacterium | reverse complement strand
CCGAGACGCGCGATCACGAGTGGATGGCCGCCAGCCAGGCCGACATCATCGCCGAGTTCGGCGCGGACAATCTGCACCCGGCTGCGGGGCGTACGAAAGGCGGTGGCTGCGACCTCGGCCCGAGCCGGACCGAGAAGCCGCTCTCCCTGGCTGTCCGAGATCGCACCGCCGACGACGATCCGGGTGGGATTTAGCGCATCGACGAACCCTACGCAGGCAACCGCGAAGGCTCGTCGTCCGAGCTCCATGATGACGTGGCACGTCTCATCGCCGGCGTCCTCGCCTTCGGCAATGTCCCGCGCCTCGATATCGTCGATTCCCCTGGCCGCAGCGCGCTCCGCGAGGAACGGGCTCCGCCCCTCGGTAACGCGCTGGCGAGCCGTCTTGGCCATCGCGGCGCCGCCGAGGAACGCCTCAAGATGACCGATTCCGCCGCAGCCGCACACGCCTTCCATCGAAACCGGGGTGTGCCCGAGTTCGCCGGCCGTGCCGTCCGGACCGTGGAAGATTCGGCCGCCGGTAATGATTGCTCCGCCGACGCCCGTGGAGACCGTCAGGTAGATGAAGTCCTGACAGCCGCGCGCGGCTCCAAAGGACATCTCGCCGAGAGCCGCGACGTTCGTGTCGCGCTCCAGGAAGGCCGGCAACCGCAGGCGCGACCCCAGTTCGCCCGCGATCGGGACGTCCACGAAATCGGGGCCCATGTTTGGGGTCTGCAGAACCACTCCCTGCCAGGGATCCACGGGGCCCGGCGTGCAGATGCCGATGCCCAGGATCGCGTCCCTGACGTCTGACGGCACTTCGTCGCGCACCTTGCGCAGCGCCGCTTCGCACGCGTCCAAAATCGCGGCACTGCCTCCGTCGATCGGAGTGCGGCCGCGCGTCTGGACGAGACGAGATCCGTCGTCCACGACGACGGACGCGCGGATGTGCGTGCCCCCGACGTCGAGCGCGAGGACTGGTCGTGCTGGCAGGACGGTACCCTCGTGGCTAGTGATTAGGTGGGGTGCGTGACAATTCTAGCAAAGGGCTTTCGGCACTCGGCGGGCCGGTCGGCCCGTTCGATCCGGCTTGTCCGGCCTTGATGGCCCTGCCAGCCATCACCCTCTGAGCGGGCCATGGGTGCCGAGTGCCCCGACGGCCCCTGAGAAACGGCGCGACCCCCGCCGTGACGGGGGTCGCAATCGAATGTAGCCCGACGGTTCAGCCGCCGATCCGGAAGACCTTGCCGCCGCAGTTGGGGCACGTGCCCTGAGTGGCCGGCTTGCCGTTCTTCATCGTGATCTTTTCGGCGTTCTGGATCTCGACCTTCTTCTTGTCCTTGACGCAGTAGCCCTCGGCCATTTGTTCCTAGCCTCCCAGTGACGATCGGGGCAGAGCCCCGGACAGTGGTAGTGCCTGCTTCGGCAAGCGTAACTTATGGCGGCGAAACGAGATGGCTCCAACCGGTCGAAACGGGGGCCAGCCCGAGCCCCGACCGATCTGGGCGCGCAGCCCGCTCTCCTCTATTTACAGACACCTGGACGATGGTTGGGGCCGATCTGCCCTGAGGAGCCCGGCCCAACAGTGCCGACGGGCCAACCCCAGGCGCGGCTGTCCCCGCGTGCCAAGAGCCTGTTCCGGCAGCACATCGTCCCCCGTAGCAGGTGCGCAACGGCTGGGCACCCCGGCGAGCATAGACGGCCCCAAAGTTGAGCGTCAAGCGCGGCCGGAATGGGCTCGCGGTGCGAAGTCCTCACGGACCGCAAGCGGGCCCCGGAATTGCGGTTCCGAGCGCCTCCCGGGCCACGACAATGGGTGGTCCCGCAGGGCACCTCGACTCAGGTCGCGGCATCCTCAGCGCCTCGGCCGCGCACGTGCGCGCAGGTCGAGGCGCATCCCCAGCGACCACAGCTTCTGTCGAACTGCCCGTGTGCGCGCGGCGATGGCTGCGAACGACAGTCCCGCCGCCACGACCAGGCCGACGCAGATCCAGAGAATTACCTGCGGGTCAGGCGATGCAGTACCCGCCGGCACTCGCCACTGGGCTCCACGGGCCCCGGGGGTCGGGGCGGGCGATGCCGAGAGATCGGCTGCGACGAGCGCGAGCGGGTTGGCGAGCGGGAAGGCGGCGGGCGATGATCCGGCCGGCGCGGTCACGATCGACGCCGGATCGACCTCGATCAGGAGGCCGGAGGCGTCCCGCGTCACTACCCCCGTGACCTCGACCGCGTCGCCGGGCTCCAGCGCGTCGATTACCGCCGTCGCGTTGACCCCGCCAAGCCGTATCTCGCCGGTTCCATCGTCGAGTGTCGCCGTTCCGTGGGAGGTTCCGATCACCAGACCGGCCACGGTTACGGTCTCGCCTATCCGCGCGCCCAGACCGGCGACATCCACCACGGACGAGCCGCCGGCGTTCGCGATGCCCGGCGCGGTGCTAGGGTCGGCCGCGTTTCCGCTTCCACCCGGCGATGCGGAGCCCGTCGAGCCGCCGCCGACCCGAGCCACCGCCGGACCGAGGCAGAAATCCACCGGCGACCGCGCGAGCAACTGAAATGCCGAGGGATCCGAAGTAGAACGCCGCACGATTCCCGTGACCGTGAGAAGGCGTCCGACATCGGTGGCAGCGACCGAGACATTCGCCGCCGGTTCGGCGAGTACCACGAGGGTGCGACCGCCGACGAGAACCTCAACGCGTGAGCGCGCCCCGGCGTGCGTTACTCCCTGGATCCGGCCGTATACGCGGACCAGGCGCCACTCGAGCGACGGGCCCAACGCTACGCCCGCCGTTTGCGGCTCGATCGGCCGCAACTCGCCGAGGGCGGTGACGCTCGCGCCGATCACGGTGGGGCCGCCCTGCCAGCTGCCGATCTTGCCGGTCACGCGCACGCGCATGCCCACACCCGGTGCGGCCGCGTTCGCGGGGATGAGGACTGCCACCGCGGCCGTTCCGTCGTCCACGACGATGGTTGGGCCGCCTATGTCGAGCAGGGCCGCGGTCGCGGTCACGGTTGCTTCCACATCCACGCGGCGGCCGCGCGTACCCAGGGCCGACGCGAGATCCGTCGCGGCAGGAGTGGACGTGGGAACCGCCGGTGTGCGGGTTTGGGGCGGGTCCGTTGGTATCGGCGCCCGGACCGCCAGATCCGAGCGGCGCCGCAGCCAGATGCGGTAGCCATCCAGGCGGCCCGTGGCGGTGGCTCGTTGGCCGACGATGCCGGACGCCGTGACGACATCGTCGCAGGCGACGTCTCCGCGGACTATCCCCGACGCCGGATCCGCCATCGCACGGACGGTCGTGACTCCGTCGCCGATCACGACGGTGAGTCGGCCGTCGTCGAGAGTCACGGACTCGACCGAGCCGCGGACCGAGACGAGCCGCGCCTCCGACTCCTCACCCACTTCTCCGAGCTCCAGACGAGCCGGCGACGGATCTTCGCCGCCGGACGTGATGGTGGTCGTCGTGGTCTCGCGGATCTCCAGCTGCCCATACGGCGCCGCAAGCGATCCCGCCACCTCCACCTCGTCGCCGATCACGACTTGCGCGGGCGTGGACGCCGACGGTCTCACGAACACACCGCCGGTGGAGTCCTCGATCACGAACAGGTCCGAGCTTCCGGCCGCGCCGAGTCCGGCGGTGACGATTCCGCGAACGCGGACCCGAAGCCCCAACGTGCCGGATCGCGCGTCCGCGATCGCGACGAGCGGTGCTTCCGCAGGGGAGGGCGTGGCGGCAGGCGTGCGAACAGCTGATGCCACGGCCGTCGGTGCGGGCGTCGGCGNNGGTCGGCTCGGTGGCGGGAGTCGAAGTCGAGGTGGCCGTTGCCGTTGCCACGCTGGGCTCGACGGTCGGCCGCGTCGTATCCGCAGATCCCGGCGTGCCCTCCGCGCCGGGTTCGGCCGAGGATGAGGGTCCGGGCAGCGGGTCCGACATCATCGACTGGGGCACCGGGTTCGGCGCCACGATGAAGTCGGCGCCGTTGTCGTTCGAATCCTGGGTATTGCCGGCGGATCCGCCCGGGCGACGCTCGATACTCGACCCCGCAGGCGGCGCCGGTGCGGCGCTCCCTTCAACGAATTCGTTCGCGGCCGTTCCCCAGCCGACCGCATCGATCACCTCGCCCCCAATCCGGCGGACCGCAAGGGACCCGCCATCCGCCGCAAATCCCCCGGAGTAGGTGGCGTCGGCAAGTGGACCGTAGATACCGGCAGCGTTGGCCACGAGCAGATGCCGGCCGGCTGCGAGGATCTGCGAATCGCCAAAGCTCGCCTTCCGCGTGACAGTCGCGCCGGACGCGGAGGCATAGACGAGTTCACAGCCGCCCAGATCCTGGTCCGTGGTCCCGGCGTTGGCAATCTCCACGTACTCGTCCGAGGCGGACTGGCCGCCCGTCACCACCTCCGCAATCAACAGCCCGCCCGAACGGGGCCAGACCGCGGCGGCCGCCGGCCCAGGAGAGAGGGCGGCAGCCGTCATCGCGGTCACGGCAAGTACAGGGGCAATCACGACCAGGAGCCCGCGCGGAGCGCTCATTCGACACCTCAAGCGACCAACTCCGGCGGGAGCCAGGCAAGTTGTACTCGCGGGCGCTTATCTGCCGCTTATCCGGCGATTTCGCGGAATGGCGGCCGCGGCGACTCGTGCTCGGGGCTACCTTGCCAAACCCGGCCTGTCGGCAAGTGCCCGCATGGACTACCATTCGCCCGCGCCCGCATTCGATCTGAATCGCCGGCGCCGCTCATTCAGCCGGCAACGCCGGCGCAAAGACTTTGAGGAGATGACGTGGCTCGCGCCAAGAGGACCGATCGATCTGAGGCGCGCCGCGCATACCGTGAGCGTCTGAAGGAAGAGATGGAGATCGCAGCGGCGACCGAGGCTTCCGAAGCCGAGGAACCGACCGTTGGGGTGGGCAAGATGCGATCGGCGCACGATCGGGGCGCACGAGACGGCGAGTTCGCCAACCCGGTTGGCGGCAAGGGAATGATGTCCTCCGCGAAGGCCGCGTTCCGGCAGCCGCACTACATCGAGGATCTCAAGTTCTTCCCCACCCTGGCGCTGCGGACCCACGCGGTCTGGCCATCGGCCCTGTTCGCCGTCGCGGCGACGGCCCTCTGCCTGCCCCGGGTGACCAGCGGCAGTGTGATCGACGCCAACGACCCGGTCATCTCCGTTGCCTCGCAGTTCATCCTGGCGCCGATCCCAACGATGCTGCCGATGGTCGCCGGCTACTTCGCCCCGCGCGCAACGTGGCTCGCCGGCGCAGTTGCCGGAGCACTGGGCGTGTTTGGCCTCTCGGCGCTGTTCTTTCTGTCCGGTGTCAAGCCCGAGATTACGACTCCAGGCCATCCCGACAACCTGGCCCAGCTGACCATCACGTGGTTGACTTTGGCCGTCCCGGCCGGCGCGGTTATCGGTGCGGCATCGGGCTGGTACAAGAGGTTCCTCGGCGGGATGCAGGCCGCCAACCCGCGACCGACGCGCAACTCGGGCAAGAAGCCGGCCGCCAGGACCGGGAGACCGGCGGGCCGCTAACCGCTGCGGCGCATTCCGCTGTAACCGAGCGACTTCACGCCCTCCGGCCGTTCCGGGCCTCCGTACGCCTCCGCCACGCCGGGTAGTGGCTTGATGTCGCGTGCCACGACATTCACGACGCTCGCCTCGCGCTGGAGCATCCCCTCCACGTATAGCAGCGCGTGGCGCCGGACGACGCCACGCAGCCTGGTCCACGCGTCCGGCCAGAGAGTGACGTTGACCATTCCCGTTTCGTCTTCGAGGGCCAGGAACACAGTGCCCTTGGCCGTCATCGGGTGCTGCCGCGTGACAACCAGGCCGCCGAGCCTTACCGGTCCCGGGCCTCGGTCCGAAAGCGACGCGTTCGTCACCGCACCGAGCCGCTCCAACGCCGGACGGAACAGCGAGATCACCTGGCGCTGCGCGTCGAGCGAGACGGCCGCGTACGAGTCGCTCAGCCGCTCGCGCTCGGTGAGCTCCGGCAGATTTGGGGCAGGCGTGGGCGGCAGGCGCAGGTCCATGGGCCGGCCCGCGGCCGGAGAGCGGCCACGAGCGGCCGTGCGGCCGCTTTCCGCCGAGCTCCCCGCCGAGCGGGCACTCCCCGCCGAGCGGCCGCTCCCCCGCCGCGTGGCGCCGATCACTTCGCGAAGCTGCCACAGCAGCTCCCGCCGCGGCCGGTTCAGCGAATCCAGCGCCCCGGCCCGGATCATCCGCTCGATCGTCTCCTCGGGCAGTTCNNACGAGCGCCAGCCCAAGCCGGACGCCGTAACCGGTCGCGGATTCGGGCGTCCATCGCTCGCGCGACTCCTTCGACGGCACCACACAGCCGGACGATCGCACCGCCGCCTGCCGGCCCGACCCGACCCATTCGGTCGTGGTCTTGTATTCCGACGCGTTCACGTCCACGGGCAGGATGGCCACGCCGTGGCGCTTGGCGTCGTNNAAGAGCTTGAGGAACGACGACTCGTATGCGGTGCGGGCGAACGCGGCGGCGTGGCTCTTCGCGAACCCGAACGAGGCGAAGGCGGCGAGCTGGCGGAACAGCTCCTCGGCCTGGTCCGTTGTCAATCCGTTGGCGGCGCGGCAGCCGTCGACGAACCGCTCGTGCAGCTTCTCCATCTCCTTGCTGGAGCGCCACGTGCCCATCGCGCGCCGGAAGCCGTCCGACTCGGCCGGTGAGAAGCCCGCCACCGTGATGGCGATCTGCATGACCTGCTCCTGGTACAGGATCACGCCCAGGGTTTCGCGCAGGACCGGCTCCAGGCTGGGATGGAGGTACGCGACGGGCTCCAGGCCCTGGCGGCGTCGCAGGTACGGATGGACGGCGTTGCCCTGGATGGGGCCCGGCCGGATGA
>PMBG01000191.1 GCA_003153755.1 Chloroflexota bacterium | reverse complement strand
GGCACGAAGGGCCAGCGCTCGCGCGCCGGCGCCTCGATCCCGGCCTGGTTCGAGGGTGGCCAGACCCCGATCCACATCCGGATCCCCAAGCTGCGCGGCTTCAAGAACCGGTTCCGCATCGAATACGAAATCGTGAATGTCGGCCACATCTCGGCCCTGGCCGAGACCGGCGTGCTCGACATGCCGGAGCTCGAGGTCGAATCCGCCAAGCCGGCGAAGTCGGCCAAGGCCGCTAAGGCGGCCAAGGCGGCCCCGATCACGATCACGCCCGACATTCTCGCGGCGGCGGGTCTGATCCGCACACTCAACAAGCCGCTCAAGGTTCTCGGCCACGGCGACGTGACGAAGCCGCTTTTCATCGTCGCCGACGCGTTCACCAAGAGCGCCAAGGCGAAGATCGAAGCGGCCGGCGGCACGGCGCAGGTGCTCGAGTTCCCCACAGAGGGTGATGAGGGAGCCGTAGAGGCTCTTCTCAGCGTGGAGTCCCTCCCCCCGACGAGCCCGGCGGCTGACGCCGGCTCCGAAGCTTAGAAGGGCAACTGAGCATGCTCGAGTCGATGATGAACGCGCTCCGCGCGCCGGATATCCGGCGGCGGCTGCTTTTCGTCGCGCTGATCCTAATCATCTACCGCGCTCTGTCGCATGTCCTGATCCCGGGCATCAACCCCGCGGTCATCAACTCCAAGGCGGGCGACAACAGCTTCTTCAGTCTGATGTCGCTCTTCTCGGGGAGTGACATCCGGCAGATGTCGATCGTCGGACTCGGGCTCAACCCGTACATCACCGCCACGATCATCATGCAGGTCCTGCAGACCGCGATTCCGCGCCTGCAGGCCCTGAGCCGCGAGGGCGAGTACGGACGGAACAAGATCACCAGCTACTCGCGCTGGCTGTCCGTTCCGCTGGCGGCCCTCCAGGCCTACGGAATCCTCTCGCTGGTCCAGTTCCAGGAAGCCAACACGTCGCTCGGAGGCAGTGGCCTTGCGGCGTACTCGGTGAACTTCAGCTTCGAGAAGTACGAGAGCCTCTCGATGATCCTGGCTCTCACCGCCGGCTCGGTCCTCCTGATGTGGCTGGGCGAGCTGATAACCGAAAAGGGCATCGGCAACGGCATCAGCTTCATCATCTTCGCGGGCATCATCTCGCGCGCTCCGGGGGCCGTGGGCTCGTTCCTCAACAACCCGCAGTGGCTCGAGATCTTCGCCTTCGGACTGGTGGCTCTGCTGATCATCTTCGTGATCATCTTCGTCCAGGAAGGCCAGCGCAGGATCCCGATCCAGTACGCGAACCGCGTCCGTGGGCACCGTATTTACCAGGGAGGGTCCACCTTCCTGCCGCTGCGCGTGAACATGGCGGGTGTCATCCCGATCATCTTCTCGATCAGCATCCTGATGTTCCCAGTGCAGATCGCCAACTACTTCTCGGTGTCCAGCATCAAGTGGGTTGCCGATACCTGCACGTTCATCAAGTCGACGCTCTCGCAGAACTCGCCCGTCTACCTGACGCTGTACTTCCTGCTGACCTTCGGGTTCGCGTTCTTCTACACGTTCATCGTGTTCAAGCCCGATGAAACGGCGAGCAACCTGCGGAAATCCGGCGGGTTCATCCCCGGCATCCGCCCCGGTCAACCTACGGAGGAGTACCTCCGCAGGGTGGCACTCCGGATCACGGTGGCAGGCGCCATCTTCGTGGCGGCTATCGCGGTCCTGCCGTACCTGATCGCCGCGCTGCCCTGGTTCAAGACTCTCCAGAACGCTGGTGTCGGCGTCGGGATCGGCGGTACGAGTGTCCTGATCGTCGTCAGCGTCGTCATCGAGACAATGAAGCAGCTCGAGGCCCAGTTGATGATGCGCTCCTATGAGGGCTTCATCCGATGACGGCCGCCCCCGGCCGCGCGAACTCGACCATAGGTCGAGTCGTGGTCCTTCTCGGCGCCCCCGGCGCCGGAAAGGGCACTCAGGCCCAGGTCCTGTCGCAGAAGCTCGGACTGGCCCACGTCGCGACCGGCGATCTCTTCCGCGCGGCCGTCCGCGACGGTACGCCGCTGGGCGTGACCGCCAAGGGTTTCATGGACCGCGGGGAGCTCGTTCCCGACAGCGTCACAATCGAAATGCTGCTGGAGCGTCTGGCCAAGCCCGACGCCGAAGCCGGCATCCTCCTCGACGGCTTTCCTCGCAACACCGCACAGGCGGGAGTCCTCGACGAGGCTCTCGCCGCAAAGGGCGGGCGCGTGGACATCGCCCCATTCATCGAGGTCCCGGAGGCCGATCTGGTCGCCCGCCTCGGTGGACGCTGGATATGCCGCGCCCAGGGCCACCCGTACCACGAACTGACCAAGAAGCCGGCTCAGCCGGGCGTCTGCGACGTGGACGGATCCGAGCTCTACCAGCGGGACGACGACAAGCCCGAAACGGTGAAGGCCCGGCTGCGCCAGCAGCTCGGCGCCCTGGACCAGGTGGTGAGCTACTACCGTGACCACGGCGTCCTTGCGGGCGTCGATGGGCGGGTCGACATCGACAAGGTCACCTCGGACCTGCTCGAAGTGATCGTCCCCGCCATACAAAGCAAGGGCTAGGCGAAAGAGTGCAAGTCCCGCGCAGGACACGCCAGGAGATCGATCTGATGCGACGAGCCGGTCGCATCGTCGCCGACGTGCTTGCGCTCATGGAGGAGGAGTTGAAGGCCGGAGTGACCACACTCCATCTCGACTCCCTCGCCGAGGAGTACATAAGGAAATCCGGAGCCCGGCCGTCCTTCAAGGGATACAAGGGCTACCCGGTGAGCATTTGCGTTTCGATCGATGACGAGGTTGTGCACGGAATTCCGAGCATGCGCGTCATCGAAGAGGGCCAAGTCGTGTCAATAGATGTCGGCGCGATCTGGCAGGGTTACCATGGCGACGGCGCACGTACATTCTTTGTCGGTACGCCACCCGCTGATACGGCCCGCCTCATCGATACGACGCGCCTGTCACTGTTGGCCGGTATTGCGGCCGCGGTTCCGGGCGCTTCGGTGGAAGACATCTCTGGGGCTGTCGAAGACGTGGCTGTCGAGGGTCGGTGCGACATCGTCCGACCCTACGTCGGTCACGGCATCGGCACCCGGATGCATGAGGACCTGCAGGTGCCCAACTACCGGCAGGGTCGTCGCGGAGCGGAGCTCGCCGTGGGCGTTTGCATGGCAATCGAGCCGATGCTTGCCCTCGGGAGCGCCGACGTCGAGACGCTGGAAGATGGTTGGACAGTGCGGACAAAGGATCATTCGTTGGCCGCTCACTTCGAACACACGATCGCGGTGACGGAAAACGGACCGGAGATCCTGACAAAGGCTTGAACGGCGCTCGAACGGAGCCTTTCCGGCCAACACCCGGGCAGGCAAGAGTCTTGCGCTGGAGGCAGGGCCGGCATAAGGGTCAGTTCTGGAACCTGTGTGAACAGGCCCGAAACTGACACGGGGTCAGTTCGGGAACCTGTGTGAACAGGCCCGAAACTGACACGTTGCCGGGCTCGGGGTTCTTTGGTAACCTGTTCGTTCGTGTGTCGGCCACAAGTGGCCGGCATTCGTGCGAGAAAGGGAAACAAGCAGAACGTGGCAAAGAAAGACGCTATCGAGGTCGAGGGAACGGTGTTGGAGCCACTGCCCAACACCATGTTCGCCGTAGAGCTCGAGAACGGTCACCGCGTTCTGGCTCACATCTCTGGCAAGCTGCGAATGAACTTCATCCG
>PMBG01000176.1:9689-20496 GCA_003153755.1 Chloroflexota bacterium | reverse complement strand
GCCGAGAACCCGCGGAAGCGCGCCTGGCCTGATCTCGCGGGCGACTCCGTGGTGGTCCGGGAACTCTGACCGCTCCGCCGACTATCCCTCGTCGTTGGGGCTCACGTACGGCTCCTTCGAGTATCGCTTTGGCCAGTCGCCTCCGACATACCAGCCCCCCAACTCGGAAAGGCCTGCTTCGTAGAGGTCCACCGTCTTGCCGTCCTGGTCGTATGCGGCCAATCTGAGCCGGCCGTGGTCGATGGCATCGAGCAGGTAGAAGAGAGTCTCGTCCACAACGTCGGGGATCACGGCTTGGAGCAGAGCGTCACTGTCCCCCGCTTCCGCCAGCTTGCGCCACTTCCTGGACCTCGCGTGCTGCGAATCCGCCTGGAGGCGAGTCCGGCAGCTCGCGATCGTCCTGTCCCGTACGTTCTCGACGATGCTCCTACCGAAATCCTCAACAACGTCGCCCGGCATCGATGGGCCTCTCGTTCTGTGTACGACTTACATGGCCGAGAAGGCGGCCTTCAGCCGGCTGATTCGCCCTTGGGTCAGCTTGCCGGATATCCAGGGCTGCCAGGCCACTTCGGCTTCCGTCACCAGATCCGCCGCGTCTGGGGCACGGTCCAGAACAGCCAGGACGGCGGCCGTGTATAGCTTGAGCGGCAGACTGACCGGGACGACGAAGCCGCGCTTATCGGTGGGATCGCGGTTCTCGAGTAGATACGAACGCAACTGCCGCCGGGTGTCGAACGGCCGCATCCGCTCGTCCACCTCGTGCATGTCGATCGCGACGGCGGCAGCAAGCACCTCGATCTGCTCGGGGTCATTCTCGTCATCGAGACGGATCGGCCCGCAGGCAGCCGGGTGACCCGGCGTCCCCGGCGTGCCGGTGAGCACGGACCAGGCGACGTCGATGATCCGGGGTGGTTTGTCCCACAGGAACGCGACTGCTTCCGGGCAGACGATCCCCCACTGGATGCTACGCGACGAGGAGTACGCGGGCAGGCCGACCATATGGTCGAGTTCCGATTTGTGACGAACCCAGCTGGTCGCGCCGGCACGCTCAAAGCCCGCGGCGAACAGGACCGGCTCAACTCCCGCGCGGATGATCCGCTTGAGAGCTTGCGGGCGACTGAGGCTTTCTGTCATCTCTTGGCCACGACCCGATACAGGCTGATGATGCCCTGCGAGTCGCGACCGCTCCGCCTCCGCATCTCCCGAATCGCACAGCTACTTGACGACCTTGGCACGAGTTCACGACGCACAGGATTGAGCCGGACGATCGCGAACCCTTATCGATAGTGCTCATCTTGATAACTTGGCATGCGGCTCGCCGGGCTACTGGGCGTTTTGACGCAGTCGGTCGATGGCCAAAGGGAGTTTCGGGAATCCCTCCAGATAGTCAAGGTAGTCATTACCCATCGCTCGCTGGTCGAGTGTCGATTCGAAATCCTGCGAGAAGTGCCTGCGGGACCTTCCCTTTGTTCGCTCAGCCGCCAGCCAGGCGGGACCTCCCCGAACTCTCGTGATCGAGTCTATCGCGCTCGGCGAAGAAGACCGCCAGCTCCGCCGGATCCTGGTTGATGAGGCCCTCAAAGTGGGATCTGGAGTGCACGATCTCGTGGTATCCCCATATCCCTTGCAGGCCGCAAAGCTGGCTCGGGAGACCGTCGCTCGCAAGGTCTCGAGTCAGCCCTACCTCGAGAGGTACGCCGGGCCCCTCGTCGAATGCCGCGAACTCCCAGCCGGCCGGAATGGCCGGATCCACCACCTCGAAGTACCCGAGAGAGGCAGACGACGGCTTGCCGAAGCGATTGACGACCACAACGAAGAACGTCGTGTTGTACAGGATCATCGCGTTGGCGCGGTACAGTTCGCCGACTACGAGTTCTTCGAGCACCTCGGTGCCTCTATGCCACCTCTCCCCTACTCGCGTTGGTCCGAGCGCGCTACCTTCGTTGGCCTTGCACCTTAGGAGCATGCTCGTGCCTCCCATAGTCGAGTCGGACGGCCCGGCGATAACCTGCCGTGGGCGATAGCGAGTGCGCGCTACGACCCAGAGAGGCGACGGATCCAATCTAGCGCCTTCTTGTGCGACAGAGGCTCACTCAGCTCGGGTGACGCAAGGTCAGATAGCAAGTCCTTGAGCACTTCTTCGAACCCCGGCTCAAACCCAACATCGTCACGGCTCTCAATGGCATCGGCCCATGCGTGGACATCATCGACCGACACCATCTGCTCTAGGAACCGATCGAGGATTGCGACGGCTCCCCTGCGTGAAAGAACCGCGAGCGCGACCTTCGAGTCCCACGGATATGCCTTCAGTTCAGCCAGCAACCCGGCCGGCGATTCTGCCCCATCGACCAGCTGCTGAACGATAACCGCCCTGTCTCTGGTCACGGGTACTTCACCTTCAAGTGTACGAAGCTGCCGTCCGGCGCAATGGTCGTCTGGTAGTCGGTCAGAGGTGCGACGCCATTCGCGCCGATGAACTTTGTATGGATCGCGGTGGCCAGCCAGCGTCAATCCGTAGCTGTCACGCGCCCTCGCGAGACATCTGCAGCGCTGGTTCGAGCCAATCGGCAAGCTCCGAACCCACTGAGCCTAGGCGTGGGAGGTCTTCCAAGAGCGTGATGTTGACGGCGTTGCGAGCGGCGGAATTGAGGTTGGCATAGTCGGAATTGATCCGATCGACAATAGCCTTGGCCGACCCGATGTCGCCAGCTGCACATCGCGAGACAAGCCAACGAGTCACATCTGCAAAGAGGATCGTAGAGAGCACCTCCCCGAACGTATCGATGTGTTCGGTGAGCAAGGACCGCATCTGCGGGAGATCACGCGCCAGGGTCGTGATCCAAGGTTCGAAGCCCATGCCCCTGTGTGTGCGGTCGTACTCTGGACGGATGGCCGGTCCGACAAACGCCGCGATCTCGTCGCCAGATTCGCCCGGCCCGGGCAATCCCGCCACGAAGACCACGTCGACAATGGTTCGCAGAACGGGCTCCAGCCCCGGGTAGTCAGAGTCCATCCGAGCCATGAAGTCGCGGACTCTCGCGTGGTCACCCGCCTTCCACGACTGCACGAGCCATCTGATCGCCTAGTAATAGCACCGGGACGGGCTCACCGACAGACTCGATGGTCTGGCGCTCGAGTTCCTGTAGCTCCGGGAAATCCCGCAGCAAGTCGTCGGCCCAGCGACGCCCAGGCCCGCCGCGCTCCGCGTCTATCGTGTTTCCATCGCGATCGCCGCCGCTATTTCCCATTGAGTGCCTTTGGTCCCGTTGCAACTCAGTTGACACCAGCGCCGCTCCCGAGCCCACGAAGAAGGTATGGACGCCGTCGATGGTGAGATCCCACATGGTAGTGGGGGTGGTGTCGATCAGGCCTGAGGTCAGGGCCGGGTGTTCGTGGCTAGCACCACGGCTGTCCCGTGTACCAGGTGGGCGGGTGGTCTTTGTCGCCGAACCAGCCCCAGTCATTTAGGGTGGCAAGGAAGAGGTCGCGCCTGTAGGGGGCATACCCACTCTCGCTCATCAGCGAGCAGAAGACACCCATGGACTTCGCGATCGAGCGGATGTGCCCGAGTGAGTGGTCTCGCTGGGGGACCACGATGGTGCCCCCTTGCGAGCCGAACTCCCTCACATAGGCGATGCATTCGATCGTCTCGCCGCTCGCCAAGTCCGTGATCTCATACGGCGCCACTATCTCAATCCCAAGGTCGAGCGCAGCTTCTCGCCATGCCGCGATGGCTTCAGGGCGGATCACGACTAACCTCCCTGGATCTGAATTGCACCCCTGGCTCCATCGGGTAGGAAGTGGTTGATGTGGGTCAGGGTCAGGTGTTCGACCGCGGCGTCGATCCGGGCGCTCACCGCGGTGACTGTGTGGGGGCTGTCTTGCCCGTGGCCGGGTCGTATGTCATGACCTGGTCGCCGACGCGGATCGAGGAGATGGTTGGGGATCCAGAAGCCTCCTTGAGTGCGTGAGTAGCTCTGGATCAGCAAGACCCCTACCGGCGGAAGCCCGCAGGGTGTGCAAGCACATCCCCCCAGAGGGACGCCGTCGAGGTACGCGTCTCAGCCCGATCCGGTGTTTCCGGTCCCCCGAGAACACCTCGCAGCTCAAACAGTAAGTAGTCTCTGAGGTTGGGCGCCAGTTCAACAATGTCGGCTCCGTAGATCGAGAGCACGGCGCTCTCGGTCGCAGACCCGATCGCCAGCAGGTATCTGTTACCAAGCACAGGCACAAGCCGCGGGGCTTTCTGGGCCTCGGCTTCAAGCACTTTCGCGCGACCCGATCGGTTCTTGGGTCTGGGACCCCACGACGGCAACCAGTACTCGGTTGCCTCAATATCCTCCATCAGTCCGCGGAAAGGCTCGTTGATGGCTGAGTCGATAGGACTTCTATCGCCTGTCCAAACTGTGAACGTGACGCCCTCGCGGGCTCCCGAGGTTCCCTGGGCAACGATCGGCGGCCTATCTGTGGTGTACAACTCGCTAAGGAAGAGGCGATAGTCCGTCGGAAGATCGAGCCGCCATTCGTTCTGAATGCGCGCAATTTCCAGATCGCTTAGGCCACGACGCCAACGCGTTCCACGGGTCCAGGACGGCCCGATCCGGTGCTCGTCAGGCGGGTCCTCATGAACACCGGCCCATGCCTCCTCGGTCTCAAGCCGCAACCAACGAAGGAATTCGTGTCCAAAGCGCGCAGGGGGTCGTGTCTTCATCAGTAAATGCTCATCGACCACACTCGTCCGACTGTTGGCCATCGGGCGACCAGGCAAGCGATGTGGTCATCTCATCCTAACCCATGTGAAGTAATGATCAGGCGTGTACCAAACGCTCCCATTTGTGAGGTCAACGACGATCCGTTCGGTGTTTCTCGAGCCAACCGGATTCGCGTCCACGTCATATTCCACGAACGCGTGGCCATCTGAGTTCGGAATCCTGGTCGTTCCACTTCGGCCGTCATTGCCGAACTCCTTGAACGAGTGCCCAGCGGGTGGTCCGTCGGTTACGTCAATGTGGTCCAGCGTGTTCCACGCCTTGTCAGGGACACCAGCCGTCGTCGGGCAGTTGTGCACCAGCGCCGCGCCCGAGCCCACGAAGAAGGTATGGACGCCGTCGATGGTGAGATCCCACATGGTAGTGGGGGTGGAATCGATGGTGAAGGAGACGACTATCGCATCGACTCCGGATTCGGTCCGCACGGGCTCGCCGATGCCGAGATCGCCTGCCTGGACCCAGCCTCTATCGGTGGTGTAGAAGCGGTGGTTGGGAGTGGTGTCGATCAGGCCTGAGGTCAGGGCCAGGTGTTCGACCGCGGGGTCGATCTTGACGCTGATCGCGGTGACCGTGTGGGGGGCTGTGTTGCCAGTGGCCGGGTCGTATGTCATGACCTGGTCGCCGACACGGATCGAGGATATGGGAACGAGCCCGTTCGGCGTGGCGACGGTGGTCTCCGGGGTGAAGCTGCCGGGGCAGGTTACAGGCTCGACACGGGGCGCGGACGGGTCCTGGGCCGGAACTGCCGGATCCGCCTTAGGACTGCTCATGCCCTTGTAGGCGCCGTAGAACATCAGGGCATCGCCGGCCCAGGTGATTCCCGTGGAGCCGGCCATGGCACCAAAGCTGTAATAGTCGCCGGCCGAGATGGCGGCGGCATACGGCGCCCAGGCGTCACCGGCCGTCGTGAACGGGTTCCAGCCGTGATTGCCTAGATCCTTGGCGTAGTCAATGCCCTGCTCACCGACACTCTGGACCGCCATAGCGAGGCATGCCGCGCCTATTGCCTCCCCTACTCCGGACTCCGAGAGGAGCACCGTGCCGCCGACGCAGCCGGCGATCATGAGGAGTGATTTGGGGTCGGTGACGACGCTCACCACCGTAGAGCCGACACCGCCGATGAGGTCGCCTGCGCAGGAGAACGGGTTGTCGCAGTGGTGCTGGTTGGCCTTCGCCGCCATCTGCTTGTACTGGGCGTCGATGAAGCTGTTGACGATGAAGTCCTCTTCCTTCTGCTCCTCGGTACCGCAGTAGGCCACAGGACACCAGGCTAGCTGGGCGTTCTCTACGATCTTGGCTTTGAGCGTGGCCTCCATGTCCTGGTCGG
This sequence comes from Chloroflexota bacterium, assembly GCA_003153755.1. Classification (GTDB taxonomy): domain Bacteria; phylum Chloroflexota; class Limnocylindria; order Limnocylindrales; family CSP1-4; genus Fen-1039. The sequence continues at coordinate 14,400 of PMBG01000176.1, read as the reverse complement.
CCTTGAGGTTGGCCTGTTTCTGGTCATCGGTGCCGCAGTAGGCGACAGGACAACCCGCTCTTACTGCTGCAGCCGAGTTTGCCTTCTGGATGGCGACCTGCTGGACGAGCTGGGCCATGGTCTTGTCGGAGGCAACCGATGCGGGCGTGGGTTTGCCGCCCGCGGCATGGCAGTAGTTGTCGTAGCAGCTGATGCCGTTGCTCGAGCTCGAGCTCGAGGACCGTACGGCGGAGGTGTTGGGGATGTTGGTGGGGGTGGAGGTTCCGCCGCCGCTGCTGCCGCCGGTTGGGCAGTAGCCGTTGTAGCAGGCGGTTCGACCGCTCGGGTCGCTGCCGTTGATCGGGTCTCCACCGGCATACGCGTAGGGGTCGAGGCTCGTGGGATTGGTGAGCGTGCCCGACACCGGGTCGTTGGAGGTGAAGCGGCCCAGAGACGGGCTGTACCAGCGCGCTCGGGCGTAGTAGAGCGAGGTGGCGGTGTCGTACAGGCTGCCCTGCCAGCGGAACGCCGGAAGCGCGCCCGTGCTGGCCACCACGTTGCCGAACGGGTCATAGCTGGTGGACGAGCTGGTGGTGCCGGCGGCGATGGCCGTGGGCGTCGCCGCCCAGGTGAGGTCGCCGTGGGCGTTCGTGCCAACGTAAGAGACGGTGGTCCCGGTCACCTCGTAGAGTTCGTTGCCGTTAGCGTCGGTCGCGTGGCTGGTGATCGTGGAGCCGGTGATCACCTGGGCCACGACCTGACTCAGGCCAACGTAGACGTACTTCGTGGTGATGCCGGTGGCCACCACGGTCTCCGACACGAGCCGGTCGATGGGGTCGTACTTGTAGGTAGTGATTGCGTGGTTGGCCTGGTCGTCGACTTCAGTCAGGCGACCCAGGTTGTCGTAGATGAGCTTCTGGCCGGGCAGGCCGGTAAGTCGGCCCTCTCCGTCGGAGCTGTATGACTTGGCCTCAGTGTCCGTGGTCGGACGCGAGGCGGCATCGAAGTAGGTGGTGATCGGGCTGGCGGTGCCGACCTTGATGGACGCCCGGTCCGGCTGGGCGTTGAATGTATACGCCTGCTTGAGGATGGAGCTGGTGGTTGGTGGGTCGAAGTTGCTGATGCGGCCCAGCGCGTCGTAGGCGTAGCCGGTGGTCTGGTTGGCGGTGCCGCCGGCTTCGAAGTCCGTCTGGCTCGTTTCGTTGCCGGCCGCGTTGTAGACGAAGCTGTACGTTGCGATCGGCGCGCTGCCGTCGCGGGTGGTTGCCTTGGTTGTGGGTCTGCCGAGGGAATCGAAGGCGTAAGTCGTGACCAGGTGGCTGGTCGTGTTGTCCACCGGCTCGGAGGCGGAGATTAGCCGGCCGGCGTGGCCGTAAGTCCAGGTGAATTTATCGCCCGTGGTGTTCCGCGGGTTCACGAGTTCGGTTTCACGGCTCGAGGTGTCCAGGGTGAAGGTGTAGCTGCCGCTCGGGTCGGTCCGTCCCAGAGTTGATCCCTGGGCCGTGAAGTACCCGTTCGTGCAACTCGTGCCGTAGCAGTAGGTTGTGCCCGGGTCCGAGCTGCCGATCGCGCCACCGATGTCGGTGACCGTCACGGGCCGGCCGTCGTCGTCGTAGGACGCGGTGACCACCTGACCTGTGTTCGCGTCCGTCGCCGAGGCGACGTTGGAGGCCTGATCGAAGGTGTAGCGGATGTCGATCCCTGTTCCCCAGATCGAGCCGGAGCATGGCTGGGAGAGGTTGGTGGTGGAGCCGAGCGACGCGCCGTTGGCCGCGGCGACTCGCCGGCACAGGCGCGCGGCGCCGTCGTACAGCCAGGCGACAGTGGCACCGCCGGCGGTCGTGTCCGGATCGGTCTCGGTGGCCTTGTTGCCGTTGGCGTCGTAGGTGAAGCTGGTGGTCTTGTCGTTCGGATCGGTCTTGCTCGTCAGGTGACCGACGCCGTCGTAGGTGAAGGTGGTAGTGCCGGGCTTGCCGGAGGTGGAATCGGGAGTGACCGTCTGCGTCGCCAGATTCGAGGCGGCGTCGTAGGTGTAGCTCGTCAGCACGTTCTGCGTAGTGGTGGCGGTAGCGCCCCCGGGCAACGAGCCCGTGCACCCGAACGCCGAAGCAGACACGTTCACAGCGTTCTGAAGCACGCGGCAGAGTCGGGCATCCGAGTCGTATGCGTACAGGGTGGTGAGCGTGCCCGTCGACGTCGGCGAGGGGCTGGTCTCCGAGACGAGATTGCCGTGAACGTCGTAGGCAAAGAACGAGGCGACGTTTGTCGACGCGTTGGCCGTGCCCACGCCGTGGCAGGCGATTATCGCGGCATCGGTAGCCGGAGCGGTGGTTCCGGAGTCCGTGCAATTGTCGAGCTCGGCGATCTTGTGGCCCAGTGAGTCATATGCGAAACGAGTCACCGTATAGGACCCGTTGTCCAGCGGCGTCACGACCGCGATCTCGCGGCCGCCCGCGTCGTAGTAGTAGCTCGCCTTTGCCTGAGCGTCCCCGTTGCGCGTCATGCTCGTCACACGGCCTGCGGAGTCGTACGTGTACGTGACATACGCGCCCGAGGGCGACTGCTTCCTGGTTACGTTGCCCGCGCCGTCGTACAGGTAGCTCGTAACGAGGTCGTGGGTTCCGTCGTTGACCGTGGCGCAGTTGGACCACGCGGGATTCAGAGCGGCATCGGTGCAGTTCGAAATCGTCCGGGACACCTTGCCGCTGGCCGCGTCGTACTCCGTGACGGTGACCACCTTGCCCGAACCCGACGGGGCCGGCGTGGTCTGGCTGACCTGGCGGCCCTTGGAGTCGTACGTGTAGTCGGTTGCGAGGTGGGCACCGTTCGGATCCACGATGGTCTGGATGACGCGCCCCGCGCCATCGGTAGTGGTCGTTGTGGTCACGGTGCCGGACGTTGTGGTCGACGTGATCTTGCCCGCACCAACAACGGTGGTCGAGATCGTGCGGACGTTCCATCCGCCCGTGGCGGCGCCCACACAAGCAGAAGTGGCGGGCGATCCCGTGGGCGCCGTGTCGTTGTCGGAGCAGTTGGCGATTGTCTCGGCCAGGCTGCCGTGAACGTCGTAGATGCGGCGGGCAACGGAATTGTCCGGAGCGACCGTGGCCACCTCGTCGCCGGCGGCGTCGTAGTGGCTCGTGGTGGTAAGGCCGGTGGGATCGGTGGTGGACTTGACCCGGCCGAGGGCGTCGTAGACGTGGCTCGTAGTCAGCTTGGTCTGGCCGGCCTGGTACGGCGCCGTGGAGGTGAGGACGTGGCCGGCGGCGTCATACGTCGTCTCGACCGTGGAGGTCACGTTGGACGAAGAGCCGTCGAGAGCGGTCACCTTGTTCGTGATCGTTGCGCTGAGGGTCCGACCCAGCTTGTCGTAGGTGGAGCTCGAGACGTGGAGGCCGGTTGCATCGATCGCGCCGACCAGGCGGCCGATAGTGTCGTACGAATAGGTGAGCTGAAGCTGAGTGTCCGTGGTCGCGGTGGCAGGCTTGCCCGACGGATGGAAAGTCCCGATCGTCGTGGAGGTCGACGAGGCTGTGGTCGTCACCGTCTGGAGGTAGTCGGCGAGGCCATCGTATGCGTGGCTCACGGTGGAGCCGAGGGAGCTTTCGGTAAGCACGCGACTCAGGGAGTCGAACGTCCACGTGGTCTGGACGCCGTCCTTGGACGTCTGCGAGACCGCGTTACCCGCGGAGTCGTAGGTCGTATAGGCCTTGAGCGTGGTCGCCACCACGCTGTCGTGCGCCGGGGTGATGTCGGCGAGCACGACCGGCCGATCGAGGATGTCACGGGTCCTGATCGAGGTACCCAGGAAACCGGTTGCACAGTCGTCCTTCGGTGAGGCGAGCGTGCAGCTGGTTTCGGACGTGGGCGAGCCGAACTCATCGTAGGTGAAGACCTGCTCGCCGCCCGGTGCCCAGGAGTCGCCCGGCGAGGCCTTCGTGAGCATGCTGCCGAGCCTGTTGTATGTGTAGGTTGTCGTTGAAGTGACGGCGGGCGTCTGGTTCGTGACCGGATCGGTTTCGCTCAGCATGTTGCCCGCGGCGTCGTAGACATAGGTCGTGGTCAGGTTGTTCGTGTCGACCGCGACTGTGCCGGACGTGTAGTTCCGGATCGTGGATTCCGGGGTACCGTCGGCGTGATACGTGAACCGAGTGACGGTGCCCAGAACATCCACGGACTCGACCAGCAAGCTGTTCGCGTCGTAGGCGTAGGCCGTGACGACGTTGGTGACCGAGGAATCCTCACCCGTCGCGAGAGTCAGGTTGCTGTGGTAGTTGAGTGAGGCGTCGAACCCGCAGTCGATCGTGCTCAGGTTGGCGATCGACGACGACGGATTGAAGATCTTGCAGGTGACGTGCCCGGCCTGGTCGTAGGCATACGCCGTGATGAGGACCATGTCCGCGGTCGGGCTGCCCTTGACGGTCGTCTCGAGCAGATTCCCGTTGCTGCCGTAGGTGTTGGTCGTCACGACGTTGGTAGTGGCGGTGAGCTGATCGGTCTGAGACGCGATCTTGCCCGTGGCGGGGTCGTAGGTCCAGCCGGTGGTCTGCGTGTGCGTGGCGTCGATCTGCCGGATCTTCTGCGTGACGTTGCCGTTGCCGGTGCCGCTGTTGTCGTCGTACCGGAAGCTGGTGGTGAGGTTGATGTCCGCCGCGGGAACTCCCTGCCTGACGGGCGTCACGATGGAATCCACCCAGCCTCGGGCGTTCGGATTGAGGTTGTAGGTCGTAGC
>PMBG01000176.1:0-9682 GCA_003153755.1 Chloroflexota bacterium | reverse complement strand
CGGTTGGTGGCGCTCGTCTTCGAGCCGTCGGCGTTGAGCGCGGTCAGTGTCCGAACGATCGCCTCGATCCGCGCTGAACTCGTCCCGTAGTCGAACTCCGTGGTGTTGTTCTCAGGATCCTTCACCAGCAATTTGCCCGCGGGATAGGTGAACGCCCAGGAGCGCCCGGCCGAGTCCGTGACCGACGAGATCTGCGCTCCGCTGAAGGAGATGCTCATGTGCCGGCCGACGGCGTCGGTCACGGTCGCAGAGCTCGTTCCCCAGCTGACCGACAGGGACTTGCCGTAGCCGTCGACGATCGCGGCAAGCTTCCCCGCGGCGTCGAAGGTCACACTGCTCCGGTCGACGTAGGTGATCTTGTATCCCGAGGAGCCGAGATCGGCGAGTTGCTCGTAGTGGCCCTCCGCCACGAGGAAGCTTCCGTTGACGATGCCGAAGGGCACCTCGGCGCCGTCAGCGCGGTGCCAGACGACGAAACCCTGAGCGCGGGCGGTTACGTCGAGGTACTGGGTGATGTTGCTGGACCAGCCGGGTCCGAATGACGAGCCGAGCGGATCGTTGGCTCGGCCATCGTTGGAGTTGTAGGTCAGCGAGAGGCTCTGAGCCGGCCCGTAGCCCCCGATTGAGAAGAGGCTGCGCGCGATGCTCGCTTCGCCTGTAGCCACGTTGACTCCGGCGGACCAACCGCCGCCCAGGTCGAACGGGGCCGACGTGTTGTAGGCGTCGCCACCTCTATCCGCGTTGTCGACATAGACCGTCGTGGTGATGGTCGTGCCGTTGCCGGCGGTGTCGACGACGATCATTCGAACGGTGTAGACACCGGACATCGAACCCGTCGCCCAGTTCGCCAGGGTGGAGGCGGTGACAGGCGCACTGCCGACGAAGATGGTCGTCCATGAGGACGGGGCAGTCCCCGTGCCGTACTCGAGCTTGTACGAGCCGAACTCATCGTCGGTCGCGGTGCCCTTGATCGTGACCGTTCCCGCCACAGGCTGGCCGGCCTGCGGGGATATCACCGATAGGCCGGCGAACGGGGCGGTGATGTCGACGAGGATCGAGCCCGAGACAGTGTCCTGGCTGTGGAGGAGGTTGTCCTTGGCCGTCAGGATCCAGCGGTAGCACTTGCCATCGGCGAGATCGTTGTTGTTGGCGGTGGAGGGGCCGTCTGGAGTCCAGCTCGCGTCGTCCTGCCATACCGCACCGGAGCACGTTTCGGTGGGTACGCCGCCGCTATTGCCGTGAATCACCGTCGCGACCTGGCGCTTGACCGTCGTGCTCTTGACACCGGAACCCGAATCCGAAGCGGTCCAGCCGATCTGGAAGGGGCGGTACGAGGTCGCGTTGAGCGTCCAGGAACTGGTGGTCTGGCCCAGGTTGATGGCCGCGTGGTCGAGCGACTGGAGGTCCGCGCTAGGAGCCAGCGTGTCGACCTCAACCGTCATGGTCGTCGGTGCCGAGGTCACGCCCGCGGACGTGGTGGTTGTCACCTGCAGGGTTCGCGGCGAGCTCGCGCTCGTGGACCAGCCGATGCCGGCCGCGGCGGGATTGTCGGTCACGACGATGGGGACGCCCGACCAGCCGGTGGGATCCTGAGTGTCCGCGAAGGCGAAGCCGGACGAAGCGATCCCCGAAGTGCCGGAGGAACCCGTGGAGGTGACGGTCAGCGTGCCCACTGCCCTGCCATCGACATAGATCTTGCCGTTGGGTCCGTTCTGGTAGGTGCCGGGTCCGGTGGCGTCAACAGTCGGGCTCGCCGGCACGGCGGCGTCTCGCATGACCCAGTCGGACGTGTATGTGGCGGTGTTGCCGACGTTGTCCGTGATCGTCACGACCCAGTCGTAGCAGTAGCCATTGACAAGGTCCGAGTTGTCCAGCACGGCCTGACCATTGGTGACCACGGCGGTCATCGTCCGGTCCGTGGTGAAAGCCGTGCACGTGCCCACGTGGTTCGGATCGAGGGCCGCCTTCTGGCGGACAACCGAACGACTCGCAACCTGCGAGCCCGAGGAATCCGCCTCGCTCCACTTGAGCTGATAGGTCGCCCCGGACTGGAAGTGGGGATGCCCGTTGTTGGCCGGGTAGGTGAAGCCGACCGTTGGGGCGGTCACGTCCTTGGTGAGCGAGACCGCGTTCGCGGATGTCAGGGCGGACCCGTTGGTCGCGGTGAACGTGACTCCTGATGTCCCGGCAGCCGAGGTCCAGTTCAACGTGTCGACCAGGGACGCGCCGGATCCGCTTGTGGATGCGCTCCAGCCGATCGCCGGGCTGGGGTCCGTGGCGGCAATCGAGGTGACACCGGTCTGGGCATCCGCGCTCGTCGCGGTGATCTGAATCGTGCCCGAGCTCGCGGAGCCGCCAAAGAAGACGGTGTGCGCGTCGGCCTTGTAGGAGCCGGCCCCGGTCACGGTGATCACGGGCGCATCCGGCGCGGACGAGTCACGAATCACCGTGTAGGGCGACCAGTTCGCGGAGGTGGCAACGCCCACGTTGCCGGCCACGTCCACGGGCAAGACCAGGAGCTTGTAGCAGCCGTCTCCACGCGTCGAGATGGGCGCCGGGTAATGCAAGGCTGTCGTGGTACCCGTGACGACAGAGGTGCCACCAGTGGCGGGATCGACGCTGCAGGTATTTGGTGTCGCCGAGAGCGCCGAATAGTTGAGCTGATAGCGGTATCCGGAGACGCCCGACCCGCTGTCGGATGCCGTGCTCCAGGCGAAATCGAATGTGTCGGTCGATACCACGGTCTTGGGTGGGGTGCCGAATCCAACCCAGGTAGGAGCGTGGCCGTCGTAACCGAAGAGGCTACCTGCAGTCCATCCGGACCATCCGTAGCCGTCGTAGACCTTCACGCGCCAGTAGTAGCCGGTGTCGCTGAGACTCGGGATCGGCCACGAATGATTGGTGTTCGCCTGGGCGCCGCTGTCGTAGACCACACTGGCGAAGCCGGAGTCCGTGGCGATCTGAACCTGAGACTTGGTCTGAGCTATGCCGGGCTGGGTATAGGTCCACTGCATGCTGGTCCCAGGCAGGACCCACTGGCCCCCCGTCGGCGAGGACGCGGCAGCCACGGGCACGGCAAATGTGACTTCCAGGTACGGGTTGTGGCCGTGCGCGGTGTCCTGGGCGTCGATGAAGCGCTTCCAGTAGTGGGTATCGCTCGCCTTCGCGGCATAGAGATAGATGCCGTAGTTGGAGATGCTGCCGTTGTCCCAGCCCTGGACCAGGCTCAAGGGCAGGCTGACCGCCGGCTCCGCGCCCGTGGAGCTGATGAACGTCATGAGCGCGGCGGGATACAGATTGCTCTTGAAGGGTGCGTTGTTCCAGGTGAGTGTCGTGTTGGACCAGTTGGTGGTGACCTGGGCGATAGAGGTCTGCTCGCCGGTCGTATACCACTGGTGGTACGGCCAGAGGTGAAGGTTGTTCGAGACGATGGTGGCAGCCGGGACGCCGGCGGCGGCCAGGTCGAACTTCAAGTAGGAGGCCCACTGACTGTTGCCGTCGTAGCCCACGAGGAACTCGTGGTAGGGCGGGCTGTCGGTGGTCACCATGTCGCGCTTGACGGTGTTGATGAGCCCCGACTGGTTGTTGACGGTGTTGTTCCAGACGTAGGTAGTGCCGCTGACCGACGGGTCCACATTGACCGGATAGGTCGCATTCGCGAGCCAGGTCGGATCCACCGATACGGTCAGCACCCACTGCTTGCCGGACTTGGCGAGCGAGTAGGAGACGTCGTAGGTGGTCTTGCCCGAACCCACGTTGGGGTCGTAGGCGGAGTCCGTGGCATATGGCGCGGGCATGTAGGCGGCCGCGGCGCCCTTCTTGTCGAGGAACGAGATGGAGCCGTCGGCCTGGAGAGAGGGGGTCAGGCCACCGGCGTCGAGGGAGAGGGAGAAGGAGGAGCTCGAGGGGCGAGAGTTCAAGATGAAGTAGGTTCGGACGCCAACGCCGTCGACCGAAGCCCGAAGGTCGATGTTGGGCATGACGCCCGCGACGTCGGCAACAGAACCCTTCGTCGAGGGCTTGGAGCCTGCCTTGCCGGGCTTGACGCCCGCGGCAAGGGACATTCGAATCACTCCCTGGCCTGTGTCCATGCTCACGAAGCCCGAGGCGTCGTCGGGCGCGCCGATTTCCACCGGGTTGGCCATGTGGCCGGCACGAACGCGTCCGCCCTTACCCGACATCGCCGCGAACTTGGTGTCGATCGGCTGGTAGGTCTTAGTGCCGGCGGGCAGATAGTTGACGGGACCGGCGCTGACCTGTGCGGTGTACGTGCCGTCGTGGTTGTCGTACGTGTTGCTGTACGTGGTCCGCAGTGAGGGGACTTCGGTCGGGGCGGGCTTACGCGAGAGTGAGGCAGTCGATGGGCCTCTGACATCCTGGACCGGGTTTACCGGCTGCTGGGCAGCCGCGGCCGGTGGCGGAGTCTGAAGCGACACGGCCGCCAGCATCAAGCAGGCCGCTAGACTGGCGAACGCCGACGACAGGTGCGAGCGCTTGCGGCGCATAGACCGAGTCCCCATCAATCTCCCCGGGCGGATAGCCCCTCATGGCGCAGCAGCGCCAAACCTCTCAGACCCGGTGAACCGGGCCACCTCTGCCATCCATTCTGTGCGACGCCCGCCGGGCCTGACCTGCCCTGCGTCTCCCCGGCCGTTCCAGAAGGCGAGCGGAGTCTACTACGTCTGTACTAGGCAGTTCGTGTAGACACGCACCCTCAACAAATGGTTGTTGGCCACGCAACTAACTCTGAGCGCGTGCCCGTTGACGCATCCCCCCAGAACCGAGCTTCCTCGGCTGTGCTCCCCTTGGCCCGACGTGGTGACGGCCTCGTCTGACCGGCGACAGGTTCGCATCTGTCGGGGCGCGGGAGAAATAGGACTGCTGCCCTAGTGGCCGCGGCGCACGCTAAGTGGCGGAGTACCCGGCACTACCCGCCCTTGCGGCGCCCCGGCCGGCGTGGTCGGCGGCCCAGCGGAAAGCGTCGGCCCACTCCTCCACGCGCCTGTGGACGTCGTACTCGGCGAGGACGCGCTCGCGGGCCCGGCCCGCCATCTCCTCTCGAAGCGCGGGTGACGTCGCGAGCCTCGTCAACTGCTCGCGCCACTGAGCCTTGTTCCTGGCCAGCAGCCCGTCTACTCCGTCGCGGATCACGTCGTACGGGCCGCCACCCATGGACCGCGACGCAACCGTCGCCGCGCCGGCAAGCGAATACTCGAGCNNCCCCAGGTCCGGAGCTCAACGCCGTGCGCCGGCAGAAGATCGCGGTAGACGCCGAGACGAACGCTGTCACACGGCCCGGCATCCACGGAGCCGTAGACAAGAACGTGCAGGGGTTGGGCCATCGTGATCAGATCATCTACGCGATGGCGAGTGCCGCGTAGTCGCCTTGCGGGGGGCCGGGTCGGGGTGGCCCTTAGTGGCGGTAGGACGCATCCTCGCCGTCGAGCGCCCGCACGATGCGGTCGTCGTTCAACAGCCGCAGCTCACGGCGGATCTGCTCGAGCTGGCACTGCAGCGAGATCAGCAGTTCACGGTCGTCGATGAGGATCCGCTCAAGGCGCCGCTGAATCGAGCGCACCGAGAGGGGGCTCAGCGCGGCGGCCAGGGTTTCGGCCGCCACCTGGCGCTCCATCGTGCCGGGCATGTCTGTAGGGATCATCGCCGGCCTCCGGCCGCGTAGGAGCCGGCGCCTACCAGCGTCCCCGACGATGCCGGCGCGCCGTAGGTGGCTCGTCGAATGGGTTCGGGCGCCGAGTCGACAAGGTCCGAATTCGGACGGGCCGCGAGCTCCTGCCAGGCCTCGAGAAGGCCGCGCAGAACCTGAATGGCGTCCTCCGTAGGCTTGGCTTCCTTGCGCATATTGCCTTCCATCAGCCGGCGGAGCACGAACTCATAGAGGTCGTCCAGCTGGGTGGCGATGGGACCGGCCGACAGGTCGAGCGAACCGCGGAGCGCGCAGACGATCTCCTGGCAGCGGATCGACGACTTGTGCGCCTGCTCCATGTCGCGGCGTTCAAGCCAGGCCAGATGCTGCGCGCCGAACCGGATCGCGCCCTGATAGAGCAGGACGATCTGGCCGGTGCGGCTGGCGCCGACGACCTGAGCGGTTCGATATGCAGCGGTGGGATCGAGCATTGAACAAGTGCCTCGCGGCTTCTGGAGGGGTCCGCCCGGGTTGGCGGCTCCTAACTAGTTATCGGTTCGCGGAGGGGCCGCCTTGACCGTTCGTGGCCTGGGGGCAACACCTAGACGGGGCGGCAACTTGGGTGCGAACCGGGCGACGGCGGTCGGAACGCGGCGATGGGAGTGCGGTGGAATGCGTGGTTGCGAGCCGGGCTTGCGGGCGTGCCGGATTGCGGTCTTCCGGTTGGCGTTCAGGCAGCCTCGGTGGCGCGGCTCGGTAGGGCGAAGATCAGACGCTGCCCTAGCCGGTGGACGACTTCCCGAGGCCCGAGCCGGACGACGAGCTCGTGCTCCCGATCTGCGCCGCGATCTGGTTTGACTGTGCCTGCAGCGTAGCCAGCGTGGCCTCCATGGCCGCGTACTGGGCCTCGAGCATCGCTTGGTAGTTGTCGACCATCACCTGGCGGCTCTGCTCGGCGCGCTGCGTCGACGAGATCTCGCTTGTGAGACCGGCCGTATGCGACTGGATGAAGGCGCTCGGGTTGGCCGGATCCTGCATGCTCTTGAGCCGGTCCACCAGGGCCTGCATCGGGCCGGTGGCGCCGTCGAGCAGCGACGCGACTTTGCCGGCGTCCTGGTTCAACGCCGCGGCCAGAGCGGTGGAGTCCAGCTGCAGTCGATCGGTGGAGCCCGGGATGGAGCCCACGTTGCCGGTGTTGAGGCCAATCGAGCCGAGTGAGTTCAGCGTGCCGGTGCCGCTCACCTGGAAGACGGTGCTCCGCAGATTCAGGAAGAGGGCGCGGACCTGTGGGTCAGAGGACAGAGGACCCGCGGTACCGGCCGTCCCGCCTGCGGTTCCCGGCGTCGTCTGCGTCAGACTGTCCAAGGTGTCGCCGAGCCTGTTGAAGCTCGTCATGAAGTCGCCGATCGCCGAACTGATCGCGCTCTGGTTGACACCCACAGTGAGCGTCGTGGTCTCTCCGAGCGCGCTCTGTCCCACGAGGTTGAGGGTGACGCCATCGATGGCGCTTGTGACTGTATTGCTGGAGCTCGTCACGGTGCGGCCGTCCACGGTGACCTGGGCCGACGCACCGATCGTCTGGGCGTTAGTGGTTCCGGGCGCAAGCTTCAGAGCCGCGCCCAGGTTCCCGCTCTTGTCCTGGATGTCTACCGCGATCGAGCCCGTGTCCTTGCGGGTGAGGATCAGCTTGTCGTTGGTCCGGTCGATGGACGCGATCACGCCGGCCCCGGAGTTGTTGATGCGGCTGATGATCGTGGACAACGAGTCGCTCGTGGTGTCGTAGTTGATGTCGTTGCCGTTGATGTTCAGCACGCCGGTGGTTGTGGACGTAAGCCCGCTCAGCCCGGCGCTGTTAAGGGCGCCGTTTACCCGGACCACGCCCAGGTTCGTCGTGCCCGTGATGGTGGGGTTCATCGCATTCGTGAAGCTGCTGGTGGAAATGCCGAGCACTCCCAGGGCGTTGCTGGAGTCGCCGGCTGCGCCGAATGAGAGCGAGTGGTTGAGCCCGGCACCCGTGATTGCCAGCTGCAGCTTGTTCCCCACCACCGAGGCGGTGAACGTCGCCGAGGCGTCCGCGCCTACGTTCGCGCCGCCGGCCTGCAGCCTGCTGCCGATGGCGGCCGAGAGACCCTTCAGCATCTGGGCAAGAGTCGTCGTTGCGGGATCGCCCACGGTGTAGTGGACGATCTGTCCGTCCACGATCGCGCTCATCTGACCGGCCGTCATGGACCCGGGCAGGTTGAGCGAGGAGAGCTTGGGATCAAGGTAGGCGGTGCCGGTCATCGTGGCGTTCTGAGTGCCGGTGACACCCTGCGTATCCAGGCCGAAGGCGGATGCCAGGTTGCTCGTGTCGGCGACGTCGCCGAAGGAGATGTCGTGGCCGACGGCGTTGCCCGTGACCGTCAGGCGGATCTGGCCACCCGCGATCGACGCGGCGACCGTGGCGGTGTCGCCGGTCGCCTGCAGTTGAGACTGAAGGGCACCGGCCAGGCCGTTCATGACGCTCTGGAGGGTCGTGGTCGCCGGGTCGCCAACGGTGTACTGGACCGTTGTCGTGCCCACCTTGATGGTCATCTGGCCGGCCGTGACTGGTACGGCGAGATTGGCGTCGTTGAGTGTCTTGGACGTGTCCACGGCGCCGGTGACGGCCGAGCCCACGGCAGTCGTCGAGACTGCGCGTGTCGCGGTTGCCAGGCGATCGACGGAGATCTGATACTGGCCGGTAGGCGTGCTCGTGGCCACCGTGGCGGTATACACGGAGGAATCGGCCGACGTGCCGACTCGAGACGCGCCTGCACTTGTGACCGTGAAGTTCTTCGCCTTGGCAATGAGGTCGTCTATGGCGGTGCCCAGCTGGGCATAGGCGGCCTTCTGTGACGTCAGGGTGGCTTCGTGGCTTTGCAGATCCGTCAGCGGCTGCTTCTTAACGGCAACGAGGGCATCGATGATGCCCTGTGTGTTGAGGCCCGAGACTACGCCGCCAAACTGGATCGTCGACATTTAGGTTCTCCCGGAAATGCCCGGCTGGGCGTCTCCAATGCTGAGACGACCACTCGGGGTATCGGTCCTCAGCGTTGGCAACTGTAGGCTGATGCGAGGCGTCCGAATACCAGGGAAAGCCCGCGATCGCAGCGCTCTCATCGGACTGGCTCCACGGCCCTCGTGCGGCGGCCGCTGTGGCTGTTCATGATCTCGCGAGTACCCGCGAGACGCTCACGCAGCTGGTCCATTTCAATACGGAGCTGATCCGCCGCTTCGCGGTCTCGGTCCAGGATCCGGCGAAGGCGCGCGTTGAGATCGGGCGGGCGTTCCTTTGAGTCCGTTCGGAGCAGGAGCATCAGGGCGGCCTCTCGCGCCTTGAGCGCGGTGATGGCGGCCTCGAGATCCGCGTCCGGCCGCTTCCCCAACGCAACCATCATTGCGTCTGTGGCAGCCTCCAGCGCACTGATTGTTGCGGCCTGTGTCGACGGGTCCATGCTCACCGGGTAAGTCTAGGCTGAACCGAAGGGGCCGGCGGAAGACCGCCGACCCCTTCGTTGCTGCCAGTCGTCGGCTCAACCGGTGTTGAGCCTCGAACCGAACTAGCGGAGCAGAGTAAGGATGTTCTGCGGGGCAGAGTTGGCCTGGGCCAGGATGGCCGTGCCGGCCTGCTGCAGGATCTGGGTCTTGGTGAAGTTCACCATTTCGGAGGCAACGTCGAGGTCCTTGATGCGGGACATCGAGGCGTTGAGGTTCTCCGAGGCGACCGAGATGGAAGCCGTGGTGTGCTCGAGGCGGTTCTGGACCGCACCGAGGTTGCCGCGGACCGTCGAGACGAAGCCGATGCCCGTGTCGACCGAGTTGATGAGCGTCTGCGCGGCGGCGACGATGCCGGTGCCGTTGCCCGTGGCAGTCGCGAACGCGTTGATGTCGGCGTTGAGCGTGCTGTATCCGGCGCCGGCTCCGGCGGTGTTGTTCGTGACGCGAGCGTCGGCGAACGTGACGGTCAGGGCGTCGACGGCATTGCCCGTGGCGCCGATCTGGAAGTTGGCACCGGTG
>PMBG01000016.1 GCA_003153755.1 Chloroflexota bacterium | reverse complement strand
CTTGAGCTTCTGCAGGATCATCGCGCTGATTTCCGGCGGCGTGTAGCTCTTGCCGTCGGCGAGCAGGATCTTGATGCCGTCGCTGTGGGAATCGCGCTCCACCTTGTACGGAACCAGGGCGCGCGAGTGCGTCGTCTCGGAGTCGTCGAAGCGGCGGCCCATGAAACGCTTGATCGAGTAGACGGTGTTCGCCGGGTTGGTGACGGCCTGGCGCTTGGCCAGCTGGCCGACGAGGCGCTCGCCGGACTTGGTGAACGCGACGGCCGACGGGACCGTCCGACCGCCCTCAGCGGACGGAATGACGGTCGGCTCCCCGCCTTCCATCACCGCCACGACGGAGTTGGTCGTGCCCAGGTCGATGCCGATGATCTTTCCCATTTGTCGGTTGCTCCTACTCAGAGTCGAAATCTGTGTCAGTTGGTACGTGTAGTGGCATCGTGCGTGCCCGGGCCGCCCCCGCCCGAGTCGCCGGCCGCGACTGCGACCATCGCCGGCCGAAGGATTCGGTCGCGGACCCGGTAGCCGCGCTGGGCTTCGGCCACGACCTCGCCATCCGGCCTGCCCGTGCCCGGGACGCTGGCGATTGCCTCGTGCTCGCGCGGATCGAACGGCCGGCCCAGCGCTTCGATCGGCGTCACGCCTTCGCTGTCGAGAAGGGATCGCAACTTGCGGTCGAGCAGGACGATCCCTTCGATCCAGCCCACTCCCTTGAGGTCCTCCGGCATCGCCTCGAGAGCGCGGTCGAAGTCGTCGGCTACGGAGAGCAGCTTGCGGAGCAGCGACTCGCTCGCGAGGCCCAGTTCGCGTTCGCGATCTTCGGACGTGCGCCGCTTGAAGTTCGCGAAATCGGCGGCGGTCCGCTGCAGCGAGGCCAGGTGCTCGGCCGCGAGACCCTTCGCGATTTCGAGCTGCGTCGACAGCTCTTCATAGGTAGGCGTGCCGTGCATAGGTTTCGGGTATGGGCTCTCGGCCGCCGGTTCGGCGTCCCCGCTCGCGGGTCCGCTGCCTCGCGGATGGCCCTGTCGATCACGCATAGAGATGCTCCACCAACTCGTTCATCAGACTCGAGACGAACTCCACCGAGGCGATCGCCTGCGCATACGGCATGCGGGTAGGTCCGAGAACGCCCACCACGCCCACGGCGCGGTCGATGAGCCCATACGGCGCAAGGACGAGTGACACGTCCTGCATTTCCAACGGGCTGTTCTCGTGGCCGATGAAGATCTGAATAGTGCCGGCCTGGGCAACACTCTCCACGAGCGAGCCAAGGTAGGCCCGGTTCTCGAGTGCGGCAAAGATCTGCCGCACCTTCTCGCTGCGGTCGAACTCCGGCGCGGCCATGACGTTGAGCAAGCCGTCGCTGAACAGGTCGTCGATGCTGGAGCCGTCGAACTCGCGCATGGTCCGGACGAGTCCGGCTCCAACGCGGACGAGCAGGTCCGTGTCGTCCGTGATCCCACCGCCGAGCGGCAGGTCGGACATGGCGGCTTCGATCTCGTCCGCCGTCCGGTCGACCGCCAGGAGGTTGAGCAGCCCTGCCACTCTGTTCAGCTGATCCTGATCGGCCATGGCGGGAAGGTTCTGAAGCGCCTGCTTCATGGTGCCCTCGCGGAAGACGACGAGGAGGAGGGCCATGCGGTCCTGGACCGACACGATGTCCACGCGACGCACGCGAGCCGCCTGCGGCTTTGCGTTGGTGGCGAGGCCGGCCGTTCCGGTGTTCGCCGCGAGCGTGCTGGCGGCCAGCCGGAACCAGCCTTCGCTGGAAAACTCCACCTGCCCGAACTGGTGTCGGATCATGCGCTGCTCAACGGGCGGCAGCGACCACTCTTCGGCGAGAACCTGCACGTAGTAGCGGTATCCCGCGTCTGTGGGCACGCGCCCGGCCGAAGTGTGGGGATGGCTCAGGAGCCCCATCGCCTCGAGGTCGGACAGGATGTTACGGACCGTGGCGCTGCTGACGCCCAGGCCGTAATGCTCCACGAGAGAGCTCGAGCTCACCGGAGTTGCGGAGCTAACGTATTCGTCGATGACGGCGCGGAGGATCGATCCCGCTCGGACGTCCAACGAGCCGATGGTGCGCCGTGGTCGTCGCGCCACTGGAGACTCCATTCCCCGCCGATCTTGCCGGTGCCCGGGCTGCAGCAGGGACGCGGCATCGGCCCGAAGGCAGAGGGTCCGCGGCCGGCTGCCGATCCCCGGTCGGCCTGCTTCGGCGGTGGTTAGCACTCTCACTGTGCGAGTGCTAACCGTTCTGTGGGCGATGTTAGCAGTGTGGCGCCGGGAGTGTCAACGGTGCGTCACGGGTGCCGTGCGGCGAGCCGCACAGCGGCACGGTGCGTCACGGCGGCAGGATTGGCCGACCGCCCGTATGTGGCAGGAAGCCTCGGTGGTCGGGCTTACACGAGCCGGGCGAAAAGCTCGTTGCTGAGAAGGCGGCCGCGGGTCGTGAGCCTGAGACGTTGCTCGCCGCCCACCCCGAATGGCTCCAGCAGTCCCGAGTGTTCGGCCCACTCGCGAACTTCGCCCAGCGGTGGCTCTGCGGCCCAGGAGGCCGGCACTCCCTCGTCGAGGCGGAGAGCCAGGATCACGCGCTCCGCGGCGGCGTCCGTGGTGGTGAGCGTCTCGGAGCCGCCGGGCGGTAGGACGGGGCCGCTCTCGAGCAGCGCGGCCAGGTACGGCTCCATCGCTGCCGAGTTCCACCTTCTGACGACCCCGTCGAAGGCGTGCGCCCCCGGCCCAACCGCTTCGTACGACCGTCGCTCCCAGTAGGCGAGGTTGTGGCGGCTCTCATGGCCGGGTCGCGCCCAGTTGGAGATCTCGTACCCGCGAAGGCCACGGGCGGCCAGCATCTCCGTAGCGTTGGTGTACTGCGCCGCGGCCCGGTCGTCGTCCTGCTCGGCCCTTGCGCGTTCGCGCCATCGGCGGGCACCTGGCGGCGTGGGCAGGTGGTCGCCGCCGGCGCCGGTCAGGCCCTCTTCGTCGGGATCGTCGAGTGTGAGCGCATAGAGCGACAGATGGTCCGGGCCCAGAACCAGGGCCGCGCGCAGCGTCGCTTCCCAATCCGCTTCCGACTGGCCCGGCACGTCATAGAGCAGGTCGAGATTCACGGAGCCGATGCCGCCTGCCCGCGCCGCCTCGACGGCCGCGGCCACGTCCTTTGGGGAGTGGCGCCGTCCGAGGCGCCGAAGCTCGCCCGCGTCCAGGCTCTGCGCCCCGAAGGAGACGCGATTCACTCCGGCCCGACGAAAGGCCGCCAGATCGCCGCGTTCGTCCGCTCCGGGGTTTGCCTCGAGCGTCACCTCCGCATCCGCCGCCACCCCGAAACGGGCGCGGACGGCGTCCATCAGCCGCGCGATCCATTCGGGCGAGGTGAGCGACGGCGTTCCGCCGCCGAAGTAGACGCTCGTCAGCGGCGGGCGCGCGTCGATGGGACTCGCGGCGTCCGGGCGCGCGTCGGCGCTCGGACTCGCGGCTCCGGCCGGCCCGAACCGAGCATCCAGCGCGTCCGCCCGCAATTCCAGCTCGCGCGCGAGCGCCGCGTGGAGGCGTTCCGTGCGCGCACGCGGCCCGCGAGCGTCCGATCCGGCGTAGACCACGAAGTCGCAGTAGGGGCAGCGGGCCACGCAGAACGGCAGGTGCAGGTAGAGCGCGACTGGCGGATGCGGCTGACTCACCCGCAGAGCGTAGCGGAGGCGGCGGCGCGAGCCCAGCGGACGCGGCCGCAGGCGCAGGACCGCCTTCGAGGCCGGACGCCGGAAGAGGTAGCGGCTCCTGCTACGGGCGCCAGTGCCCGTCCCGATCGGTACCTGGTGCCGGCGCGTCGTCCGGCCGGGCCTTCACGCCAAGGCCGGCGCGCAGCGACCGCAGCGTCGACGCCACACGCCCGAGTCCGGCGCTGATCCCGGTTGCCCCGGCAGCCGCGAGATCGCGGGCCGCGCGGGCGCCGCCGGTACGCGCCGGGCGAGGTGCGTACTTCTCGCGATAGCCGGATTGGCCGGGGATCAGGAGACCACGGGGTTCGGCACCACGACCTGCCACGAGCGGGCGGCGAGCATCCTGCCAGCCCGCCGGAGGACGCCGCCTCGACGCGATCTCCTCGGGCTCGGTCCCCACGAGCGGCACCTGGCCCGCGTGACCGGTGAAGGTGAATACGGCGAACGAAGTAACCGCATGAGCGATCATGGCCGCCCCGAGCCCGCCGGTCGCAAGAGTGGCCCAGCCGCACACGAGCCCGATCGATGCGGCGAGTACCGGCATGTACGGATGGTGCCCGGGAGAGGAAAGCCTCGTTGCCAGCAGGTACACGATCGCGGCCATGGCGATCGCCGCCCAGCCCGGCACTCCAACGGCAATGAGCGCGCCCAGGACGGCGCCGCGGAACGTGGCTTCGTCGATCACGGCCGTGCCTACCGCGTTCAGCGCCGCACCCGGATAGGCACGGCCGGGCGGCAGCCGCAGGTAGCCGTAGCGAAGCCGCGCGAAGGCCGCGGCCTGCGTCACTCCCACCGCGGCGAGCGCCAGACCGAGGAGCAACACGTCGGGCCGCCTGCCGATTCGGAGGAACAGAACCTCCCGCGGGGCGGGATGGGCAAGGTAGAGGGCCGCGATCAAAGTCCCGCCGATCACGTACCACGATGCCCGCGTCCAGAAGCCGCGCTTGCTGCGGCCCGGCTCGTCGTATTCGGCCGCGCCGAACCGGCTCGCTTCGAGCCGCAACATCAGCAGCATCATGAAGATGCCGCAGGCCATGAAGACGCCGAGGGTTTGGGCCGTCATACCTCGTCCATGCGGAGAACCGCCAGGAATGCCTCCTGCGGTATCTCGACGGATCCCACGCGCTTCATGCGCTGCTTGCCCTCTTTTTGCTTTTCCAGCAGCTTCTTCTTGCGGGTGATGTNNCCGCCGTAGCACTTCGCGAGCACGTTTTTGCGCATCGCGGCGACGGTCTCGCGAGCAATGACGTTGGAACCGATGGCGGCCTGGACGGCGATCTCGAACATCTGGCGCGGGATCAGGCCTCGCAGCCGGTGGACAAGCTCGCGGCCGATCGCCTGCGCCCGATCGCGATGGACGATGACGGACAGCGCGTCGACAGGCTCGCCGGCCACGAGGACGTCGACCTTCACGAGCTTCGCCGCCCGATAGCCGATCTCCTCGTAGTCCATCGAGGCGTAGCCCTGCGTTCGGGTCTTGAGCTGATCGAAGAAGTCCACGATGACCTCCCCGAGCGGCAGCTCGAAGTTGAGCAGCACGCGTTTGGGGTCCAGGTACTCCATGTCCAGGAACGTGCCGCGGCGGTTCTTGGTCAGTTCCATGAGCGTGCCGATGTACGTGCTCGGCGTGACGATACCGAGCTTCACCCACGGCTCCAGGATCTCCTCGATCACGCCCGCGTCCGGCATCTTGGACGGGTTGTCCACCGTGACGGTGCCACCGTTGTTCATGATCACGACCTGGTATTCGACCGAGGGCGCCGACGCGATCAGCTCCTGGCCGAACTC
>PMBG01000133.1 GCA_003153755.1 Chloroflexota bacterium | reverse complement strand
ACCCGGCCGAGACGGTCGACTTCCTGCGCAACCTGCCGGCACTCTGGGAAGAGGCGCCGAACTCCCGCCGCGCCTTGGCGGAGTCTCTGTTTGAGTCGGTGAACGTCCTGGGGCTCGACACGATGCACGTGGAGCCGACGCCAGCAGCCGTCCGCAGAGGGCTCGCGGAGGCATTTCGTGCTGATGAGCTGGGTATGGTCGGGGCGAGAGGATTTGAACCTCCGACCTCATCGTCCCGAACGATGCGCGCTGCCAAGCTGCGCCACGCCCCGACCGTAGTGCCCCTGAGGGCCTGCGAATGATAGCGCACGGGCGGCTTCCGGGATAGCGGTGCCCGGTGCGTGGCCGCGACGCGACGGCGGGCGGCGGGCCGGCGGCGTCGGCAAGGGATTCTCCGGAATACGCATGGCCGTAGTGATAAGTGGAATCCCGGCCGTCCGAGATCGATCGGATGGGAGCTGGAGCGCCTGAATCGTCCGAATCGGACTCGTTCGAGGCGGCATTTCGCGGTTCCGGAGCCGATACGAGGGCTCGCGGTCATCCCGTTTTCACTTAGCACCACCCCCAGGCGTATCTCGCAATTACGCGGCGCCGCGCCTTCGCTGCGGCTCGGCCGTCGCGTTCGCGCGGCCCGCGCCGCGCCGTCGCTGCGGCTCGGCCACCCGCGCCGTCACGCCACTCGCCACGCCGCCCACGCCGCGCCGTCGCGCTACTCGCCACGCCGCCCGGGCCGCGCCGCGCCACCCGTCACTCCCGCGGCCGTTGCGCCATCATGGCGCCATGAGTGAGCCCTTCACGTTCGATCGTTTCCTGAGCCTCCCCAGACTCTCCAACCTGAAGCTCTCTCCGGACGGCACGCGCCTGGTTGTGGCGGTGAGCCGGCCCGACCCCGAGGGCAAGAAGATGGCGACCTCGCTGTGGCAGGTCGATCCGGCGGGCAAGGCCAAACCGCGCCGCATCACCCGGTCGGCGGCCGGCGAGTCCGCGGCGGCATTCATGCGCGACGGTTCGCTGCTCTTCACCTCCGCGCGCCCGAACCCGGACGAGAAGGCGGACCCGGACAAGAAGATCAACGCGCTCTGGCTTCTGCCTCCCGACGGCGGCGAGGCGCGGTTGCTGCTCGATCCCGAGGGCGGCGTGGACGGCGTGGCCGTTGCCCGCGCGACCGACCGAATCGGGTTTGGTGCCCAGCTCCATCCCGCCGCGAAGGACCTGGCCGAAGATTCCGAACGAGCCAAGGCCCGAAAGGAATCCGGTGTCGGCGCGCTGCTCTTCGACAGCTACCCCATCCGCTACTGGGACTCGTGGCTCGCCCCGCGAACGCGGCGCATCTTCGTCGCGGACCTCGACTCATCGGCCGAGGCGGACATGGAGTCCAAGCTTCAGAGCCGCGACCTTACCGGCAACGTGGGCGCGGCGACGCTTCTCGAATCCGGGATCGAGCTTGCCCCTGACGGCAAGACGCTCTACACGATCTGGGTGGACTACTCCAAGTCGCCGCGGATCACCGAGGACCTGGTAGCGATCGACGTCGAATCGTGCGAGCGGCGCCACATGACCCACGGCGAAGGCTGGTATCAGGCGCCTAAGGTTTCGCCCGACGGACGGTGGTTGGCCTGTCTCCACGGCACGTTCGGCAGGCCCGAGAAAGCCCTCGAGATGACGCTGTGGCTCGTCGACCTGTCGAGCGGCGAAGGGCGCGATCTCACGCCCGAACTGGACCTCTGGCCCGAAAGCGTCGTTTGGTCGCACGACTCCAGCGCGGTCTTCGTCACTGCCGATCGCGACGGAAACGTCGCGGCCATTCGCGTCGACGTACCGAGTGGCAAGGTCACGACTCTGGTCACCGACGGCGCGCTATCCGATCTCTGCCCGTCGCCGGACGGCAAGACAGTGTTCGCACTCCAGTCCACGATGCTCCACCCGAACCGCGTGGTGCGGTTCGACGCGACGGCGGCCGATCAATCGGCCGTTGAACTCCCCCACGGAATCAGTGAAGGCGGCGTAGCCGCGAGATCCCGCGTTGAGCGACTGACCGCGAAGGCAGCAGACGGGACCACCATTTCATCCTGGCTGGTCCTCCCACCCGACGCCTCCGCCGAGAAGCCGGCGCCGCTCGTGGTGTTCGTCCACGGCGGCCCGCTCGGGTCGTGGGCGGGCTGGCACTGGCGGTGGAATGCCCACCTCCTCGCCGAGCGCGGGTACGCCGTGCTGATGCCGGACCCGGCCATTTCGCTCGGATACGGGCAGCACATGATCCAGCGTGGCTGGGGCGATTGGGGCGCGACGCCGTATACGGACGTCATTGCCGCCACGGATGCCGCCCTGAAGCGTCCGGACCTCGACGCGTCGCGCACGGCGTTGATGGGCGGCAGCTTCGGCGGCTACATGGCCAACTGGATCGCCGGGCACACCGACCNNATGGCCAACTGGATCGCCGGGCACACGGATCGGTTCCTCGCGATCGTGACTCACGCGTCGCTCTGGGATCTGCGGCCGTTCCACGGCACGACGGACACGGGCGTCTACTGGGAGCACGAGATCGGCGACCCATACCGGCAGCCGGAGCTGTATGACAAGCAGTCGCCGGCGGAGAGCGTTGCCGCGATCAAGACTCCGATGCTCGTCATCCACGGCGAGCAGGATTTCCGCGTTCCGGTCAGCGAGGCGCTCAAGCTCTGGACCGATCTGCACCGCCACGACGTCGAGGCGCGGTTCCTCTATTTCCCCGACGAGAACCACTGGGTCCTGAACCCGCAGAACGCACGCATCTGGTATGCCACGGTGCTCAACTTCCTGGACGAGCACGTGCTCGGCAAGGAGTGGGTGCGGCCGGAACTGTTGTAGGGGGCGCCGTCGCCGCGCCCCTCGCGGCCGCCGCGCCCGCAATCGCCGCAATCCACAGCGTCCCGTCGCAACTTTCGCATTCGCAAAGGTTGCGAAACCATTTCGATACCTTCGGGCGACCGCAACGTTCGGACCGCGCGGGAGCCTTGTGAGAACATCTCGTCGTGTCCCGGAGCCCATCGGTGGATAGGGTCCAGGGCATCCCCAAACAGGTTCGAAGCGATCGCTTCTCTTCGGTTGACCGGGCCCCGTCGGCGGCCAGCCACGGTGGAATATCGAGAGGCGAACGGACAGCCAAAGATCGGATAGGAGTCGGAATGACTGCTCGTCAGAAGGCAATTGCGGCGATCGCCGGCCACAAAGTTGCCTCCACCCAGAACTATCTCGAACACGCGGGCGAGGACATCTACGGCGACTACGTGTTTGCCGACACCGCGCAGCGCGAGTATCTGGCCAAGCCGGTCTACAAGAAGCTCCGCCGGACCATCGAAGGCCACGAGCCCTTCGATCCGGCCATCGCCGATGCCGTTGCCCAGGGCGTGAAGGAATGGGCCATGGCGCACGGCGCCACCCACTACACCCACTGGTTCGTGCCGATGACCGGTGGAAGCGCCGAGAAGCACGACTCCTTCCTGAGCCCCGCCGGCGACGGCCAGACCATCGCCGAGTTCTCCGGCAAGGGCCTCGTCCAGGGCGAGCCCGACGCCAGCTCCTTCCCGTCGGGCGGCATCCGCTCCACGTTCGAAGCCCGCGGCTACACGGCCTGGGACGTCACGAGCCCCATCTTCCTGCAGGTCGAGCCGAACGGNNCCGATGCTCCGCTCGCAGGAGGCCCTCGGCAAGCAGGCCCTGCGCGTCCTGCGATGGTTCGGCAATGACACCGTCAAGCGCGTCTTCACCCAGATCGGCCCCGAGCAGGAGTACTTCCTGGTCGACCGCCGTCTGGCCGAGCAGCGCCCGGACCTCATCCTCACCGGCCGCACGCTNNGATCTGGACCGCGAGCTCTGGCGCCTCGGCATCCCCTCCAAGACCCGCCACAACGAAGTGGCGCCGGCCCAGTTCGAGATGGCTCCGGTCTACGAGTCCACGTCGGTGGGCTCGGACCACAACATGATCGT
>PMBG01000080.1 GCA_003153755.1 Chloroflexota bacterium | reverse complement strand
CAGGTGGGCTCGCGCGTGGGACGCCGCCTGCCCGCCCCCGTGCTGCGAACCGCGATCATCGTCGTGGGCCTGGCGGCCGAGGCCCGGCTGCTTCTGTTCTAGGGCTCCGGTGGAGTGGCGGGTCCCTCGCCCACGGCGGGAGTGTGGGCTCCGGGGTTCACGACCGGCAGCCTGACGAGGAACCTGGCGCCGCCTTCGGGTCTGTTCTCGGCGGCTATCGTCCCGCCGTGCTGATCGACGATCCACTTCGCGATGGCGAGACCAAGGCCGGTGCCGCCGGCCGGAGCATCGTCGGCTCGCCAGAACCGCTCGAACAGCCGAGGCAGATCATCGGGCTTGATACCCGGCCCCTCGTCGTCGACCTGCACCACCGCGTAGCCCGGCTCCGATCGAACCTGGACGGTCACGGTGGAGTCCCTGAGGCTGTGCCGTATGGCGTTGTCCGTCAGGATCGTGATGAGCTGGCGGAGCCTCAACGCGTCTCCGACCGTCGGGGACGGCAGAGGATCCAGCAGGACGGCCACTCCCCTCTCCTGACCCAGCGTGGACAGTGAGCTGGCAACATCGGCGGCTACATCCGCCAGATCCACCGGGACCCGGTCGACCTGGACCACTCCCGAGTCCGTCCGGGCGAGCAGCAGCATGTCCTCGACAAGGGCGGTCATGTGCCGGACTTCGGCCTCGATGTCCTCGAGTGCCTCGCCCACATCCTGAACCTTGCTCTTCCGGTTCCGAGCAAGATCCTCGACGCTTGCTCGTATCACGGTCAGTGGCGTTCTGAGCTCATGGCTCGCGTTGGCGGCGAATTCGCGTTGCCGCTGGAGCGCTGCCTGACGCCGGTCGATCGACTGCCGGATCGGCACCAGCGCTCTGCCGGCGTAGAGGTATCCGGCGAGGAGCGAGGCCAGCAGGGCCACGAAACCTCCGAGGATGAGCACCCACATCAACGTTGCGAGCAGGCGGACTTCCTCCGAGCGATCTGCGCACGTCTGCACCGCGCCGATGACGG
This sequence comes from Chloroflexota bacterium, assembly GCA_003153755.1. Lineage (GTDB taxonomy): Bacteria > Chloroflexota > Limnocylindria > Limnocylindrales > CSP1-4 > Fen-1039. The sequence goes on along the minus strand of PMBG01000080.1, from coordinate 26,087 downwards.
CGCCGGACGAGTCACGCACCGGCATCGAGTAGATGCGCACGTCGACTTGTTGAGACACGGAACCCGACGGTGACGCGATCGTTACGGTGACTACGGCGGTGCGAACATCCGTCTGGCCGGCCAGGGCGACCTTGGCACTGGCCGCATCGGGCATTCCGACGAAGGTCTCGCTCGGGGGCTGGAACCATGTGGCCAGCCCAGACGTGCTTATGCGTATGGGCATGATGCCGGCCCGATCGCCACCGAAAGTGAGCTCGTAGCCCGACCTGTCCTGCGATGTACCACCCCGACCGTAGGCTGTGTCGCCTGCGACGTGGGCGAGCCTCCCCGTGCTATCGGCTGCAAGCACGTTGGCGGTAACCGAGTAGATGGCGGTGCCGAGCACTGCCAGGATCACGAGAGTCACGAAACCGCTGACGGCCATGAGCCGGAGGCGCGTGCGCCGCAGGATCCTGGCATCCTCCTCGGTCCTCGTCCGGTCGAGCGGCGAGGCACCCGTCAAGTCCGGGGCGGCGTGCCTGCGCAAGGTCGGGTGCGGCAGGCCGGGGCGCTTCACGTCCTCAACCTTCCTTCAGCCGGTAACCCACACCCCTGACCGTTTCCACGTACGCGGCCGCCTCACCGCCGAGCTTTTCGCGAAGAAGATGGATATAGGCCTCCACTGTGTTGGGAGTCAGGGCCACCCCGTACGGCCACGCGTAGTCGAGCAGCTGATCGCGGGACAGCACCTGGCCGGGCCGCCGGAGAAGGCATTCGAGGATCGAGAACTCGCGCTGGCTGAGATCGAGCGGCTTTCCGGAGATGGTGACACGGCGGGTTGCCTCGTCGAGTTCGATCGGTCCGGCCCGCAGTGCCACCTGCTTCCGCGAAGGCGGCCGGCGGCCGAGCGCTCGGAGGCGGGCGAGGAGTTCCTCGTAGGCAAACGGCTTGACCAGGTAGTCGTCCGCGCCCGCATCAAGCCCTTCGACGCGATCGTTGACCGAGTCCCGGGCCGTGAGCATCAGGATCGGCACCTGCGAGCCGCTCTTTCGAAGAGTCCGCGCCACGTCGAAGCCGGACCTGTCGGGCAGGCCTACATCAAGGATGACGGCATCCAATTCGAGGCCGGATGAGGCAATCTCGAGGCCTTCCTCCGCCGTCCCGGCAGTCTCGACCACGTGTCGATCCTGGCCGAGAAGCCTCTTGAGGAGGCGGCTGAGGCGGGCGTCGTCCTCGACGACGAGCAGGTGCACGATCGACTCCTACGGCTTCGTGATCAAGACGTCCTTGGCCGTCACGTTCCGCCCGCCAAGACCGCCGGACGCGCCCGGGACGGGGGTCTCGCTGGCGAGGGCCGTCGTGTCGATCTGCACGGTAACGCTACTGCCGGTCTTGATGTCGGTCGAGCTCGCGGTCGTCTCACCGTGGTAGGTCGTGGAGCCGGTGAGATCGACGGTTACGGTCGTTCCGTTCGCGAGCTGCACCGTCATCGTGGAGCCGTTGATCGACTGAACGGTGCCGGTCACGCCGCCACCAACGCCGCCAACACCACGAGTGCCGCCGTTTCCGAACTGGCTCACATCGAACGTCTGGCCCGGGGCGAGCGAGGGCAGGTTCCGCCCGAACCCGGGGCGGTTGCCGTTCGCGCCGTTCGCGCCGTTCGCGTTGGCGGTCGTGCTCGGCGCGGTCACGCGGCCGGCCGCGAATCCCATGCCGCCCACGGCCACCATTGCCGCGACCGCCAGGAGCGCAAGCGTCGTCCGGTCCTGCTTTGCCGGCTTGGCTGCCTTCTTGACCGGCACGACCTCTTCGGTCGGCTCGGCCGGATCCACAAACTCGTTCATCACTTCTCGCTCTGCCATGTCGTACACCTACTCGTAGCGAAGGGCCACAACGGGATCGAGCCTGGCAGCCTGGCTCGCGGGCCAGACACCGAAGACGATCCCAACGATCAAGCTGAAGGCGACCGCCACCAGCGGCGTCGCCGGGTTGAAGACGAAACCCCACCCGGCATAGGTGCCGATCGCGAAATCGGCCACCATGCCCAATGCGATCCCGATCAGTCCGCCCGCAAGCGAAAGTGCCAGTGCCTCCACGAGGAATTGCGCGAGGATGTCGCGGCCCCTGGCGCCGATGGCCTTGCGGATGCCGATCTCGCGCGTCCTCTCACGGACGGACACGAGCATGATGTTCATGATCCCGATTCCGCCGACCAGGAGCGAGATCGACGCGATGCCGGCGAGCAGGAACGTCAGGACGTCGCTCACCGAGCTGACCGTGCCGAGCAACTGGGCCTGGTTGGAGATCGAGAAGTCGTCGACGCCACCGCTCGCGATGCCGTGCCGCTGCTCGAGCGTGGTCGTGATCTCGGCCGACACAACGTCGATCTGGTCCGGGCTGACGGCGCTGACTCCGATCGTGGAAACGCTGTTGCTGCCCACGAACAGTTCGTGCGCCGTGGACAGCGGTATCAGCACCTGATCGTCCTGGGTGGATGTGCCGCCCTTGGCCTGCAGGATGCCGGTCAGCTGGAACGGCAGACCGCCGATGTAGATCGTCGCTCCGATCGACGAGGCGTCCAGGCTCAGGTTCGTGGCCGTCGTGGAACCGATGACGGCGACTCTGAGGTTGTGGTCGACGGATGCGCCGCTGAGGAATGACCCGGTCCACATATCGTATGCGTAGACCTGGAGATACCCGGGCGTCGTGCCGACGATCCGCGCGGTCTCGTTGAGCGTCCCGGCGATCACGAGCTTGTTGGTGGTGAGCTGTGGTGCAGTCGCGGCCACGCCGTCGAGTTTGCCGATGGCGGTTGCGTCGTCGAGCGTCAACGTGGTCGCCGAACCGAAGGCGCCGCGCGTGGCGCCGCCACCGGACGTCCGGCTGAAGCCGGGGTTCACGGTGAGCAGGTTCGTTCCGAGCGACTGCAGACGATCGCTGATCCCCTTCGTGGCGCCCTGCGCGACGCTCACGAGCGCCACCACCGAAGCCACGCCGATGATCACTCCGAGCATCGTCAGCGCCGTGCGCAACTTGCCCGTGCTCAGGCGTGAGAGTGCCAGCCGAACCAGGTCGCGAGGCTTCATGCCGGCACCGCGTCCTGCAGCCGTCCGTCGCGCAGGTGCACGGCGCGGTCGGCGGCCGCCGCAACCTCCACGTCGTGGGTAATGAGCACGATCGTGCGGCCGAGTGCGTTCAGATCGTGGAAGAGCTCGAGGACTTCGGCGCCGGAGTGGCTGTCCAGGTTGCCCGTGGGCTCGTCCGCCAGGATGAGCGCCGGTTCGGTGACCAGGGCCCGGGCTATGCCCACGCGCTGCTGCTGGCCGCCGGAGAGTTCGGACGGCTCGTGGTGAAGGCGGTCGGCGAGGCCCAGGCGCTCCAGCGCCCTTTCGGCCCGCTGCAGACGCTCCTTGCGCGGCACGCCCTGGTACATGAGCGGCGCCGCAACGTTCTCCAGGGCGCTCGTCCGCGGCAGCAAGTTGTAGCTCTGGAACACGAAGCCGATGGAGCGGCTGCGTATCCTGGCGAGGCCGTCGTCATCGAGCTCGTCCACTGCCTGGCCGTCGAGGATGTAGCGTCCTTCGGACGGGCGATCCAGACAGCCGAGGATGTTCATCATCGTGGACTTGCCCGAGCCGGAAGGTCCCACGATGGCGACGAACTCGCCGCTCGTCACGCGCATGTTCACGTCGAGAAGAGCGGGGACCTGGATTCGGCCCGTGTCGTAGATGCGGCTTACGTTCTGTAGCTTGATGATCGTGCCACCGATCGCGCCGCTCATCGCCCGAACCCGCCGGTCCCGCCGCCGCCCGACAGCGGGTTGAGGTTCACCCCGCCATTGCCGGTGGTGGTCGTAGTCGTTCGAGTCGCCGTGGTCCCTGTGACAACCACGTCACCGGACTTCACGCCGTTCGTGATCTGGGCCATCGATGTGGTGACGAGGCCGACCTGGACATCCTTCGTCGTGGTGGTGCCGTCGCCGTTCATGATCAGGACCGAATAGCCCGCCGTCGAAGAGCCCTGAAGTGCCGTGGCCGGCACTCTCACCGCGTTGTCCACCGAGGCCGTGACCACCGTCACGGTGGAGCTCATGCCCGCAAGCACCGTCACGGGAGGGCTGTTGAGCGTGACCGTCACCGCGTATGTGACGACGCTGCTGGACCCGCCCGCGGAAGAGGCGGTCGGAACTATCTGGGTCACGATCGCCGCCACCGAGGCCTTCGCGGCCGTGACCGTCACGGTGGCCGCCTGGCCGACCTTGATGTTCGAGATGTCGGACTCGGCAAAGCTGGCCGTGGCCACCATTGGAGCAACGGAGATCTCGATGGCGTAGCCGCTGGGGGCGTTCACACCGGGCAGGAGGTTGACCGCGATGATCAGGCCGTCTTCTGGAGCCGTGATCGTGGCGGCGCTGACGGACGCGAGAGCCGCGGTCACCGTCGACTGCGCCGAGGTCACCTGCGCCTGGTCCGAGAGGACCGTCGCGCTGGAGGCCGGCGTCGTCTTGCTCTGGTACTGGAGCTGGGCCGACTGGTAGCTCAACGACGCGTTGGACACCTGCTGCGACGCCTGCTGGTTCGACTGGTTCACCTGGAGTTGCGTGGAAGCGAGGCTTTGCTGAGCCTGCGTCAGCGCAGCCTGGTCCTTGTCCAGCTGCGCCTGGGGAGCACTCGCCGCCGTGTCCGTGTTCAGCGTTGTCTGGGCCGCGGCCACCGCAGCCTGGGCCTGGCTGAGCTTCAGCGCGTTCTGCTGGTTGGTGATGTTGCGGTTCGAGACCGCCTGGCTGTAGCTGTTGTAGGACTGGCTGAGGGAGTTCTTGGCCTGAGCGAGCGAGACTGCGTCCAGACCGCCGGTATCCGTCGCGAGCTTGCTCTGTGCCTGGGCCAAAGCGGCCTGCGCGGTGGCAACCTGCACCTGAGCGGCCGAATCATCGGCGGTGGCGAGCGCCGTGCCCTTCGTGACGCGCTGGCCGACGGTGACGTTCACCGTCTTGACGGGCCACACGACCGAAGCCGCGGACGTGGACGAGCTCGTGCTACCGCCGGTGCCGGACGTGGTCGATGAGGAGCTGACGATGTCCGCAGTCACGCCGAACTTGAGTCCGTAGACGGTGGAGGCTGCAATGTTTCCATTGGCCACTGCCGTGGAACTCACGGTCCCGACGGTCGCGGCCGAGGTGATGTACTTGGATCCACCCGAGCTGCCGAAGCTGGGGCTGACGATGACCAGCGCCACGGCCCCCACTCCGATCAGCATCAGCGCGATCGCTGCAATTCTGAGCTTCATCCCTTCGTACCCTCTTCCAGACTCGCCGTCCTCCTCGGCTGCGCCGGGGCAGGAATCGCTCGGCCTTGTATGGGCTTCCTGCCTGAAACAAACCTGAAGCCCGCCGGCACCATTGTGGCGCTCAAACATCGAGGCCGCGACAGGTCGCGGCCTCGAGTAACCGAAAATCGATGTCCTGCCCGCGTCGTTTCGGGCGTTTGGGCAAGGGTCGGTCGGCGGAGCGTTGGTCTCCGTGACGCCCGTTCCCCTACTTCGAAGCGCTCGCGATCAATGTCTTGGCCTGGTTGATCGGGATGGCGAAGCCCATGTCCTGGGCATTGCTTGCGCTCGCCGTGATGATGCCGATGACCGATCCGCTGGCATCCAGCAGCGGCCCACCGCTGTTGCCGGGGTTGATCGCCGCGTCCGTCTGGATGAGCCCGGTCAGGTCCTCGGAGGTCCGCGACCCCTGATTTCCGGCCGTGATGCTGCGGTCCAGACCCGAGACGATGCCTTGAGTGACGGAGTCGGTGAAAGTGCCGAGAGGGCTGCCTATGGCAATCGCGAGCTGGCCAACCTGGACGGAGCCCGAGTCGCCGAGAGTCGCCGCCTTGAGGCCGGTGGCGCTGACCTTGATCACCGCGAGATCGTGGGCTACGTCGGTGACGACCACCTTGGCCACGAGCTGGCTCGTGTCATCGAGAGTGACGGTCAGCGAGGTTGCGCCCGCCACAACGTGATTGTTTGTGAGGATGAGGCCGTCCGAACTCACGATGAAGCCCGACCCGGCTCCGCTGGTAGGCACCGAGTAGGGCGTGATCCCGGTCAGCCCCGCGGACACGATGGTGACGACGGATGGCTTCGCGGCGGCCGCGGCCTTCACGATCGCCTCGGACTGGCCGAGAGTGACGGTCTGGTAGGTCGTTGTCTGTGCGGCAGGGGCCGGTGCGGCCGCTACGGTCCTGGGGACGAACGAGAGCGCGACGTAGGTGCCACCTGCCGAGAGTCCGGCCGACAGCAACGCCGCAACCGCCACGAGACCGAACGCCTGCTTTCGCCCCAGTACTCCGCCGGAGCGACCCGCGGTGACACCGGGCTGGAGCGGCGCCGGGGCGGGCGCCCATACATCCGGCCGGTACGGCGGCGGAGGCGGAGTCCACCCTCCGAGATAGGTTGGTGCGACCGCCGGGTTAGTCCAGGGCTGCGGCTGTGGCTGCTGAGCCGGGGCCGCCCATGGCGGCGTGGCTGCGGCGCTCTCCGGCTGTGCCACAGCCCACGGCGAAGCCGCCGGCTGGGGATACGCGTGAGTGGCCGCGTGAAGCGGAGGCACTCCCGCCGATTCGGATGCGTCGCCTGCCGTGTCGGGAATGTCGACGGATTCGGGCGTCCATCGCAGGCCCTCTGGATTCGCTACGTTCTGTTCGGCCTTGTCGTCCATCTCGTCCCGCTTCGCGGTTTCTGTGCGGCAGATCGGCTCGTTCGTTCGGCCGGTTCCGTGCATCCCCGGTTTACGACCCCTCGCTGAAGTGTTCCTGAATCATGGCGGCGGCCGTGCCCATCGTGGCGCATGTCCCACATCCGCGCCGAAACCTATGTCGACGTTCCGACTTCCTAAACGTTTAGCCGCGATCGCGGGCACCGGGCCGAGGCCGCCGAACTCCTCCGCTGATAGATTTCGTCGACATCGGTACACAGTCAAGGGAGCCCGCCAATATGGCAACGGTCACGTTCGAGAACGTCAGCAAGCGCTACGGCGACGTCGTAGCCGTCGACGATCTCAACCTGGACATCCGCGACGCGGAGTTCATGGTCCTCGTCGGCCCNNCAGAGCTACGCGCTCTATCCGCATATGACCATCCGCGACAACCTCGCGTTCGGCCTCAAGCTCCGCCACGTCCCCAAGGTGCAGATCGAGGCCCGCGTCAAGGAAGCCGCCGCCATCCTCGACCTCTCCCGTTACCTCGACCGCAAGCCGCGCGAACTCTCCGGCGGCCAGCGCCAGCGCGTCGCCCTCGGCCGAGCAATCGTGCGCGAGCCCGCGGTNNATCGCGGTCATGAACGAGGGCCGCCTGCAGCAGGTCGGCACCCCGCAGGAACTCTACGACCGGCCGATCAACCGCTTCGTTGCCGGCTTCATCGGCAGCCCGGCGATGAACTTCGGCACCGTCGAAGTCTCCGGCACGCCCGACAAGCTCGAACTCCTCGGCACCAACATCCGCGTTCCGCTCCCGCCGCAATTCCGCGAGTCCGTGGGCGCGGTCGGCCGCCAGCTGATCGCGGGCTTCCGTCCCGAGCACCTCGTCCTGGGCCCGTTGAGCGGCGCTACCGCCACCGTCAATGCCCGCGCCGAAGTGGTCGAGTACCTCGGCAACGAGGAACTCATCCATGCGTCCGGTGCCGGTCGAGACATCGTGGCCCTGGTCGACTCGTCCTATCGAGTCCGCCCCGGCGACATGCTCGAACTCCGCATCCCGCTGGAGCGCGTCCAGCTGTTCGACCCCGACACCAACTTCGCACTTCCCTTCGGGCCGGTCACGGCCTGATCCTCCGGCCAGAGGTTCGAAGCCCCGACGAAAGTCGGGGCTTCGGCCTTTAACGGCCGTCCCGGTAGCGGGCATGCCGGCGACGGCGTGAGCCTCGTCGCGAGGAGGCCGCATAATTGACCGATGTCCGACTCGCCAGCCAATCACCGCCCCAATCGCACCCCAACACGCGATCGCCTGCTCGATTCGATACTCACCGACCTGGGAGAGGCTGATACCGCCCTCGATCAGCAGGTCTCGGAGCGGCGCACAGTGCACACGGGGCGCTACATATCCGTTGAACGGGACACGGTGGTGATGCCGGACGGCGGGATCTCCGAGCGCGACATCGTGGTGCATCCCGGGGCGGTGGTGATCGCGCCGCTCGACACCCAAGGCAACCTGCTCTTCGTGACGCAGTTCCGTCTGCCTGTGGGCGGCGCGCTCCTCGAGCTGCCTGCCGGCACCCTGGACGTTCACGATGGCGTGACCGAGGAACCGCTGGCCGCCGCGCACCGCGAACTCGAGGAGGAGACCGGCTACCGCGCGGGTTCCCTGGAGCGGCTCGGCGGCTTCTGGACCGCCCCGGGCTTCTCGACGGAATACATCACGCTCTACCTGGCCACGGACCTGCGACCGGCGACCGAGAACCGTCTCTCGCCCGACGAGGACGAGAATCTCCGGCTCTCACGGATCCACTGGCGCGACGCCGTGGCCGCGGTTGAGCTGGGCGTCATCGAAGACGCGAAGTCGATCGCGGGGATCCTGCTTCTCGCAAGGAGGCTGGGGGGCGTCCGGGGGTAGCGCGAGTCGTTCCGTCAGGCCTTGGCCGCTTCAGCCTTGTCGAGCGCCTTCCGGTAAGTCTCGTTGGCGGGATCCAGCGCAGCCGCGATCCGGAAGTGCTTCAGCGCCTCGGTGGATCGACCCATTCGCGCGAAGCTCAAACCCAGGGCGAAGTGGCCGTAGTGCGCCGACGGATCTAGCTCCAGGAGCGTTTCGAAGGTTTCGGCTGCGCGGGCATGCTGGCCGCTGTTGAAATAGGCGCGGCCGAGCAGCTCGAGGATCGATCCTTTGCGCGGCTCCACGCGAGACGCCCGCTCGAGCACGATCGCGGCCTGCGCCATGTGGCGGTCCTCCATCAGGGCCTTGCCTCGCTGCAAGAGGTCGTAGCCCGACTCCTCGTCATCCGGCCCGGTGGCGGCTTCCGGCGATTCGCGGCCGGGCTCGGGTTCGGCTTCCGGTTCGGACGCTGATGCGACCGCAATTTCACCCTCCGCCGCAACGGGCACGGGCATGTTCCTCCGCGACGGTCTCACCAGCGACATGGCGAACAGCAGGAGGATGAGCCCGGCCAGCGCGAGCAACGCACCGATCAAACGGATCTGTCCCGAGGTCGCAGCGCCTTCCCATGCCTGGCGGGCCTGCGAAGCCAGCGTCATCGCCCGGCCCAGATCTCCGGTGGCGAATGACGCCCTGGCGGCGGCGAGGTCGGCTTCCGGATCGGCACCCAGCAAGCCCAGGGCACGGGTTGCGCCCTCGCTGTTCGCACGCGCCTGACGGGCCGCCAAGAGCTCGCCGAGCACTCCCGTTTCGTTCGCGGCCTCGTTGGAAGCGGCGCCGATCGAGGTTTCGAACGCGGCCCTCAGCGTCGCGGGCGGCTTGGTCCCTTCCTGGGACGAGAGCCGAGCGACCTGATCCCGCTGGTCCAGGATGTTGTGGACCTGGCCGACGAGGGCCGTGGTGGTGTCGAACTGCCACAGATCCAGCGAGCGCCTTACCTCGGGCGGCAGGTTCCATGATCCGGCGGCGCCCTGCGCATCCGCGTACGACGTCAGGGCGGAGGATCGCTGCCGAAGCAGGCTGGATTGCCCCGGCGAGATGACCCAGTTTCTCCAGATCGCCTGGAACGACCGCCCTGTCTTTTGCTCCAGGAGATCCAGGAGGCGGCGCCAGTCGAGGTCGCCCTTGACCACAGTCTCCGTCCTGGGGCCGGTCAACGGCTGATAGGCGGCCGTGCCGGACCGGGCATCCGTCCAGACCGTGCGGAGCACGCCGGGGCCGGCCTCCAGCCCGATCTGACGGGCAACCTCGAGCGTAGCCGCGTACAGGTAGCCGTCTGCGGCGGATCCGGGCTGCCCGGCCGAGGCCCAATCGTTGAACGGCAGTGCCGCCTGGGTCAGCCGATCCGTCAGAACGGGTGAGTGGTCCACCATGCCCAGACTCCGCAGGGCCTGCTGTGCGTAGTAGGAGGCAAATCCTTCATCGATCCATCGATCCGTCGACAGATCGTCGTTGAACCACATGTGCGCCGCTTCGTGCAGCACAACGAAAGGATCGGCCAGGTACGAGACCGACACCTGGCCTGTCGCAGGGTCGTACAGACCGCTGAAGCCGCCGATCTCCTGAGTCGAGGCCTCCTCGACCGTCAGCACCGACCCGGTCGGGTCGCCGAGGCCGATCGCCTCGCGAAGCACCGGATAGCCGGACTCCAGAACGCGCTGCACCTGATCTGCCCAGCCCGGGTCGTACGACCAGTAGCGCAACGTCACGCGCAACGAGCCGATCCTGGCGTACCTGACGCTGAAGTCCGTCTGCGGCACCGGCCGGACTGCGGTGAACCAGGCGCTCAGCGTTCCGGCGTCGTCAAGAACGCCGGACACGAACACGGTCTGGCCGGTCCCCGGCGAGCGGGTGAGGTCGCCGTACTCCTCTTGCACGGTGAAACCGGCCGGAAAGAGAACGGTGACGTTGCTGCCCCGCGCGCCCGGACTACCGAACGCCGCCACGGGAAACGAAACGATGTTCGATCGCAGGCGCAAGTCCCGGTCGGTGGAGCCGCCACTGTCAACCAGGTCGAACGTGAGCTCGAACGCGTCGGTGTCGCCCGAATACAAGCGCCTGCCGAGCGCGACCAGGAGCGCGACTCCGGAGCGAGCCGTCGACTGGACGGACGCCTCGAGGGGCTTCCCGTCCATGCCCGCCGCTTCAAACCCTGCGGTGGCCGGGGGGAGTGTCATCAGGAGGTTGTCGTAGAAGAATCGGCGTCCGCCGGCATCAACGGTGTGAGACACGACGGTGACGAAGGCGTGGACGTGCACCCTGCCCGCAACCGGGTCTGCGGTCCAGGTGGAGCTTGACGTGTAGCTCAGATCGAGCTGCGCGGCGGCCGCGGGAGCGGGAGCCGATGCCACGCCGGCGAGCAACGCCGCTGCCAGGAACGCGCCGCTTCCCAGGATGCGCGCCACCGATCGCCGAACACCTCTCCCGGCGGCTCCACGGTCGTGCCGGCGCGGTCGTCGCGCGTCAACCGAGGTCGACATTCGCCTCAGTCGCCCGACTCCCCGGCGGCACGGCGCCCGCTGGAGCTTGTGAGTCCGCTGGGGCCCGGCTCATCGCCCACGGGGCCCACATCCAGGGCCGCCGGCTCCCTGCTCTGTGGATCTGTTCCGGACGACTTGGCCGCCGCACGGACCGGCCGCTCCTTGGATCGCTCGATGGTGGAGCCGCTCTTGACGATGCGGGAAACGAAATCCGCGGTGCGCACTCCCTCGCCGATGAGTACGTTGCGACCGATGCGCACTCCTCGAGGGACGACCGCACGCTTGCCGACGACGGTTATGCCGGTATTGAGTCGACCCGGCTCGCGGCGGTTGACGACATCGAAATCGGTGCCCTCACCAACGATGGCACCGGGTCCGACGGCAACTTCCTTGTCCAGGATGGCCCGGTCCACGACCGCACCCGGCCGGATCACCGAGTCGAACAGGATTATCGAGTCACGAACGCTCGCTCCTACGTCCACCACCACGCCCGGCGAGAGGATCGAGTTGACGACCGAGCCGTTGATCACGCAGCCGTGGCTGATCAGGCTGCGATGGACCTGTGCCGTGGCCCCGATCTTGGCCGGAGCGCGCTCCTCGGAACGCGTGTGGATGATCCATTCGCGATCGTATAGATCGAGTTCCGGCGCATCGGAGAGCAAGGCGAGGTTGGCCTCCCAGTAGGACTGGACCGTTCCCACGTCCTGCCAGTAGCCGTCGAAGTGATATCCGTAGACTCGGGCGCCACCGTTGATCATGGCGGGGATCACGTCGTGGCCGAAGTCGAAACGCTCATCGTTCAGCCACTGGTGCAGCGCCCGCTTTGAGAAGACGTACACGCCCATGCTCGCCAGATCGCTCTTGGGTTGACGCGGCTTCTCGTGCCACTCCACGACCCGGTCGTTGTCGTCCATGGCGAGGATGCCCATGCGGGATGCGTCCGCGAGCGGCACGCGGCGCACTGCAATCGTCACGTCCGCGCGGTGGCGGCGATGCGCCGTGACGAACGGCTGGTAGTCCATCTTGTAGATATGGTCGCCGGCGAGCACGAGGACCGTATCGCCGGCCGCCTGCTCGATCACGTTCAGGTTCTGCAGCACGGCGTCCGCCGTCCCGCGATACCACTCGGCGACGCGGCCGCGGGCAATGTACGGCTGGAGCATCCGGACGCCGCCGTAGTTGCGGTCCAGGTCCCACGGCCGGCCCATGCCGATGTGGTCGTTGAGCGACCTGGGGTTGTACTGGGTCAGGACCACGACATTGTCGATGTCCGAGTTGACGCAGTTGGAGAGCGTGAAGTCGATGATGCGGTACTTGCCGCCGAACGGGACGGCCGGCTTGGCTCGCAGCGAGGACAGGATGGACAGCCTCTCACCTTCGCCGCCTGCGAGTATCACCGCCAGAGTTCGCTTCATCGGGCGTCCTCACGGTCCATGCCGGGCCCTTGCCGGGGTACTGCGATGCTAGCACCACACCGACCGCTGCGGCTCGCGCCCGAGCGAGGTAGCGCCCGGCGGACCGGACGCGGCGCGGCCGTCGCGACCACGTCTACAGGAAGAGCCGGGGGTTCACGAAGTGGCCGTTCACCCGGACCGCCCAGTGAAGGTGGCAGCCGGTGGAGCGGCCCGTGGTGTTCTCCGTGCCGATGAGCTGGCCCTGCTTGACGGTCGCGCCCTCGCGGATTCCGGGCGGCGCCTGGCCGGTCATGTGGGCGTACCAGGTCACCAGGCTCGTGGAGTGGGCGATTATCACGAGCCATGCCTGATACGGCTTCCGGTCCAGTGGGTTGTATCCCACGAACATCACGACGCCGTCGCCTGCGGCATACACCGGAGCGAGGCACGAGGTCGCGATATCGATGCCCTGGTGGAAGTGCGCGCAGCTGCCCACGCGCGGCTCCGAGGTGACGCCCGTGCACCCGTAATCCTGCGTGATGACACCCGACATGGGCCAATGCAGCAGCCCGTTGTACTGCGATGGAATTCGGCCTGTGCCGCCCTCGCGCCGTATCAGGTCATCTATCTTGGCGGCGAGTTTGTCCATGGCCGCGCCGTTGGACTGGATGGCGGCGTCGAGGTCCGCCTTGTTCTTGGCGAGTTGCGCCTCTGCCTTCTGCTGCTGAGCCAGCTGGGTCTGGAGCTGCGCCTTCATGGTGGCCAGCTGCGTCTTGGCTTGCGAGAACTGCACGTTCTGATCGTCGAGCTGCTGCTTCTGGCTCGCTGCCTGATCCACGAGCTGCTGGTTCGCGTCGCTGGCGAGCTGGACGTTCGCCTCGATCTGGGCCAGGTCCTTCTGGTTCGCCTTGATCTCGGCCGCCAGAGCGGCATCCGACTCGGCCATGTCCGTGTAGTAGGAAACGTCCGAAAGCGCGTCCGTGAGCGAGTGTGAAGTCAGGAGTTGCTGCAGGAGTGGCGTCTGGTCCGTCACGTACGCGTCCACCATGCGGCTCGCCAGGATCGCCTGCCTCACCTCGAGCTCGCGCTGTTTGGCGTCGCGCTGGGCAGTCAGGTCGACCAGCTGCGTCTGCAGCAGCCTCTGCTGAACGGACAGCGTGTCGTAGCGGCCCTTGGCGTCGACCAGAAGGACCTGCAACGCGTCGATCTGCTTCTGCGCGTCGTCGAGCGAGGAGAGCACGCCGGAAAGATTCTTCTTGGTCTGTGAGATCTGCGTCTGGAGGCTGGTCTGCTGCGTCGCCAGCTTGGCGATCTGCGCCTTCTGTGTGGCAATGAGCTTGGCGATTCGCTGCTGCTCGGCGATGGCATCCGAGAGTCCATCGGCGTGCACGACGGGAATCGGGCTGGTCGCGGCAAGCGCAGGCGTGAGTACGGTCAGGACGAGGAGAAACTGAACGAGTCGGCGGCAGAATCTGCGGCCGAGACGATATGCGCGGCGGTCGTTTGAGGTGGTCATCGTGCGAGCACTCCGTAGTGCGCGCTCTCTCTCGAGCGCGTTTTGCGGTTACGCCCGCCGGTTTGACGACGTCCTTTGGAAGGGCACTACCTCTGGACGACTCCGGCTGTTCCCGATCATACAACTCTCGAACCGATGTTCGTCAACTTCTGCCGCTCTTTGTGGCGACGACCCCGAAGGTCCCACTCTTGTGCGGTACGGTCGGTTGAGGTGCAGATGGACATTGCCGATGCAATATTGTCGGTCTGGACTCCCCAAAAAGGGGCCCGAGGGTGCTAGCCTCTCGCTTGCACCCGCTCAGTGTGCCAACGATGCTGGAGACGCATCGCCGGCGCGGTCCGCTACCAGAGCCGTTCGCGACGTACTTACCACGAGGAAAGAGGCTCCTCATATGCCGCTCTTCGGTCCCCCCAACATCGCCCAGTTGGAGGCCAAGAGAGATACGCAAGGCCTGATCAAGGCGCTCCAGTTCAAGGACGCCGCGATTCGCATGGCTGCCGCGGATGCCCTTGCGCCGTTGAAGGACCCCATGGCCGTCGAACCGCTTACGAGCCTGCTGCAGGATGAGAACCCTGGAGTTCGGCGGGCCGTCGCGAGGGCACTTGCCGAGCGCGGTGGCCTGCGTGTCGTGGAACCCCTCGTCAGCGCCCTGGACGACCCGGACTTCGAAGTGCGCGCCATCGTCGACCAGGCCGTCTTCAAGAGGCTGATGACCGACCCGGATCAGGAGGCTCGCCGGGGCACGGCCACCGCCCTCGGCAAGATCAGATGTGTCGAGGCCGTGGGGCCGCTGGTCAAGGCCGTGATGGATGCCGACGAGTCGGTTCGGCTGGCCGCGATCAGGGCGCTCCAGGCGATCGACGATGTCGACGCCGTAGTGCCGTTGATCATCGTCCTTGCCCACGAGCAGGTCCGGCAGAAGACCACCGGCCGATCCAGCCTCGTTGTGGAACGGGCGGCAGCGCAGGCGCTCGAGGCGCTGTGCGACGAGCGGGCAATCACGCCCCTCTCGGCTGCGCTGGCACACGACGACGCCGACGTCCGTGAGATCGCCGTGAAGCGCCTGGCGCGCATCCCCTCGCCCAAGGTTGTCGACTCGCTGGTTGCCGTCATCAACGACAAGGACCCGATCGTTCGTCGAACGGCGGCTCGCGGCCTGGCCGAAACGGGCTGGCAGCCGCCCAGTGACGCCACCGGCGCCCTCTACTGGGCGGCGATGCGTGAGTGGAGGCACGTCGCCGAGTGCGGGCCGGACGCGATTCCGCTTCTCCTTGCCTCATTCGCCACTGTCGACGCGCTCGAACGATCCGACATCCTGGCCGCTCTCGGCCAGCTCAAATGGGAGCCCGCCGAGGCGGACACGGTCGCGGGCCACTATTACGCATCTCAGCGTCGTTGGGACAAGTGCGTCGAGATCGGGGAGTCTTCTGTGGAGGCGCTGGACGGCGTCCTGCGCAACGCTCCTTCGTGGCGCGATCGCGTCTCGGCCGCCGCCGCCCTCGGCGAGATCGGCGTGGCCAGGAAGGCCCCGTTCTCGCACCTGGACCTCGTGCAGCGGGCACTGGCGATCCAGGACGGCGATCTCGATCCCGATGCCAAGCACGCGGCCATGGAAACCATGCTGGCCGAGGAGCACCAGTTCAACCCGGCGGAGGAAGAACGCATCGAATGGTGCAAGTGCGGCTTCCCGGCAACACGAGCCAGAGGTGACGGGCTCCGTGAGCCGCTGATCGACCTGCTCGGATTCGAGCAGACGTCCAATAGCTCGACGACGTATTACTGCCCGAGCTGCGACACGAAGCGGACGACGGTCGCCGCGTAGAAGTTCGGAGCGGATGCCCGCCGCCCCAATGGCGCCGCCTGCGGCCGGCTACGAACCGGCCGGCAGGAGCATCGCCCAGACGACCCCGGCGATGATGAACGGCCCGAACGGGATGTAACTCTTCAGCGTGACCCGCCTGGCGAGCAGCAGCGCCAGGATCACCAGGGCGCTCACTATCACCCCGGCGAACACGGCCAGGAAGAGACGTATCGCGCCGCCCGCAAGGCCCGCGGCCGCAAGGAACTTGACGTCGCCACCGCCGAACGCACCCTCTCCGAAGGGGAGGGATCCCAGCAGAAGCAGTCCCGGGATAGCGATTGCGCCCACGATCGCAAGCCAGGCCGGCGACCGCGAGACGAGTGTGTCGCCGCCCCAGACCAGCGCGACCGCTCCGAGCGCGATCAGCGGCAGAGTGATCACGTCCGGCATCAACCGCTGGTCCAGATCCGTGGCCATGAGCAGCACGCAGGCGCCGAGGAACACGGTGAAGAGCACGCGCTCTTGGGCATCGGCGAATCGGATCGGCACAGCAGCAAGCGCCATGACGCCGAACACGGCCACGACAACCGACCGCCAGTCCACGCTCCTTCTGGAGCCATCCTCATGCGCCGGCCAGCGAGCCGAGATTCGGTCCGAAGCAATGCCCCAGATCAAACCGGCGACGCCGAGTGGAATTGCCAGCAAATCGAGTCCGCCCGGAAGCGTTGGCACCATTGGGCTCCTTTGGGCTGCGGGGCCGGACCAGGCGGGCCCGGACCTGTCGTTCGGCCGGCTAGCGGCCCTTGGCGGCACCGTCCAGCGCAAGCTCCACGAGCGTCGCGTGTGCCACGCCTGTAGCGCCCGACGGCGCATAGGGCGTCTTCTTGTGGAAGTAGGCAGTGCCCGCGATATCGAGATGAACCCAGGGCACGGTCGCGAACTCGCGCAGGAACAGGGCGCTCTTGACGAGACCGCCCTCCACGCTGCCGGTGTTGATGAGGTCGGCGTACCAGCTGTCCAGATCGCGGCGGTACTCGTCGATCATCGGCAGCTGCCAGTAGCGTTCCCCTGCCCGTGCGCCGGCCGCGGCCACAGTGTCGTACCAATCCTGCGGCGTGCCGAACGCGCCGGTCATCTGGTCGCCGAGCGCCCGCCCGACGGCTCCGGTGAGCGTCGCGATGTCGACCAGGTGGGTGGCGCCAAGCTTTTCCGCGTAGCACATGGCGTCGCCAAGGATGAGGCGGCCCTCGGCGTCGGTGTTGATGATGTCCACGGTCTTNNTCTTGTCCATCTTCATCTCTTCCATCTGGGCAGCCGGCTTGATGCTGATGCCACCCGAATCGAAGCAGACGCCCTTGCCGATTATCGCCAGCCGGCGGCCGGCCGCGTCGCTGGCTCCTTCCGCGCCCGACCGCATCACGATCATCCGCGGCGGGTTGTCACTGCCCTGGCCCACGGCCAGGAACATGCCCATGCCGAGCTCGGCCGCGCGTGCCGGCTCGATCACGTCGATGGCCAGCCCCAGCTTCTCGGCGAGTGCCCGCGCCTCACCGGCGAGCACATCGGGAGTTACGTCGTTGGCGGAGCGGTTGTCCAGGCGCCGGGCCAGGTTGGCGCCCTCGCCCATGATCACGCCGCGTTCCGCAGCGGCCTTGATGCTTGCGACATCCTCGCCGGGTGCGACAAGGGTCAACTCGTCCAGTTCCGGCGGCAGATTCTCGTAGTTGTCGCGGTAGATTGCGGCAGGCTCGAACTGGCCCTCCACGACGCCGCGCGCGATCAGCTCGGCGACGGCTGCGGTGCCGCCGTCTATGTACTTTCCAAGATCTCCCAGCCAGATCGCCAGGGTCTTGACGTTCCGGCCGGCCAACCGCCGCTCGATCGCGGAGCCAACTCGAACCACGATCTGCCGCGTGAGTCCATCGGCCGGGCCGGCCCCGATGACGAGTATCCGGCGAGCCCGAACGTCACCTGGGGCAACCATGACGGATCCGTAACGCTCGCCTTTGAGTTCGCCGAATGCCGCCAGCGCGGCAAGTTCGCCGCCGGCGCGCGTGTCGAGTTCGGACAGAACGCCTTCCAGCTTCGGTTCGCCAACGAATGGAACGGCCAGCACATCGGCAGGGAAATCCCACGGCTGATCGCTCACGACGCGCAACTGCATGACCAGCGGCCTCCGGCCTGCGCGCGGCTCATCGGGGACCCGCGGACCCAAGGCGTCGGCGCCACGGCGCCCCACCCAACAACGCCTGTAGTCTAGCCCGTCGCGAGCCGGTCGCCAGGATGAAGGGGTCGATTTACCGGCCGACTACCGTCGCGCCCACCAGATCCGTCATAGCATCGGCAAGGGCGCCCTTGGCCGTCTCGATCGAGAGCCCGCTGGCCGTCAGGTTGCCTGCCATCTCGTAGAGGACCACCTGCATCACCGAAGTGTCGTCCGGCAGAAGCGCCTTCGCGTCGCTGACCGCCTTGAGAGCCGCCGTGACCTGTGGCGTGACCTTTCCGCCCGAGTCGACCATGGCATTCCAGAGCAGCAGCAGATCGTCGTCGAACTGCCTTGTCCGCCGCAGCCACTCCGTCAGGGTTGGAACGCTCGTGACCTTGGCGAGCATGGCGGCGATGCCGTCGGCATCGGATATCGACCGCTCCGCAAGGCTGATCTTGGTGATGGCATCCGGGTACTGGCCCTGGCTGGCGGACTGCAACGCGTCGGAGCCAAGGGAGTCGTGAGTGTTGATGTCGTCCACGACCTGCATGGCCGTGAGGCTCCCCGCGGTCAGGGCGTCCCAGTCATCGCTCAGCGGCGCGACCGACGCGATTGCCGTGCAGGCCTTTCGGTATTCACCGATCACGGCCTGGCTGTAGGTCTTCACGAGTTCGGCGTCGGTCATCGCAGCCCAGGCCGGGCACTCGAGCCTTCGGTCCAGAGACGCCGCCGTGGACTTGATGCTCGCCAGATCGTCCGCGCCCGAATTCAGGGCCGCCTGGAGCCCGACCTCGTTCACCTGCGACAGGGCCGCCAGCGACTTGCGCGTCTGGTCGCCGAGTGAGTCCACGTTGTCCTTCAGCAGCCCGAAGTCGCGTACCGCGGCATCGAGCTTGTCGGTGAGGGTCTTGTCCGCGGACCAGGTCAGCTCGGGCCGGGCCCCGCTCGAAGAGGGATGGGAGGTCGCGGCCACTATTCCCGCGGACCCCAGCGCGAGACTCGCCGCAAGCGCCACCCACCCAACGCGGATTAGCGCCCTGCCCACCAGCGCGCGAATTCGGTCGCCCCGGCTGAGATCGTACTCGTCGAATTCCAGGTCCAGGTCCTCCGGGTCGATCCCGTAGCCGTCCGGGCTGTAGACGGCAAGGTCCCGCTCTTCGATTGGGCGCAGAAACGAACGCTGGTACGGAGTGGATGGGCGGCCGGGGGTGGTCATGGTCATTTGCGATGCTACAACTCCCGGGGTCTCGGCGGGCCGCAAGGAGAGGGCCCCAGACGAATATCCCGCATTCGACGTACGCGCTCATCTCAGGCTTCCGGCCGATTCGACCGACGCCGTTTGTAGACGAGTCTGCGTCCGTCATCCGATTCCCGGGAGGAACTGTACGTTTTGGTACGTTCCAAAGTCGCGGAGATAATCCCCGGTCTCCGTGCCGGCGTTCGGCCCCGCGATTTGCTGGGCCGCGTGCAGCTACTGCTCCTCGCCGCCGCACTGGCCAACTCGGCCGGCGCGCTGTCGGTTATGTTGAGCGCAGGCGCGAGTCCCGCGATCCTCTTCGCCGCGGGCATCGCCGCCCCGGTCCTCCTCTCGGCCACTTACGTCGGGATCTACCGGCGGCGCAGTCTCACGTTTGCGGACGACGTCCTCATAATCGCGGCCCTGTGCGTCCTGGCCATGGCGGTGGAGAACCGCTGGATTGACGACGTCGTGGCCGTCCTGACGGCAGCGGTCCTCTTCGGGGCCGCCTACGGTTCGACTTCTCGCGTGATGATCCGCACGTCGCTGTACGCGGCCGTGGGCGTCGGCCTTGGCTTCGTCGAAGCGACGCCTCTCGGTATCTCAGTGGTCTTCGGCGCGGCCTTCCTGGTTGTGGCGTGGCTCATGCACCAACTTGCCGCCACCATCGATCGCTACGAGCGAGCCGTGCGGCGAGAGCACGTCCTGGCCGCCGCCGGCCTCGACCTCGTGAGCGCCGTGAACCCAACCTCGATCGCGGACGCGGCCGTAGAGGGTGCGCACGCCCTGTGCGCCGCGCTGGGGGACGCCCGCGTCAGCATGTCGGTCTGCGAGCCGGACGATTCACCGCCGCGCTTCAAGGTCCTGAGGGCGATGGGTCGCCGATCCGGCGAACTCGAGGGGACCGTGCTCGACGTAGAGCAGCTTGCTCCGGCCGGGCAGTCGGTGGCCGATCAGCGCATGATGGCCGTCGGGGAGGCACCGGAGGGCGCCGAAATCAGGACCGACACTGACGGCGACGCCGACGCAGACGCCGAGGCGGACGGCGACTGCGATCAGGCCCGGTCCAGGCTGTTGCCCGGCGAAGTGCTCATCACCCGAATCGCCGTGGGCGGCCGGCCACGAGGCGTGCTGGTCGTAGAGTCGCGCGAGCCCATCCCCGACGAGGTTCCGGCCGCGATCCACGCGCTGGCAACCCAGGTCTCGCTTGCCATCGCCCGGACGGACCTCCAGCGCGACGCGGTAGCCCGGGAGAGCGCGGAACGCTTCCAGGCCCTGATTCACAGCTCCACCGACGTAATCAGCATCGTTGCCGCCGACGGCCGCGTCCTCTACCAGTCGCCGTCCGTGGAACGGATCTTCGGCTACGAACCCGACTCCATGGTGGGTCTGGATCTCATGAGGATGATCCACCCGGACGACGAGGTGCGCTTCGTGTCGCAGCTCCAGGCGATCGTGCGCGAGCCCGGTGCCTCGGTCGTCTGCGGCTGCCGGCTCCGCCACTCCGACGGCTCGTGGCGTAACACCGAAACGCGACTCACCAACCTGCTCGACACTCCGGCCGTGAACGGCGTGGTGCTCAACACGCGCGACGTCACCGAGCGACTCACTCTCGAGGCCGAACTCAGGCACCAGGCGTTTCACGATTCGCTCACGGGTCTCGCAAACCGGACGCTCTTCGCCGACCGCGCCGAGCACGCGCTGCTGTCTTCCAGGCGCGACGACAGCACGGTCGCAGTCCTGTTCTGCGCGATGAACGGCCTCAAGAAGCTCAACGACAATCTGGGATACACGGCCGGCGACGCCGCCCTCGTCATCGTTGCCGAGCGCCTCCGCAACTGCGTTCGCGGCCAGGACACGGTTGCGCGGCTGGGAGGCAACGAATTCGGTCTTCTGCTCGACCGGCTTTCGTCCCCGGCGGACGCGACGATGGCGATGGAGCGCATCATCGGCCTGCTTCGCGAGCCGCTCGATGTCGCCGGGTCGCAGGTGGAGCTTCAGCCGCAGATCGGGATCGCGATCTCCAGCGGCGGCAACGGCAATGCCGACGAACTGCTCCGAAACGCGGCCGTGGCGATGCACGAAGCGCGGCGCATGGAGGGCGGCTACGCGCTCTTCGATCCGGACATGCACCGCGACGCAGTCCGGCGAATCGAGTTCGAGTCGCAGCTGCGCACCGCAGTGGACCAGAAGCAGTTCATGGTCTATTACCAGCCGACTATCGACCTTCAGACGGGCCGCTTCACCGGAGTGGAGGCGCTCGTCCGCTGGCAGCACCCGCACCGCGGCATCGTCCCGCCGCTGGAGTTCATCCCGCTCGCCGAAGAGAGCGGCCTGATCGTTCCGCTCGGTCAGTGGATCATGCAGGAGGCTTGCCGGCAGGTCCGCATCTGGCAGCGGGAGATCCCCGCCGACGAGCCGATCGCACTGAACGTAAACCTGTCCGCGCGGCAGCTCCGGCACCCGAACCTTGTACGCGACGTTGCCGACGCGCTCGACGACTCCGGCTTGCTGCCCAGCCGCCTGATCCTCGAGATCACCGAGAGCGTCCTCATGATCGATACCGCGGCGACGCTGAACCGGCTCTTCCAGCTCAAGTCGCTCGGCGTGCGGCTCGCGGTCGACGACTTCGGCACCGGCTACTCGTCGTTCGCATACCTGCGGCGCTTCCCGGTGGACATCCTCAAGATCGACAAGTCGTTCGTGGACGGCGTGGCGAGCGAACCCACGGCCAGCGCCCTCGTGGACGCGATGATCAGGATCGGGAAGACGCTCCGGCTCGAGACGGTCGCCGAGGGCGTCGAACACCGGGATCAGGCGGACAGACTGCGGACGCTGCAGTGCGACATCGGCCAGGGCTACCTGTTCTCACGGCCGGTGCCCAGTGACGCGATCACCCAGATGCTTCGCGATCGGTCCATCGGTAGTCCGGCAAGCGGCCCTCAGGAAAACGCGGCCTGAGCTCTCGCGGAGCGGGCCGGGCGGGTTCGGGCCGAGCCGGCGCGGAGCCGGCGCGGCAATTCAGCGGGCGGTGCGATGGCGCCGCCGCGCGCCCGACGATCAGTCCGGGCGGCGCGCCTTGAGTGTGAGAATGCGCCCGCACGCCTCGTCGATCCGTTCCTCGGAAATCTCACCGCGCCGGACCGCGTCCATGATCATCTGGACCACTTCCCGGGCACGATCTTCCTCGAACGGCACAACGCCGGACTCGTTGCAGAAGAGAAGCATGTCGACGCCGGCGTTCACGGCCAGGATGGTGCCGCGCTCAAAGCCGAAGACGTCCCAGACCGCCAGCATCTCCATCGCGTCGGAGATGACGACTCCGTCGTAGCCCAGCTGCCCGCGCAGCAAGCCCGTGACGGTCTTGCGGGAAAGGCAGCCCGGGTAGTCGGCGTCCAGCTCCGGGTGGGTGACGCGCGTCACGAGCACGGAGTCCACGAGCCCGTCGGCCATCAAGTCCCGGTACGGCTCCAGCTCGGCCGGCTTCCACGCCTCGATCATCTCGCCGATGCCCGGCGAGTACGGCCGGAGATTGCCGCCCAAACCCGGGAAGTGCTTGATAGTGGTCAGGATGCCGCGTTCGTGATGAGCGACGATGAACTCGCGAGCGTGAGCGGCCACGACCGCCGGATCCTGCGCGAAGTTGCGCCGGCGAGCGCTGACCGTGAGGTTCGCCGGATTGAGCACGTCCACCACGGGCGCAAGGTTCAGGTCGATGCCCACGTCGGCGAGCTCGTCGGCGATGATCCCGGCGGCGATCCGGGTGAACTGGAGATCGTTCCGCTCACCCAGTTCGGACGCGGGAACGGCCGGAGCGAAGCCGTGCTTCTCCTTGAGACGGTGGTAGAAGCCGCCCTCGGCATCCAGGGAGGTCAGCACGGGGATCTCGCCGGCGGCCCTGAGGGCGCCGTTGAGTTCGCGGAGTTGATCCCGCGACTCGATGTTCTTGGCCCCGCCCGTCTCCGAGTCCACGTCGTACATGACGACCGCCCCGACCAGGCCGTCGGCAATCTGGCGGATGACCGGCTGCGCTTCCGTCGGAGTCATGCCGCGGAAGCCCACCATGACCATCTGGCCGATTCGTTCTCGCAGCCCCGACGGCAGCGCGATAGCGGCTCGCGGTTCCGTGCGGCGCTCGACCGGGATTTCGGGAGCGTCCATCGACCCTCAGGGACTTGGTACGAGGTAGCAGAGGCCGACCGGACGGGCCAGCGGCTCTTATGCTGGCACCATTCTACCGTTCCGCCCGGCGCCGCCACTCACCCAGCCAACGTATTGGATTGCCTGCAGGCAACGTTAGTTCAGCGCGAGGGAGCGCGTGCGGCCATGCGGGCAAGGGCGGCGGCGAGTTCGACCGCATCCGCGACGATCTCAGTTGGTCGTTCGGCAGCGGGAATGGCCGCGACCTGCGATGGCTTCGTTATGCCGGTGAGAATGAGGATCGAGCGGGCACCAACGGCGATGGCGGCCGGTATGTCCGTGACCATGCTGTCGCCGATCATGACCGCGTCTGCGACGTTTACCCCGGCGGCGTGAGCGGCCACTTCCAGGAGGAGCTTCCCCGGCTTGCCGATGGAGATCGGCGTGTGCCCGGTCGCCGTCTCGACCGCCGACACGATCGAACCCGCGCCCGGCATCAGCCCCTTCTCGTGTGGATAGACGGGGTCCCGATTGGTGGCCACGAACCTGGCGCCCGCCCGAACGGCTTCGGCCGCACAGGCGAGCCTGGCGTAGGTGAAGTCGAGGTCCAGGCCCACCACGACCATGTCGACCGGCCCGGTCGCCGCCGCGGCATCGCGTCCGTTCGACTTCCAGATTTCGGCCGCGTCGCCCGCGTAGATCGTTTCGATGCCCACGTCGTGCAGCTCATGCACGAGCCCCGCGCCACCCACGACGAGGGCGCGCTTGACGGGCGGCTGCAGGTCGCGCAGGTAGAGCGCGGTCGCGCGAGCGGACGAGACGATGCGGTCCGGCGTCACCGGCGCCCCCATTCCCGCAAGGCGAGTAACGTAGTCGGCGCGATACCACATCGCATTGTTGGTGACGTACACGACGTCATCGCCGGCGGCGGCACGGTCAGCCAGGACCGCGGCAACGCCCGGCACGGGTTCCGCGCCGCGATATACCACACCATCGAGGTCTACAAGAAGCAACATGCCACCGATGCTAACCGAGTCGCGCGCGAAGCGCGGTACACCGGTACGCGAGGCGAGCGGCCGCGTGCTCGAGGGTCACCCGCGGAGCCCGAATCGGCCCGTGTCCCGTGCCTGATGATCGCCGCGTGCTCGAAGGTATCGAGCGCGTGGTAATCGACGGCACCAACGTGCTGCACGCCCTGCGCCGGAGCGCGGTGCCCCTGCCGGCGACGGCGCTGATCGGCCGGCTGCGCGCCATCGTTCCGCCGCAGGTGGGCGTGACTCTCCTGCTCGACGGGTCGCCAGAACACGGACTCGTGTCGCGCAAGATCTCGTCCGGGATCGAGGTCATGTACAGCGGCCGCATCAGCGCCGATGACCTGATAACGCGCATCGTGGAGCGCAATCCCACGGATCGATCCGCCGGCCTCCTGGTTGTCACCGACGACATAGCGCTTGGCGCCCGCGTCCGAAGGGCGCACGCCCAAACCATCGGTGTGGCGTGGCTCATCGAGCGGCTCGATCGGCAGCGGCTCTCGTCGCCGTCCGCGGGGAAGCCGAGCGCACCGTCCCCGGCGGTAGGCATCGGCGGAGGCCGGGGCGGCCACAGTGGCGGCGCGCCGGCGGGAGCCGGCGCCGAGGCCGGCACTGACGAAGAGCTGAGCGAGGGTCCGCGCTGGGCTCCGGGCCGCGGCGCGACGCGAAAAGTGGGCAACGGCCGAAGGCGCCCGTCGACGGGACGGTAGAGCGCGAGGCGCCCCGCCCAAACGTGTCATAATAGAACGGCCATTCTATTCCACCCAGCCGCGCGGCCCAAACTGCCGCGACCCAGCCGTCCGACCGTCGCCCGTCCACACACCGTCCACATCGGATGAACATGCCGCCCGGCGGCGGGGCCAAGGATTCGTGCTGCGTCGACCCGCGGACCTACATGTGGTAGTGGCGCCTTGCGGTACACCACAAGATGTTGTGTTTTGAGGGCTTGACTAGGACCCGGCCGCGGCGTACATTCCGCCAGGTTGGTCGGTCTCATTTCGGGACCAGCCGGACGCGGAAGAGGTCACGGAGAGCGGCCGAAACTGCGTACCAAGGCCAAATTGGGAGGAAGAGCGCCCGAGCACTCGCAGCTATCGTCACGGCCGCACCTGGGACCGGCATAAGCAGCCGGCAGAGCGGCCGAGGACCGGATACGGGAGATCACCGGTCCACGGCAAGAGCGTCAGGGCAGAACCACCGGAAAGAGCAGAACAGGTCTGTTCGGAGCGCCCGGCGGCGGCGAAGCCACTCACGGGATCGGCAACGCCACTCGCGACGCGGCTCCTCCGCTCACGACGCGCCACTCGACGCCGCCACTCGACGCCGCCACTCGCCACGCCGCTCCCCTCGAGACGCACATGAAGAACCAGACACCCAACGACAGACAGTCCGGAGAGGAAAGCAAGATGCCCCGAGCCGACGCGCGCCCCGCTTCGACCGACGCCACAGCGCCGGTGTCGATTCCCGTCATGGCCGAGAGCGCTGCCACCATGCTTCCGGACGGCCGATTCACCGGCATCGGCGTGAAGGGCCTCACCTTCCCCCGCCGCTGGACCGTTCCCGGCGTGCACCCCTACGACGAGATCGTGTGGGAGACCCGCATCGCGAGCATCGGCAACGAGAAGGGCGTCAGCGTCTTCGAGCAGAAGGACGTGGAGGTTCCCGCGTTCTGGAGC
>PMBG01000062.1:1192-4614 GCA_003153755.1 Chloroflexota bacterium | reverse complement strand
CCCCATGAAGAGAACCGGGAAGATGACGTTGATGGCGATCATCTGCCGGCTCTTGATCGCTCGGAGTACCTCACGCCAGGCCACGGCGAACGTGGCGTTGGCCTCGAGGACCAGCCGGGGCGCCCGGAGCGTAGCTGGTTCTGCCATGGCGCCGGCCCGGATGGCTGCGGTGTTTCTCACCTGAGCGGTCATGCGGCGACCTCCTGGGTCTCTGTGTAGGATTCGCGCAGCAGTGCGACGTAGGCTTCTTCCAGGGTTGGGTCGGAGACCCGCAGAACCGAGAGCGGTGTCTCGATTCGGGCAATCAGCGACTGCGGCGTCATGCCTTCGAACGGCACGCGGACCAGGCCCGAGTCTTCGTCGAGCCCGACCTGCGCGCCCAGTCGGCGAAGTTCGGCGATCAGCCCCTCGCGATCGAACGCATCGAGCAGGACAACGCGTTCGAGCAGCTGGCGCTTGAGTTCGGCCGGCGTTTCGAGCCTGGAGATCCGGCCGTTGTCGATCACGCAGACGCGATCGGAGTCTTCGGCCTCGTCGAGATAGTGCGTCGTCAGGAAGACAGTGGTCCCCTCCTCTTGACGCACTTCGCGCAGGTACTCCCAGAGCGAGGCCCGACTCACCGGATCGAGACCGGCCGTGGGCTCGTCGAGGAAGAGCACGCGCGGCTTGTGCATGAGGCTGCGTACGATTTCGAGCTTGCGCTTCATCCCGCCCGAGTAGTTCTTGAGCGGCGAGCCGAGCTGGCCTTCCAGGCCCACGACGGACGCGAGGCGTTCGACGCGCTCCCGGTATTCGGCGGACATGAGCCGGTACAGCGGCCGGTACGAGTAGATGCCGTACAGGCCAACATGAAGCCGGATGTTTTCCTCGGCTGATAGATGCTGATCCACGCTCGGGTTCTGGAAGATGATCCCGATGTTGCGGCGGATGCCGGTCGCGTCCGTGTCCAGGTCGTGGCCGGCGATCTCCGCGTGGCCCGACGTCTTGGATAACGTCGTGGTCAGGATCGAGATCGTTGTCGTCTTGCCGGCTCCGTTCGGCCCGAGAAACGCGAACAACTCGCCCGGTTCGACTTCGAAACTGACGTCGTCGACGGCGGCTACGGCCGCATTCTTGTACCTCTTGGTCAGGTGCTCGACCTTGATGATTGGTTCCACTTGACACCCCAGTGCGGCTCGCTGCCCGGCGCTTGCGGCGGGCGTTGATCGAGCGGTCAAGTGGAGAATGGCGCCGACTTATGTAGTGGCTGTGAACGGGTGCCGGAGATGTGGCGAGAGGCGCGGGCGCGCAGAACGCAACCCGAGTCACCTCCGAGTTTGGGTGCCACGGCCCGCGGGCCCGGCGATCAGACGATCCGCGGACGCCCGGGGCTAGTCGACGCTCTTGGTTCTGCCGCCCACCGCGTCGCCGGCGCCGTCATGGACGTTCCGAGATTCCAGGATGGTCGCGATGTTGACCTCCGCCCAATCGCGCAGCGCCGCAAGCGGAGGGATCAGCGCCTCGAGTCATAGCCACCCGCGAGAGCAGTCGTAGTAAGAGGCCGGCGACAGTGGTCGCCGGCCTCTTATGTATCGCCATTCAGATCGGGCACCCGCGTGCCCGCTGGATCAGTTCTCCGTCGACGACCAGGAGTGCAGCGTCTGCATGTAGTTGGCACGCTCGAACGCCGACGGGTTCGCCGCCGTCGCCTGGCTTGCGCTGCCGCGAAGCTGGGCGACAGACTCGTACTCCTTCGAGTCCATCCAGGCCCGAAGCTCGGCCTCGACTGTACGAACGTGGCCCGGGCCCTTTCGCAGGAGCGCGGACGTCATCATCACGACGTCGGCGCCCGCGAGCAGTTCCTTGGCGACGTCCGTGCCCGTGTTGACTCCGGAGCTTGCCGCCAGGGAAACCTTGGCGCCCAGCTGGGGTCGGAGGATCGCGATCCAACGGAGCGGGAGCCGCAGTTCCCCAGGCTGGCTCAGCTCGAGGCTGTTGACCACACCAAGGGTCTCGAGGTCCAGGTCCGGCTGGTAGAAGCGGTTGAACAGAACGAGTCCGTCCGCGCCGCGAGCAACGGCCTCGCCCGCGAAATTGGAGAACGCCGAGTAGTACGGGCTGAGCTTGACGGCCAGCGGGATGGTGACGGACGAGCGAACCTTCGCGATGAGGTCCAGGTCCGCCGCATCCATCTCCGCCGCGGTCTTCGACGGGTCCGCCGCGACGCGGTACAGGTTGAGTTCCAGCGCGTCCGCTCCGGCTTCCTGCACGAGCTTGGCGTAGCGAACCCAGCCGCCGGCCGAGGTGGCGTTGAGGCTTGCGATGACCGGCACGGAGGACGCGGCCTTGATCGCGGCCAGATTGGCCAGATAGCGGTCCCCGACGCCCGGCAGCGAATCCACTGTCGGGAAGTACTCGAGGGCTTCCGCGAACTGGCCGGCGCCGGTTTCGAGCGACTTGTTCAGCCCGATCTCGTCGTTGAGGATCTCCTCCTCGAACAACGACGGGAGCACGATGGCCCCCACGCCCGCCTCGTCGAGGCGACGGGCGGAGGTGGCATCGCCGGTCAACGGCGAGGCCGAAGCCACGATCGGAGAGCGGAGTTCGAGACCGAGATACCTGGTGCGTAGATCGACTGTCATGTCTAGTCTTCCTGCGTTCCGGCGGCTGCGGCCGCGGTGGCCTGGCCGTCAGACTCGCCGAGATGCGGAACGGTCTGGTGGATGCCGGCCAGCTGCTCGTAGTAGCGCCAGCGTTCGGTTGCGTCGTCCTGCGCCAGTTCGGCCAGCTGGGCTGCCCGCGCCGGGTTCGTCCGCTGCAGGATCGCGTAGCGAGTCTCGTTCGCCACGAAGTCCTTCACCGGCATCGACGGCTTGGCGGAGTCCAGCTTGAACGGCTGTCCGCCCTCGGCCTCGCTCGGCTGATAGCGGTAGAGCGGCCAGTAGCCGCTCTTGACGGCGTCCTTCTGGTGCGACATGGACTTCTCCATGTCGATGCCGTGGGCGATGCATGTGGCGTAGGCGATGACCAGGGAGACTCCGGGCCAGGCTTCGGCTTCGAGCAGCGCCTTGGTGGTCTGGGCGTCGTTGGCGCCCATCGAGATCTGCGCGACGTAGACGTTGCCGTAGGCTCGAGCCATGGCTCCGAGGTCCTTCTTGCCGGTGGCCTTGCCCGCCGCCGCGAACTTCGCGACCGCGCCGCGAGGCGTGGACTTGGAGGCCTGGCCGCCAGTGTTGGAGTAGACCTCGGTGTCGAGNNCAGCCGTCGCCACCGATGATCCACACACTCTTGCGGACCAGGTCGCCCGAGAGGGCGAGCAGCGACTGCGCGTCGGCCTTGTTGGCTCCGTTCACGGTCGCGAGCTTCTTGCGAAGCCCGGCGACCCGAGCGCGCTGGAGGTCGATCTCCGGTTCGGTGCCCTGGGGGCTGTCGAGCAGCCCGCG
>PMBG01000062.1:0-1097 GCA_003153755.1 Chloroflexota bacterium | reverse complement strand
CCCGCGCACGCGCCGGAGAACTCGAATAGTGGCTCGAGGACCTGCGAGCCCTTGACCGTGTCGTGCGCCAGCAGGCTTCGGTCGAGCTGCGGGATGGACTGGAAGAACTCCCAGCTCCGGCGGCCCACTTCGACGTGCTCTTCCACCGGGGCCATGTTGATGGCCTTGTGGCTCGAGTCCGTCTTGCTCTTGGCGGGGCAGACGTCGACGCAGACGCCGCAGCCCGTGCAGTCGTCCGGTGCGACCTGGATGGTGAGCCCGTGGTCGAGCAGATCGCGCGACTTGAACTCCTTGGTCAGGAAGCCCGCAGGCGCTCCGGCCACCGCCGCGGTCGGGTAGACCTTCATGCGAATGCTCGCGTGGGGGCAGACCATGGCGCATTTGCCGCAGTCGATGCAGATCGACTCGTCCCAGACCGGGATGCTCTGGGCGATAGCCCGCTTTTCGTACTTAGTCGTTCCCGTGGGGAACGTCCCGTCGGCCGGGAATGCGCTGACCGGCAGCATGTCGCCGTCGCC
The DNA here is from genome assembly GCA_003153755.1 of Chloroflexota bacterium. GTDB lineage: Bacteria > Chloroflexota > Limnocylindria > Limnocylindrales > CSP1-4 > Fen-1039. Next base: position 579 of record PMBG01000062.1, on the reverse strand, counting down.
CGCCATCAGGACGGCGGTCACGTTCTTGATGAAGTCCGGAGCGCTGTCCGGCACGGAGAACATGGCCGACTTGTTGCTGCTCGGCGTGCCGAGCTTCACGTGGGCCATCCGCCCGATCGACATGTCGATTGCGGCGAAGTTGCGGTCGACGACGGCCTGGCCGCGCTTGGCGTAAGTCTTCTCGGTGAACTTCTTGATCTTGGCGATCGCCTCGTCGGCGGGCAGGACGCCGGACAGATGGAAGAAGCACGGCTGCATCACGGTGTTGATGCGGTTGCCCATCCCGACTTCCTCGGCGACGGCAAAGGCGTCGATGACCCAAAGGTCGATCGCCTTGTCGACGAGCTGCTGCTGGACCTTCTTTGGCAGCTGATCCCAGACCTCGTCCGGTCCGTATGGCGAGTTGAGCAGGAACGTGGCGCCGTGCTTGGCGAACTCGACGATCTTGGTCCGCTCGAGCAGGCCGAACTGGTGGCAGGCGATGAAGTCGGCGCCCTCCACGAGGTAGGCGGACGGGATCGGCTTGGGCCCGAATCGCAGGTGGGAGACGGTAACCGAGCCCGACTTCTTGGAGTCGTA
>PMBG01000139.1 GCA_003153755.1 Chloroflexota bacterium | reverse complement strand
CACCAGGATCCGCGGCTACAGCCATCTCATCGCCCGCCGAAGGATGATCCGGTAGAGGATCAGGGATGCCGTCGCGAACACCATCAGCACGCACGCCAGGATGGCCGCGCGTCCGGGCCCCAGGATGACATCGGACTGGAGCGCAGAGCCCATCTGAAGCGTGATGAGCTGCACGGCGGTTGCTCCGGACTGGCCGGCCAGACCGTAAGCGATGCCGTAGATGCCCAGAGTCCACGTGAAGATGAGCAGCCAGCCCGCGAGAAGGAACGGCGCCAGGATCGGGGCTCCGATCCGGCGCCAGAAGACGAACCGCGTTGCCGCGGCCGTCTGCGCCGCCTCCCACCAATCGTCGCGCAGGATCGCCATTGCCGGGATCGTCAGGAGTACGAAGAGCGGAACGTTCGCGTATTCGTAGGCAAGAACGAGGGCGATCATCGAGCCCTGCCTCGGCGCATCGAAGCTGACACCCAGGCCCTGGAGGATCAGCGTCAGCATTCCGACGCTTCCGATCGTGGCGGTGTAGGAGAATGCCAGCCCGATCCCGCCGAAGTTGGCCGCCACGTTGAGCAGGCCGAGCCAGAATGCGCGTGATCCGCGGAGCATCCGGCTGATCATCCAGGCAAGCGGGGCGCCGATGATGAGGGTGATGGTCGCGCAGCCTCCGGCCAGAGTCAGGCTCGTGGCGATCGCGGATTGAGTGCGGGCCTGCCCGAGTACTTTGGCCCAGAGATCCAGGGACGGCCCCGACTGGCCCATGCCCGTGAACGACTGCCAGATCAGCACCAGCACTGGTCCGATCAGACAAAGGCCCACCAGAACCAGAAGCGGGATGGCCGGTAGCCAGGCTGCCAGCCATCCGCGCAATCTGGCTGCGGGCGAGGGCGAGGCGGACCCACCGGTGGACTCGAGTCCCCCGAGCTTGACAACGGGTCTGCTCAGCGTCGCCATCTTCCGTCAGCCGCCCGCGCCGACCTGGTTCTGCCAGATATCAGCGATCTTCGCGAGATCGATCTTGGATGTGTCGACCGTCTGGACCTTGGCGTACTGCGCGTCCGGTAGCCAGAGTGTCTTGGCGCTGTCGGGGAGCTTGAGATCGCCGGTCACATAGCGGATTGGGCGGGCGCCGAATTTGGCGAAGATCTCCTGGCCCTTGTCCGAGAGGATCCAGTCCAGGAACATCTTGCCGAAGTCCGCATGCGCGGAGTCGTACTTGTTCATGATGATCGCGGAAGGCGCGTAGATCGACCCGTCGGTGGGGATGACCACCTGGGCGTTTATGTTCTTGGCCTTCTCCTGGTTCGCGAGCGCGATCAGGTTGAAGTCGTACTTGATCTGGATCGGAACGGCGCCCTTCTCGAACTGATCCGCGTTGCCCTCGGGCACGCCCTGGATGTTCGGGAGAAGCGTCTTCGCGTAGGCGATGCCCTTGGTGTAGTCATCCATGGTGCCGCCGGCGGCGATGTTCATGGCCACGAACGACATCGTCGCGGTGCCGGACGAGCCGGGCTTGCCGAAGCCGACGAGGCCCTTGTAGTCCGGCTTGGCGAGGTCGGCCCATGTCTGCGGGACTGCGATGTTCTTTGACTTGAGGAAGTCCACGTTGACGACGAAGCCGGGCACCCCCACGAAGGTGGCGACCCAGCCGCCGTTTGCGCCCTTGAGGTACGACGCGAGCTTGTCTGAACCGGCCGGCTTGTAGGTGGGCAGGACGCCCTTCTGCTCGGCCTGGGAGGCGAAGAGGATGCCGATGTCGGCCGCGACTGCCTTCGGGTTGTTCTTCTCCGCGTCGAATGCCGTTATCTCCTCGGCCGAGGACATGTCCTCGCCCTGAGAGCGGCTCTTATTGCAGGTGAAGTTGTTGGTCTGGCAGAACGTCGAGAATTCCTCGCCGTAGTTGGCCCAGGAGTCCGGCGCACCGTATGTCTGGAACGTCTTCGCCTGATCCGCGGCCTTCGTGCTGTCCGCCGGGGTGGACCAGGCATCGCCGGGTGTCGCCGCCGACGACGAGCAACCGGCCAGAATGACGGTGATCGCCACCGCCGCGAGGCCGTTCACAATCCGGAGTCTCACGCTTGCGTTCTCCTCCACTTCGGCTTCGGTCATCCGGCAAGTCACGCTTGCCCGGCCTCCGAGGAGCCGATCCGAAGGCATCGTCCGGCCGGCCGATTAACGGGTCCGGCAGCAGCGATTAACGGCAAGTGGATGTCGGGTTAACCGTTCGCACGAGGCGGCGCCCCCAAAGCCGATCGCACGCACGCGTCGGCGTTAGCGGTTTGTTGTGTGACCGTGAACATCGATGGAGCGAGACCGCGGTTGACCTGCTAGCCTCTCCCTGGCGGCGCCCCCACCGAAACCCAAACAAGAACGAGAGCGTATCGGCTTGCCTGACAGCACCCTCACCGCCCTGATCGCGATCTTCGCGCTGGCCGTGGTCTTCGACTACATCAACGGATTCCACGACACCGCCAACGCGATAGCGACGTCCGTGGCAACGCGAGCCATCAAGCCCGAGTACGCGATCCTGCTGTCGGCCGTCGCCAATTTCGCCGGAGCGCTCATCTTCGGCGTGGCCGTCGCGAAGACGATCGGCAGCGGCATCGTCCAGGACAACCTGATCCTCGGAAACGGCGCGACCGTGCTTGCGGCGGCGCTTCTCGGAGCCATCGCGTGGAACCTGATCACCTGGCGCCTGGCCATCCCCAGTTCGAGCAGCCACGCTCTCGTGGGCGGACTCATTGGCGCCGCAGCCGCCGCTTCGGGGTTGAACGCCGTTCAGTGGACCAACTTCTTCGGGAAGATCGTCATCCCGCTCGTGAGCTCACCGCTTCTGGGGTTGATCATCGGCTTTGCGCTGATGATCGTGATCCTGAACATCTTCGTCCGGGCAAACCCGAGACGGATGAACGATCGGTTCCGCAAGCTCCAGATCGTTTCGGCGACCTACATGGCCCTCAGCCACGGCTCGAACGACGCACAGAAGACGATGGGCATCATGACCCTGGCCCTGTGGAATGCCTATCCGGCCTCGTACGCCGACAAGACGCCGCCCATCTGGGTCATCCTCATCGCGGCCACGGCCATGTCGATGGGAACCGCCGCGGGCGGCTGGAGAATCATGAAGACAATGGGCCAGCGGGTCGTGAAACTGGACCCGGTACATGGGTTCGCGGCGGAGACCACGGCCGCCACGATCATCCTGGGTGCCTCTCATTTCGGCATGCCGGTCTCCACGACCCATGTCATCTCGAGCGCGATCATGGGCGTCGGCACGAGCGACCGCATCAAGGCAGTCCGCTGGGGAGTGGCGCGCAGCATCGTCACCGCGTGGGTCCTCACGATCCCCTGCTCGGCAGTCATTGCTGCCGGCACCTACGCGGTGCTCAACTTCGTGCACCTGTAGGCGTCGCCGCTCGCCCGAGAGCGGCGCTCAGTCGAGGTCCGGCCGCCTCATCACGTAACCAACCCCTCGCACGGTCTCCAGGTACAGCGGCCTGGCAGGGTCTTCCTCGATCTGCGCCCGCAGCCAGTGGACGTGCACGTCAACCGTGCGCGTCTCGCCGGCGTAGTCGTAGCCCCAGACGTGCTCCAGCAACTGGTCGCGCGTGAACACGTGGCCGGAATTGCGAAGCAGGAAGAGCAGCAGATCGAACGCCTTCGGCTTCATCGGGAGCACTTCCGTGCCGCGCAGCAACCGCCTGCCGGCAACGTCGACCTTCACCCGACCCAGGTCCACGGTCTCGTGTTCCGATGCGGGAGCGGCCTGCTGTTCGGACCGCCGGAGCAGAGCGCGCACACGAGCAAGGAGTTCGCGGAAGCTGAAGGGCTTCGTCACGTAGTCGTCCGCGCCGAGCTCCAACCCGACGACCTTGTCCACCTCAGCGCTCTTCGCCGTGAGCATGAGGATGGGCACACCGGATTCCGCCCGGATGATGCGGCAGACCTCGGTCCCCGAGATCTCCGGGAGCATCAGATCGAGCAGGATCAAGTCGGGGTGGTGGCGGCGGAACGCGTCCACCGCTTCGCGCCCATCGGCCGCCTGGAATACGGTGAAGCCTTCGCTTTCGAGGCTGTCCGCAAGCGTCTCACGCAGCGTCTTTTCGTCGTCCACGACCAGGATCGACCGAGCCATCGCCAGAGTCCTCCTACAGGCTTGGAGGCGTCCCGGCTTCGAGCCTGGCGATCGCCCGATCCACTCGGGCCAGCGTCCGCTCGTAACCCAGCGCCACCAACGTATCGAAGAGTGGTGGTGTGGCTGTCCGGCCGGTGACGGCGACGCGGATTGCCATAAACAGATCGCCTGCCTTCCAGCCGCGATCCTCGACAAGTATGCGCAGAGGAGCCTCGATCTCGTGCGCCCGCCAGGTATCGCGGCCGGCGGCCATGATGCCGCGTGCCTCGCGCAGATTCGCCGCGGTCGCGGCCATGTCCCAGCGCTTGGGAACCAGTAGCGCGAGGTCCGGCGTGACATCCTCCTGGAACAGGAACCCGATGAGCTCGCCGACGGCGGCAAGTGTCGGCAGACGCTCCTGCACGACGGGCAGCAGAGCGCTCATCTCCTGGTCGGACGGCATCCACTCGATGCGACCGGCGGCCAGCTCCGTTTCCAGGAAGGGGCGCAGACGGGCGATCAGGTCGGGAGCAGGCAGGCGGCGGATCCACTGCCCGTTGAGCCACTCCAGGCGCTCACGGTCGAATACGGCACCCGAGCTGTTGACCTTGGCGAGGTCGAAACGCTCGATCAAGTCGTCCAGCGACAGGACCTCTTCCTCGGTGCCGGTCGACCACCCCAGGAGCGCGAGGTAGTTGACGAACGCCTCCGGAATGAAGCCGTCCATCCTGTAGGCGTCCACCGAAGTCTGGGTCTTCCGCTTGCTCATCTTTGTCCGGTCGGGGTTCAGGATGAGCGGCAGGTGGGCGAACTGCGGAATGGACGCGCCGAGGGCCTCGAACAGCAGGATGTGCTTGGGCGTATTGGAGAGGTGGTCCTCGCCGCGGATGACGTGAGTGATCTCCATCGCAGCGTCGTCCACGGCAACAGTGAAGTGGTACAGCGGCGTTCCGTCGGAGCGGAGGATCACGAGATCGCCGCCGAGAGCGTTCGTGTCGATCTCCACGTGGCCGCGCACGATGTCGTCGAACGCGATCTTGCGCTCCTCCGGGATGCGGAACCGGACCACCGGCCTGCGACCCTCACGCTCGAACGCCGCGCGCTCCTCCGCGCTCAAATGCGCGCAGCGGCCGTTGTAGCGCGCGGGGAGATGAGACGCCTCCTGGCGCTTGCGCTCGACGTCCAGCTCGTCTGGGGAGCAGTAGCAGTAGTAAGCCTTGTCCTCGGCGAGCAGCCTGTTCGCCGCCTCGGTGTAGCTCGCCATTCGCTGCATCTGCCGGTATGGGCCGTAGTTGCCTATCTCCGGCTCACCGGCCACCGCGGGCCCCTCATCCCACCGAATGCCGAGCCAGTGCATGCCCTCGATGATGTCCACCTCGAACGCCTCGGTGGATCGGGCCTGATCCGTGTCCTCGAGACGGAAGATGAAGGTGCCGCCCAGGTGGCGCGCGAAGAGGAAGTTGAACAGCGCCGTCCGCGCAGTCCCGAGATGCAGCGGTCCCGTTGGGCTTGGCGCGATGCGGACACGAACGTTTGTCATGTGCAAAGGATACGGGAGCCTCGCCGAATGGTTGCGGATGACCCTGCGTCGGGCACGGCGGCGGGCGTCGGGAGGGCCCGGCTCGCATTGGGGGCCGGCCGCAAGACCCCGCCGACCGCGCTAGCTCAGCAGCTCGCCCACCGGCGTCAGCTCGAACTCCGCCACGGCCTCGCCCACTTCCTCGCCACGCGGATCCAGGGCCGCGGGCCGGTGGTAGCGCGCCAATGCCCGCAGCGCGGCCGGATCGAGCGCACCGACCTGTTTGAGCGTCTCCACGGAAGCGGCGGACACGGCCCGGTCGAACCCGCCGCCGTCCTCGATCTTGAGTGCCACGCCCCGGGCCGGACGACCGTCGCCGGGAAGCAGCGAGAAGCCGCGCAGTCCTTCGGCGCCGCCCTTCGAGAGCACACGTCCGGGCAATGCCTTCATGACCGAGGAGTCCAATCGGTCGCGGGTGCCGGCGACCATGTCCGGATTGGCGATCATCGCGTCGCGAATGCGGGTCAAAGCCTCGGCCAGGCTCGAGCGCGAGTCCGTCGCCGGGATCGCCGACGGGTCGGCGAGCATCGCGTAGGCTCGCGCGACCTCGTGCAGCGGAAACGCGTAGGTGGGCACGCCGCACGCGTCCGTGGACTCCACCAGGAGTTCAGGCGAGGTGCCGAAGGCGCGGGCGACCGTGGCGGCGTAGAGCACCTGCACCGGGTGATCGGAGCGCCAGTAGTCCTCGTACGGCCAGGCGTTGATCCGGCACAACAGCAGCATGGACGCGTGCTGGCCGGAACACATGTGGCGGATCGAGCCCGGCTTCTCGCCGTCGCGCGACAGGCGGGCGGCCGTCAGAACGTCGAGCGGCGAGCCTTCGGAGCCGCATCCCAGGAAATGCTGCGAGACGCCTGCGCGGCGGAAGACCCCCTGCAGCGTCCGGACGTGGAGATCCTCGCCGGAGTGCGAGCCCGCCATCACCGCGAGTTCCGCGGTGGACAGGTCGAACTCCGCCACGCCGCCCGCTTCGATGAGCGCCACAAGCCCAAACGGCTTAACGGCCGATCGCAGATTGACGATCGTCTCCGGATCGCCTAGAACCCGCTCCATCGTACCGTCGGCAGCGACCTCCACGACGTGGCCGCGATGGCAGCTCTCCGCGACGGTCCCCCGGATCTGCCGGACCAGGATGGGGGCGGCGGCGGGGATCGCGGGCTGGCGCGCCGGAGGTCGGGCGCCTCGAACGTTCTTGGCGCTCGCCGAGCGGCCGGGAGTGGCGCGGCGTACCGGAGTCGCAGGTTCGAACGGGATCGGATCGGGTGCCGAAGGGGCGGACACGAGAGCGGACGACGCCGGTTCCGGCTCCTCGTTCGGGAGTGGCAGCGACACCTGAACGAGCACGGTCTCCGCGACGAGTTCCGGCTCGCGTCGGTGCGCCTGGACCCGCGCCTTGCTTGCGGGTGGCTTGCCGGCGGTCGCACGTCTGTCCAGCCCCGATTCCGGGTCAGGTATGGGGCGTGACGGCGACATCCTTCCTCCGCTGGTCGTGGTGGCGGCGAGCGGCCGCCGGGTGCGTCGGCTGCCACTTCGAGAATACTCCGACGGGCGCCGGTCGGCCTCCGGACTTCGTCCTATGCCTATCCCAACCTGCCGCTATCAGCCCGGCTCTACCC
>PMBG01000185.1 GCA_003153755.1 Chloroflexota bacterium | reverse complement strand
CTGAACCTCATGTACTTCTTCAGCCAGGACTACACGCTGGAGGAGAAGCTCGCGAACTACGAGTTCTACGAGGCGCGAACGATCCACGAGTCGTCGCTCTCGCCCTCACTTCATTCGATTCTGGCGCTGGAGGTGGGCAAGCTCGAGGACGCGTATACGTTCTTCTCATACGGTGCGCGCATGGATCTGGACAACTACAACCGCAATACCGAGCAGGGAGTGCATGTAACCTCCGCGGCCGGCGTGTGGGCCAGCATGGTGTTCGGCTACGGCGGCATGCGCACCGACGGCGACGTACTCATCCTGGCCCCCACGCTCCCTCGACAGTGGCGTTCCTACCGGTTCCGCGTCATCTATCGGGGAGCATTGCTCGAAGTGCGCGTGGACGCCGACAAGGTTCATCTGCAGCTGGTCACGGGCGCCGCGCCTGTGACGGTGAGAGTGTATGGACGCGACTGCGAGATCACGACGGAGGGCATCGCCGTCGAGCAGAGGCAACCAGGAGTGCTCGTCACTTCGGGTTTGTAGCGTCCGCTGAAGGAGTACGGATCCCAGCGCATCAGGTGACCGCCAGAGGGCTTTCGCCGGCGGATAACTCCCCTCGGGGTTGATCCTCACGTACCATTGCTCAAGGGCAGACCCGTTGGGCATGGACTCAGGCTCGGTGAATATATGGGCGTCGTTTGGACGCGGTTAGTAAGTGCGGGGTCCGGCATCGAGCCTCGTGAAGCAAGACGTTCGGCTAAGCTGCCATGATGGCCGCCAGGTATTGATGGCTCGCTCGTTCGCGACCGGGTGCTAGTAGGAGACCCCGAATTGGCTGCGCGCCATAGGAACAGCAAGACGACGATCGTTGATATCGCCGCGGCCAGCGGGGTCTCCATTACGACCGTCTCCAGAATCCTCAACCACAAGCCCGACGTTGCCGAGACGACTCGGCAACGCGTCCTGCATGTCATGGACGAGATCGGCTTCGCACCGCAGAGCGCCTGGCGTCAGATCCGCTCAGGTCGAAGCGGCCTCATCGGCGTCCACGTGCCTCAGGACTTCAACCCGCCGAACCTCCATGTGATCATGTCGGCGGCCCTCGGTGTTGAGGACGCCGGATACTCGATCAACATCATCACGCGGACGTTGAACGACGCCGATCTCCTGGGGATATTCCGGAGCCGCGAGGTGGACGGCATCATCCTCTCCGAGGTCCTGACCGACGACCGCAGACCGGGGCTCCTCCGGGATCACGGCTACCCCTTCGTCATGATCGGGCACAGGTTTGACAACACCGGATTGAGCTTCGTCGACGTAGACGTGGACCATGCCATCGAGACGGCGATCGACCATCTCGTAGGCCTGGGCCACCGGTCGGTCGCCTTGCTCACATTCGATCCGGTCATCAGAGAGGAGCGGTACGGCTTCACCACGTGGGCGCTCAATGCCTACGAGCAAGCCTGCCACCGGTACGGGCTCGCTCCGCTGCCCTGTCTGGGCGGTCTGACGATCGAGGAGATGTCGGCTGCGGCTCGGTGCATGCTGGACAGCCATCCCGGTATCACCGCCGTCGTGGCTCCTCAAGAAGTTTCGGTTGTCGCACTTCTCCGAGCGGTCCAGGAACGTGGGATGCGTATCCCCGACGACCTATCCGTGATCGCGATGCTGGGCGAGATGCCCAGTGAGCTTGCGACGCCGCCCTTGACGACCGTCGCGTTTCCGGCTGATGAACTGGGCAGCGTTGCAGCCAGGATGCTTCTCGACAGGCTCGCAGATAGCGGCTCGAGTGCCGAGCAGGCCTGGATCAAGTCCGTGCTTACGGTCCGCGGGAGCACCGCCGCCCCGAGGAACGCAAACACCTAGGTTCGGCCCGGCAGCTCACCTATCCCGGCGCTCAACTCAAACACCGCCGCCCAAGTGCGAACTGGATGGCCCGGGCGGGCGAGGAGGAATCGCGCCCGCCCGGGCTAGTGGCTCCTGACAACGAACGGAACGTTGGGGAGCCTCATTTGCATCACCGGCGCCGCGGCGTTCGGCTATGAACGGTCGCCACCTCCGGTCACTGGGCGATCGTGCCGTCCGGATCCCAGAGGTCCTCCCAGTCCTGCCCGTCTCTCCACAGGAATACCTGGCCTTTGATGAGCCGGCTGTTGCGGTCGATGCCGGCGATGGCCTTCATCTCCGCGTCGGTTAGCGGCTCGGAAACGGCCGATCGTAGATTGCTCAGGTACTCGTTCCGGTAGATCGAGAACGGGATCGGGACCTGGCCGCGCTGGACGGCCCACTTGACGCAGACAGTTGCCGGGTGAACGCCCAATCGCTTCGCGATCGCGACTATGACCGGATCCTCGATGTCCACCGCGTCCTCCTGGGTGCGGTCGCGATCGGGACGGGTTGGCGAGCCGATGGGCGCGAACCCGATCGGGACGATCCCGGCATCCACGACGAACTTGTACAGGTCCGGCTGCTGGAAGCAGGGATGCAACTCCATCTCGTTGCAAGCGGGCTTGATCCGCGCATCGCGCAGCAGCAGCTTCAGCTTGGCAACCGACATGTTGGAGGTGCCGATGTGGCGGACCAGCCCCATGTCCACGAGCTTCTCGAGCTCGCGCCACGTGGCCATGAACTCGTCGTGGATGTACGGCCGAGCGTCGTGCGCCCGCGATGTCACGTCGACGCCCGGGGCATGGTGGTTCGGGAACGGCCAGTGGATCAGGTAGAGGTCGAGGTATTCGAGGCGCAGATCCCGCAGCGATTCCCTGAACGTGGGAATCACGTCGGCCGGAGCGTGCTTGTCGTTCCAGAGCTTGGAGGTCACCCACATGTCCTCGCGGCGGATGCCGCCGGCCTGGATTGCCTCCAGCGAGGCGCCGATCAGGTGCTCGTTTCCGTAGACCTTCGCGCAATCGAAATGGCGATAGCCCACAGATGCGGCGCCGAGCACGGCCTCGGCGATCTGCTCGCCCGAGAAGCGGTCGGAGCCGAATGTGCCGAGCCCGATCGCCGGCATGCGAGCTCCGGTCCACAGGGTTCTATAGGGTACGAGCGCCGGATCCACTCCATCTTCGGCGATCGCGAACGTGGCAGGCGTCTGATTCATGCGGGATTCTCCATGGATCTGGCCCTCGCCGGAGCCGGTTGCTTGGAGGTGGAACGCGGAGGTGCCGACGAGCGGCGAACGATCAGGCTGCTACGGAGGACGAACGTGCGGGGCTCGATGGGCTCATCGCTGGCGAGCCGTTCGAGCATCAGCTCGGCCGCCTTCTTGCCAATCTGGTAGGCGGGCTGCGCTATGACCGTCAGGAACGGAATGATCCAACCCTGGGGTAGGTCGTCGAAGACCACGATGGACATGTCGTCGGGGATCTCGAGGCCGGATTCGCGGAGGGCCTGCATTGCCCCGAAGGCGATGAAGTTGTTGCCGGCGAAGATCGCCGTGGGCCTCGTTGGGGCGGCCAGCAGGTGGCAGGTCATCTCGTGGCCGCTTGCCTCGGTGTACTTGCCGAAGCGGATCTGCTGGCTGGCCGGATCGAGGCCGGCCTCGATCATTGCGCGGCGGTAGCCGGCGACTCGATCGGCGGAGGTCGAGACGGATTCGGGTCCGACCAGGATGGCTATCTCGCGATGACCGAGATCGATCAGGTGACGGACCGCGTCGTATGCACCGCCCTCGGAATCGGCTCTCACCTGGTCCGCTTCGCCGAAACGTAGACGCCGGTCCAGTACCACGACCGGGAGTTTGTGTGTGCGTAGCAGATCGAGTGACGTGCTCGAGTCCGCCGCCGGCACCAGAAGGACCCCATCCACACGGCGCTGGATCAGGACTCGGACGTACTCCAGCTCCAGATCGACCGACTCGTCCGTGTTGCAGAACATGACCGCGTAGCCCTGGGCACGGGCGGCGTCTTCGACACCCCGGGCGATCGTCGTGAAGAACGGGTTGGCGATGTCCGTGAGAACCAGACCAAGGGTCTTGGTCCGGCTGGACCGCAGCTGTCGCGCCAGAACGTTTGGCATGTAGCCGAGTTCCGCGATGGCCTGATTCACGCGCGCCTGGGCCGCGGGACTCGTGTACCCGGAGCCGTTGATGACCCTCGACACCGTCATGGTCGAGACGCCCGCCAGCTTGGCCACATCGTTGAGGGTAGTCACGTCGTTTCGGGCCTCGGGAAGACCCTTGTCGTGTTCGGGTAGCGGATCGTCACAGTTGGCCTTACCATGCGCGAAAGCAGATGAGGTTATCGATAACACACGCTACGTGCTATGCTATGGTAACGATAACACACCTCTTGTCGTCAAGCGAGTGCTCAGCGCTCCACCCGGCCCGCATCCCCACTGGCGCCGGCACAAACGCAGGTTGTCGACAAGCGGCGGAACTGCCCGCCAAAGGACCACTGACACAATAGCGGCAAAGCAAGGAGCGCGACATGACGCAGACGATGATTGGAGCCATTCTTCCCGGCAACAGCACCGTGGAGCTGCGTGAGTTCCCGGTACCGGAGCCGGGCCACGGCCAAGTCCTCGTCAAGATGAAGGCCTCGACCATCTGCGGCAGCGACATTCGCGCGATTTACCGGGAGCACCTTGGCAAGGGCCCGGAGGGCTACAAGCCGGGCATGATCTGCGGCCACGAGCCCGCCGGCGAGATCGTCGCCACGGGTCCCGGAATGCGCCGGTTCAAGGAAGGCGACCGCGTCGTCCTGTACCACATCAGTGGCTGCGGCCGCTGCCACGATTGCCGGACCGGCTATCAGATCAGCTGCTCGAGCCCGATCCGCGCGGCATACGGCTGGCAGCGGGACGGCGGCAACGCCGAGTTCTGCCTGGCCGAAGAGGC
>PMBG01000030.1 GCA_003153755.1 Chloroflexota bacterium | reverse complement strand
CGCTGCGGGCAGTCGGTCGGGACGTCGACGAAGTTCCCCTTCTGGCTCCAGACGACGTTCTCGTGCAGCCGCTCCAGCAGCGGGTCGGAGCATCCGAACCAGCCGGTCCGGCGCAGGTCGCTGTGCACGACGACCGCCTCGACGCCGCCTCGCGTCAGCCCGTCGACCTGGTCCGGCGGCCAGTTCTCCAGGTGGGCGTAGCGGAAGCCGTGCACGGTGAACCGCGGCTCCCACACCTCGACCTGCCCCTCGCCACCGCTCGCGACACCCTCCACGACACCGTCCGCGACGCCGCCTCGCAGGGTGTACTCGTCCATCGCGTCGGCCCCGCGCAGCGGCCGCAGCGACAGTTCGCCGTCCTCCAGCACCTCGGCGTGCCGGAGCCGGATCGTCCGCCCGGCCTCGCCGCACACCCGGATCCGCAGCCGGCCGCTGATGTTCTGCCCGAAGTCGACCAGCTGCCCACCGGACGGCGCCGGGGTCACGCTGACCGGGCGCAGCGTCTCGATCCGCCGCACCGGCGGCCCGGTGGGCGCGACCAGGACGGCCGGATCGTGGTCGAGCAGGTCCACCGGCAGCCAGCCGGCGGCCTCGAAGCCCGGTGCCGACCAGCCGGGCAGCTCCCGGCGGGCGTCGTATCTCTCCCCGTCGTACAGGCTCGCCGCCAGCACCGGCCCGGCCTGGCTGCGCCAGGCGTCGTCCGTGCTCACGACCTGGGTCCGGCCGTCCGGGTAGCGGACCTCGAGCTGGGCGATCAGGGCGGTGCGGTCACCGTAGACCTCGGTCCGGCCGCCCTCGAAACCCAGCCGGCCCCGGTACCACCCGTCGGCGAGGGTGGCGCCGATCACGTTGGCGCCGGGGCGAAGCAGGTGGGTGACGTCGTGGGTGCGGTAGCGCAGCCGGTGGTGGTAGCTGGTCCAGCCAGGCGTGAAGACGTCATCGCCAACTCGCCGGCCGTTCATCTCGGCCGCGTACATTCCGTGGGCGCTGACGTACAGCCGCGCCCGGTCCACCGCGCCGTCAATTTCGAAGGCCCGCCGGACGAGCACCGGTGGCCGGTCCGGGCGCTCGCCCAGATCTCGATCGGGCCCGACGAGTTGCGCCGACCAGTCGGCCTCGGCCATAAGCCCGGCTTCTATGAGGACGTTGTCGCTCCAGGCCGACGGATCGCCATCGAGGGCACCCCAGACGCGGACTCTGACGCTGCGACGATCGCGGGAGGTGAGTTCGGCGGCCGGCCAGGCGATCAGGAGAGAGTCGGACGACTCGACCATGCCGGTGGAGGTCGACGATCCGCTGGGGTCTGCGACCTCGATCTCGTAGGCGGCCTGCTTCCAGCCCTGCTCGTCGGTCTCGATCTGCCAGGACAGCCGGGGTCCGGGTTCGCCGATGCCGAACGACTCGCGATGGTGCTCGACGGAAAGTCGACGAACGCGAACGCTCACGATGCACTCCGATGGTTTGAGCCGGCGGACGATGCCTGGTGCGCCGATTCTAGTTGCCGCCCACGACGCGGGAGTGACGGGCTGCGCCGGGCGCCGCCGGGCGGCGGATCTTCCACTATTCCAGTACCACCAGCGCGGCAAGAGAACCCGCCTCGTCGTGGGGGCCCTCAGCCCCGGAACGTATCCGAATGTCTACTCCTGCGTGAATCCTGGAAGAAGTTGCGGCATCGGCGGCGGGTATAGATGGCGTGGCCTTCCGCCGCGCACATACCACGTGAATCCTGGAAGAAGGAGCAGGCAGGACGAGTCATGGCGCACAGGGCCGGCGGCGCAAAAGGCCGGCGACGCCAAGGGCCGGCGGCGCTCGCGAGGAGCGGCCTGCGCCGTGGGGTTACCGGGCCGCCCACGACGCCGATTCCGGGAATCAAAAAAGGAGCCCGATTGCTCGGGCTCCTTTTGGTGAGCGCTAGAGACTAGTAGCGGCTGCTCGAGCCACGCTGGCTGGTGAAGCAATCGCTNNGGCCTCGCGGCCGCAGCTGGAGCACGTTGCGCTGAACATCTCGCGAGGGCCGCTGGAGAAGCCGCCGCCGGAGCGGGAGCCGCCCGAGTAGCCGCCACCGGCGCTATCGCCGCGCTGTGCCTTCTTGGCTGCGCGGCAAGAGGGGCAGCGGCGCGGTTCGCTGAACTGGCGATCCGCGTAGAACTGCTGCTCGCTGGAGGTGAACACGAACTCCTGATTGCAGTCCGCGCAAACGAGCGTCTTGTCTGATCCGTACAAAGAAAAAACTCCTTTTCATGCGGCCTCAGCGAACCTTTCTCGCCGAGAACCGATGAGAGGGAGTGTCGTGTGCCGCTGGGTTCTGACACCTATTGGTGTCCGGGAACAACAATACCACACCGTTTCAGCCGCGCAAGAACGAATGTTCAGCGGTTTCGGGTCCGTCCTCACAGGCGGCGAAAATCCGGTATTCTGTCCCTCGCTCCGCTGGCGAGTGGCCTAACGNNAGGTTCGAATCCTTTCTCGCCAGCCAAATCCACCTTCACGCTCAGACTGAGCCTCCCTCCCCTGCGTTGAGCTGCCGTTCGGCCTTCCACCGCGCACTTCGCAGCCGCCAGGTGGCGGCGACTTCTCTGGCCTCATCGGTGCCGATTGCTTCCAGGATCGCCGCCACGTCGTGTCCGGCGCGGTAGGACGGGATATTGGGCCGCTCGGTGAAGGCTCGAAGAACCGGCACAAGCGCAGGATCCGGGATCTGCTGCAGGATGTGTGTGGCTTCCTCGACAACGTACCAGTCGTCGTCGCTCAGCCGATCTCCGACGGCACCGTACAGGGCTCGGATGTCGTCGGGGTGCTCCCTGGCCAACGTGTGCAATCCCGCGAATACGGCCATCGCCACGGTTCTGTCCTGGATCGCCTCCCGGAATCGCTCGACGGCAGCCGGCCCGCCCAGCGCGCCCAGGGCGCAAAACGAATCCACAAGGCTCTCGAAATCGCGTTCACGATCGTCGCTCGGCTCCCGTGTCAGCTCCATGATGGTCGGCAGCGAGTCTCGATCTCCGAGTCTCGCCAACGCGAGAGCGGCCGAACTCCGGGTGTCGCGGCTCGGACTGGCGAGGCAAGCCCGGAGAGGCCTTGTCGCCCTATGATCGCCCAGTTCGCCGAGGGCGTCCGCCGCCGCCTCCTGAACCGAGGGCGTTCCCTTCCTGAGGGCCTTCAGAACCAGATCGACGGACCGTGGATCGCGGATCTTTCCCATTACCCAGAGGGCGTCCGCGGGCACATGATCCCGGCCATCCGCGCGCCTCTGAATGGCCGGCAGGATACGAGGGCCGAGCTGTACCAGGGCCAGTGAAGCGCCTTGCCCCCAGAACCAGTTGCCGAGCAGGTCGAGCAGTCCTTCGATCACTTCGCCGTCGGCGTTTCGGAGTATGCCCTGGAGCCTGACGGCATCCTCTGGGCTCCGCGAATTGGCCAGCACGATTACTTCGGCGAGCCGACCCGTCGGAGGCGGCACCGCTCGATCGACGTCAATCTTGTGCTTCAGAGCCTCTAGATCCGTCTCGCTGCTCCCCATTCGTGTACCGAAGCCTCCCACGCTCGCTCAGTCCAGCCCGAAGGCCGCACGCACGTGAGGGCGGTACAGGTAGTAGATGACTATGCCGGCCACGAGCATCGCGGCCAGCGTGTTGGAGCCGGAGAGCAGCTGGATCGCGGACAGGCATATGCCCAGCACCTCCAGGGTCAAGGTCAGATACCAGGCCCACGTCCTGAGGCTCCAGAGACCCCAGGCAACGGCGAAGGACAGCCCGGCCCCGCCGAAGATCAGGAGTGCCCCGAAGCTGCGGAGGCCCTCCGCGCCCGGCTTGATCTGATCCGCAGGGACGGCGAGCACCACCAGCCCGATGATCAGCGCGATGACTCCGCCGATAACGGTCAGACACGACAGACAGGACACGCCGTCCGGCCGATCGGGACGCTCCTCGTATTCATGGACATTCCGCTCGAGTCCCATCCTGCCCTCCCCGCGTTGGTGCCCCTGATGACCAACCAGATGGTGCTTCCCCTGCAGCTGCTCGTAGTCTAGCGTCGCGTCTCGGGCCACACGGCGTCGGCCGGTCGTGGACAATTGCCGGGTGACACTCGTCCTCTCCGAGCCCTCGGCCGCGATCCCGTTCTGGACGACAGTCGTCGTCTGGGGCATCGGCGAACGCCTGCTGTCCTTCCGGGACCTGCGCTCGGGTGCATGGAAGAGCAGGCAGGACGCCGGCTCCGTCTTCGCGGTCGCCTTCGGAGTCATTGGGGGAATCCTCGCCGGAGTGGGGCTTGCATCGGGCCGCGCGATGAGCCTTCCGTTCCCCATCCTGTGGCTCTGTACGGGTCTCGCGATGGCCTGGGCCGGCATTCTGCTGCGGCTCTGGGCGGTGCTCACCCTGGGCCGGTCCTTCACGACGACAGTGGTGGTCAAGCCCGGGCAGATCGTGGTGACCGGCGGGCCGTACAGATTCGTCCGGCACCCCTCCTACCTCGGCCTGCTGATCATGTTCCTGGGTCTCGGTCTTGCCCTGGGCAACCTTGCGTCCGCCGCCGCCATGGTGGCGCTGCCGTCTGTGGGGCTCCTCTGGCGTATCCGAGTCGAGGAGGCCGCGCTGCGTGCCGGGCTCGGCGACAGCTATGTGGCGTACTGCGCCGGTCGTGCCCGCCTGATCCCCGGCATCTGGTAGCACGCCTGCCGCATCGGCCTTGCGCGCCCCGCTAGTCTTGGCGCAAGTCGCAATCGTTGGAGCCAGAAGAACATGCCACTTACAGGCGAGTACGAACCCTCCACGTCCAAGTGGGCGCGTGACCAGGCCGAACTCTACGAATCCACCAACGGCGCGGAGGGCGGCCTGCTTAAGGGCCGGCCCGTGATCGTGCTGACGACTGTGGGGGCCAAGAGCGGGAAGCTCCGAAAGACGGCCCTGATGCGCGTCGAGCACGATGGGCTGTATGCCGTCGTCGCGTCGATGGGCGGCGCTCCCAAGAACCCGGTCTGGTACTACAACATCAAGAAGAACCCGCACGTGGAGCTGCAGGACGGCGCGACCAAGCGCGACTACAAGGCGCGCGAACTCGCCGGCGACGAAAAGGCCGTCTGGTGGCAGCGCGCGGTCGCAACCTGGCCGGACTACGCGAACTACCAGACGAAGACTGACCGCCAGATCCCGGTCTTCGTGCTGGAGCCGATGGAGTAGGGGAGCCGGCCGGGCGACTCCCCGGCGCCCGCGACTCCCCGGNNTCGAAGCCCATCGCCCGATGCAGCCCGACGCTCGCCTCGTTGGGGATCGTTACGCCGGCGCACAGCACCTGGTATCCCAGGCCGCGCAGCCGCTCGAAGAGCCGCTCGTAGAGGAGGCGCCCGAAGCCGCGGCCGCGATACTCCGGGCCGATGTACACGGTCACGTCTGCCGCCCAGCGGTATGCCGCCCGCGTCCGATGCTGCGATGCGTACGCGTAGCCCACGACCCGGCCGGCTACTTCGAGCACGAGCCACGCGTGAGTGGCGATCGTGGCGCGGATGCGGTCGGCGAACTCCTCGACGGACGGCACGGTGTCCTCGAACGACACCGAAGTGTCGCGGACGAACGGCGCGTAGACCGCGAGACAGGCCGCGGCGTCGGTGTCCGGGGCCGCGTCCCTGATGGACCAATCGACGGCGTTGAAGTCGCTCATCCGGCGAGTCTATGACAACGAGGCCGCGCTTGGGGCTTTCCGGCCGAGTGGCTACACTGGCCCACAACGCACGGCCGATGGCCGGATCCGGAGGTGAATATGGGCGTGCTGTCGGATAGCCGGGGGTCAATCGATGCCGGGATCGACGCCGGACTCGCCGACCTGATCGATCGGCTGCCAAAGGTGGAATTGCACGTCCACCTGGAGGGCACGCTCGAGCCCGATCTGGCTTTCCGCCTGGCCAAACGCAACGGCGTCCGGATCCCGTTCGCCTCGGCTGAGGAGATGCGCGCCGCCTACGACTTCAGCGACCTGCAGTCGTTCCTCGACGTCTACTACGCCGCCTGCTCCGTCCTCGTCACGCGCGACGACTTCCGCGAGCTGACGGCCGCATACCTGGCCCGCGCCCACGCCGATCGAGTGCGTCACGTCGAGCCGTTCTTCGATCCCCAGACGCACACCGATCGTGGCGTGCCCATAGCCGACGTGATCGGCGGCATCCTGGACGGGCTGGCGGACGGCGAGCGCGAATACGGCATCACGAGCGGCCTGATCCTGTGCTTCCTGCGGCACCTGCCCGCCGCGGCCGCGGACGCGACCCTCACCGCCGCCGAGTCGTGGCTGGATAGGATCGTGGCCGTGGGCCTGGACTCCAGCGAGATCGGCTTCCCGCCCGAACCGTTCGCCGGGGTGTTTGCGCGGGCGCGGGCACTGGGCTTGCGAGCGGTTGCGCACGCGGGCGAGGAGGGCGACGC
>PMBG01000022.1 GCA_003153755.1 Chloroflexota bacterium | reverse complement strand
TACGGCCAGGAGGAGGCCGCCGCCCTCTGGGGCGCCGACCCGCGGCGATATCTCGTCAACACCCGCCGGCTGGTCGGGGACGAAGCCGGCCATGTGAAGGCCATCGAGACGGTCGAAATCGAGTGGGTCCACAAGCCCGGCGACCGG
Organism: Chloroflexota bacterium; assembly: GCA_003153755.1. Classification (GTDB taxonomy): domain Bacteria; phylum Chloroflexota; class Limnocylindria; order Limnocylindrales; family CSP1-4; genus Fen-1039. The sequence goes on along the minus strand of PMBG01000022.1, from coordinate 9,435 downwards.
CCCGACATGCAAGAGGTGCCCGGCAGCGAGCGCACGCTCGACGCCGACCTGGTCCTCATCGCGATGGGTTTCGTGGGCCCTGCGCCCGACCTGCCCAACTCGCTCGGCTGCAAGCTGGACCACCGCGGCAACATCATCCACGACGACGAGTACATGACCACGGTCCCGGGTGTCTTCTCGGCGGGCGACTGCTCGCGCGGGCAGTCACTCGTTGTCTGGGCGATCCGCGAAGGCCGCGAGGCGGCACGCGCGGTGGACAAGTTCCTGATGTACGGCGAGTCGGTCCTTCCGGACTACTAGGCCGCCGGCGGCGCGGGATCGACGGAGAACAGGTACAGCGCGGTCCCGCCGTGCGACTCCAGGACCAGCATCCGCCCGTCCGGTGACCACGGCCCGGCCCAATTCCTGGCGTAGTCGGGAGCCGACGTGAGCGCGCTGTCGGCTACGAGGCTCTCACCGGAGAGGTCCAACAACGTGGTAGCGCCATCGCTGCCTACGATTCGTCTTACGGCCCCGGAGGCGTCCGCCTCCACGAATGGCCCGGCATTCGACGGAATGAGCCAGGCGCCGGCGGCGGTTCCAGCCTGGGTCCTGCCGCCGCTCACATCGACGAGCCGGATCTCGTCCTTGGCCCCGGTCTTGAGATAGAGGTGCTCGGAGTCGCGCCAGCCCAGGAAGACCGCATCGGCGATCGTCATCGAGGGCCCGTCCGCCACGTCGACGACCTTCACGTTCGTGCCCGACTGAGCGGCGAGCCGAGTCGCTGCCGGGTTCAGCGCCATCTTGCCGGTGACGCCACCTGCGCCCACCAGGGTCTGCCGAGTCGCGAAATCGACCACGTCCACTCGACCCTGCCACCCTGCCAGTTCCGGGTGGTCGCATGAATAGTGACCGAGAAGCGCGAGCCTCCCGTCAACGGACCAGCCAAACGGCTTCACCGTCTCTCGCGCCACGCCGAGGGAACCGTCGCGATACCAGACGACCTGGGGGTCGCCGTCGCAGCCCGGTACGGCGACGATGATTGCCGCCGATCCGTGACCGTTCGCGAAGACCCAGCTGTTGTCGCCCGGCTCGGACAATTCGGGCGCCGCAAGAGAGTCGACGCGGCCGAATTCGTTTATAAGATGACCGGCGTCCAGCCAGCCCACGGTTGCCCCGAAGGTGCCGGCAGCCTTGCCGGCTCGATCGAAGACCTCGCTGTTCTTGCCGTACACGCTCACGAGGAGATGCGCACTGTCGGGAGACCACGAGTAGGCACCGGGACCGAGTCTCGCGACCATCTCAGTTCCCGTCCGCGACGACGCGGAAGGCGCCGATGCAGCCGGCGCCGACGCGGCGGGCGCGGATAACCCGGGGCCTGAAGGCGCTACCCGCGTAACGAACAGAGCCGCAGCCACCAGTGACGCAACGACGCAGATCACTGCCAGCATCGGCGCCGCGCCGCGGGGGCCGAATCTCGAACCAGCTCCGGTCGGCGAACCCAAGGCGCTCCCCTCCATCTGTCGTGCCCGCTCATTTGCACCGCCGCGAGCACTCTCTGTAGTGTCCTACGTGCCGGATTACCCTGCCGGATCATTCGCCGGCACGGAACCCCTTCCCTCCCGACGCGCCAGCCCCTACCTTTCGCGTCATGCCAGAGTTCGATCCCGAAACCGAACGCATCCGCTCCATCTACAACCGCCGATCGGCCACGGCGGCGCCGTCGCGCCATGACAAGAACCTGGAGTGGCTGTGCAGCCGGGCCGACGGAGACGTGCTCGAGGTAGGCGTGGGCCGGGGCCGGACGTTCCCCTACTACCCGCAAGGCGTCCGCCTGCACGGGATCGAGCTCAGCGATGTGGCCCTGGGCATAGCGCAGCAGAGGGCTCTTGAGCTCGGCCTTGATGCCACGCTGCGCTCGGGGGACGCCACTTCCCTGCCCTTTCCGGACGATCACTTCGACACCGTGGTCTTCGCCTACGTCCTCTGCACCGTGCCCGACGATCGTCGCGCGGTAGCCGAGGCCGTCCGCGTCCTGCGCCCCGGCGGAAGGCTCCTGCTGGTCGAGCACGTGCGGAGCACGTATCTGGTCATGCGCAGCCTGGAGCGGTTGTTCGAGCCACTGGCGATGCGGCGCTGGGCGGATCACTTGCTTCGCGAGCCGCTGAACCACGTCATGGCCGAGGGCCTCACGATCGAGACGCTGGAGCGCCACTGGCTGGGCGTCGTGGAGCGGATCGCCGCGCGCAAGCCGCAGGACAACGAGCTCGCCGAAGCCGTCTGACGGGCCGGGCCCGGCGCCTGACTAGGCGAGTTCGAACCGCTTGACCGCCATCTCTGCCAGCTCGCGCCCGATCGCGAGCGACGCCGTCGCCGCCGGCGAAGGTGCGTTGCGCACGTGGATGATGCGTCCGCTCCCGCCTATCGAGAAGTCGTCGACCATGGAGCCGTCGAGCCGCACCGACTGCGCGCGAACGCCCGACGGTCCCGGCAGAAGGTCCTCGTCGCGAAGCTCGGGCACGTAACGGCGGACAGCCTCAGTGAAGGCCGGCCGCGACACGTCGCGCCACATCTCGGCCGCACCTGATCGCCAGTAGCGAGCGGCCATACGCAGGAACCCGCGGTAGCCGACGGTCGATGCGAGCTCTCGCGGCGCAACGTCACCCAGCCTGTATCCCTCACGCGCGAAAGCCGGGACGGCGTTCGGCCCGGCCCAGACCTCTCCGTCGACGCGTCGCGTGAGATGGATGCCGAGGAACGGGAAGCGCGGATCGTTGACCGGATAGACGAGCGCACGAACAAGATGCCGGGCTCCCGGGCGCAGCACCATGTAGTCGCCGCGAAACGGCACTATGCGCTGAGTGCCCGCGTCGCCGGTCATCGCCGCCACGCGGTCGGACCACAGGCCGGCACAGGCGATGACGGCGCGCGCCCGTATGTCGTCGGCCCTACCCCGCAGCACGAACTCGTCGCCCGGTCCGCCGGTCCATCGCTGAATCGAGTCCACGCGCCAGCGCAGCAGGATCACCCCGCCGCGAGCTCGGACCTCATCCGCGTAGGCACGAGCCACCCGGCCGAAATCTACGATCCCCGTAGTGGGTGAGTAGAGGCCGGCCACGCCCTCCACGTGCGGCTCGATCTCGGCGATCCGCCCGGGGCCAACCCGTTCCAGACCGGGCACCCCGTTCGCCTCGGCCCGAGCCGTGAGTGCGTCCAGTCCCGCCACTTCGTCCCTGGTTGTGGCCACGACCAGCTTCCCGCACCGTTCCAGCGGGATGCCGTGGTCGTCGCAGAACGCCTCCAGCGCCGCCTTACCCTCGCGGCACATACGAGCCTTGCGCGACCCGGCCGGGTAGTACAGGCCGGCGTGTACGACACCGCTGTTGTGGCCGCTCTGGTGGAGGGCGACGTCGCCTTCCTTCTCCAGCAGCACGAGGCGCAGATTCGGCCGCGACTCAAGGAGCCGATATGCCGTCGCAAGGCCCACGATCCCGCCGCCGATAACCGCGACATCGAACCGCTGGGTCATTCTCGGGTTCAGTTCGAAGGCGCTGCCGAGGGCAGGGTGGTCGGCACCGGCGTCTGAGCCGGCTGAGGATCCGGGATGCCCTGGTAGTGCGCGGAGTCGATCAAGCTGAACGACCCGATCGGCCAGTAGCGCAGCCACGCCCGGCCGATGACGCTCGATTTCTGGATGGGACCGAAGGCCCGCGAGTCCTGCGACGCCTGGCGATGATCGCCGAGTACGAACAGCTCGCCCTTGCCCACGCGCCAGCTGGAGGCGCCAAACGGCACCGTTGGCTGGTTCTCGTAGACGTAGGGCTCGTCCAGCTTCACGCCGTTCACGTACACGCTCGTGTCGCGGATCTCCACCAGATCGCCTTCGATGCCGATCACGCGCTTGATGAACGGGATGTCCTGGCCCTCTTCCTGGTAGCCCTTGGGCGGCTCGAAGACGATCACGTCCCCGCGGTGATAGTCGCTGAAGTTGGGCGAGAGCTTGTCGACGAGCACGTACTGGCCCGGCTGCAGCGTGTTCTCCATGGACACCTGGAGAATCTGATACGGCTGCGCCACGAAGTGCTGGACGAGGAAGAAGATGACGACCGTCAGGAGCACCGTCTCCACGATCTCTAGGAGACATCCACGCCAGCGCTTGTTGTTGGTGCGGGGAGTCGGCGCGTCGTTCATCCGGGTAGCTACCCCTCTGCGGGTCGCGGCCAGCCGCGAGATTGTGGCTTCTTGACCGCGTCCGTTGTCCCGGTCGCGCCCGGCCTAGAAGGTAGCACTTACGGCCGGTTCAGGAGACGTCGACGCGGGCGGACCGCCGCGAGTTTCGGCACGTGCGCGAACGGCAAGCGGCCGGTGGCGCCGGCGCCGCAGAATCCCAACCATGAGTACACAGAAGGAACTGATGGTCAGCGGCGAGCTGTACTTCTCCGCGGACCCCGAATTGATAGCGGCGCGCCGGCGATGCACGGGTCTTCTGGAGCGTTTGAACGGCACGAGCCGCGCGGACGGAGCCACCCGTCGGATGCTTCTCGAGGCGCTCCTGGGACACGTCGGCGCCAATGTGGAGATCGTAGGGCCGTTCTTCTGCGATTACGGCGACCAGATCACGCTCGAGGACGGCGTCTACATGAACTTCAACGCCACTCTCCTGGACGTGGCCCCCATCCTGGTCAAGCGCGGAGCGATGTTCGGGCCGGGAGTGCAGCTTCTCACCGCGACCCACACCCTGGACGCGGAAACGCGCCGCAGGGGCCTGGAGCTGGGCAAGCCGATCACGATCGGCGAGGACGTCTGGCTCGGCGGCGGCGTCATCGTCTGTCCGGGCGTCACCATCGGCGACCGCACGGTCGTGGGCGCGGGCAGCGTGGTCACGAAGGATCTCCCTGCCGACGTGGTGGCCGTGGGCAATCCGGCGCGCGTGGTGAAGAGCCTCTAGGGCGGGCGCCAGGTCGGCGCGGGCCGGCCTCGGGCCGCCAGGTCGGGCCGGCGCAAGATTCCTTCCAACTTTCCACTGGTACTGGCGCCGCAGAACGAATCACGGACCGGGACGTCATTTCCTCGTCCGCTGGCCCCGAGACGGTCCGACTCGATAGCCGAATTCGGCTGAAAGTCAGGGATGCCAGGTCGTTTCGGCCGCTAATCAGCGCGTTCGGCCACTCAGGCTTTGCGCCGCGCACATACCACGTGAATTGTGGAGAGACTCGGGCGGGTCTGGCGGCCTCGTTGGGCGGCCACGTTCCCCGGCCACCTTCCCCGGTCACGCGGCTGCTGAGTCCGGGAGTTCGGACGCGCCGTCGGATGGGTGCCTTGGGAACCGCGACTCCGTCGTGCCCGGCCACCCGAGCCACGCGCCGCCGCCCGCGAACCGTCGCAATGGGCCGGCATCAATGACCATTCCGCCCTGCGGGACAACGCCGCGAAACGTAGACACGTGACCATATGGTCACCTATCGTCACGGACGTGGACGACGTATTCAAGGCGCTTGCGGATCCCAACCGCCGCATCCTGCTCGACCGGCTCTTCGAACGAGATGGCCAATCGCTCGTTGAGCTGCAGGGTCAGCTGGAGATGACCCGGTTCGGGACCATGAAGCACCTGCGCGTCCTCGAACGTGCCGGCCTGGTGATCACTCGCCGCGCCGGCCGCGAGAAGCTCCACTACCTCAACCCAGTCCCGATCCGGCTCGTTCACGACCGCTGGATCAGCCGCTATGCCGAGCCGATCGTGGCGCAACTCAGCGCTCTCAAGGCTCGTCTGGAGGAACCAATGGGCGTCCCACGTCACGTCTACGAGATCTACATCAAGACAACCCCCGAGCGGCTCTGGCGCGCCATCACCGACCCGGCTGACACCCGCCAGTACTTCTTCGGCTCCGAGGTCCAGTCCGACTGGAAGAAGGGTTCCAAGCTCGTCTACCTGAACGACGGCCAGGTCAGCCTGGACTGCACGATTCTCGAGATCGACCCGGCTCATCGCCTCGTGCATTCGTTCACCATCGCGAATGACCCCGAAGCCGCCGGCGACCGGCCCTCGCGCGTCACCTGGGAGATCGAGGCCCACGGCGATCTGTGCCGGCTCCGGCTGGTCCACGACGACTTCGACGGCGAGACGCGGACCTTCCACGAGGTCGAGGATGGTTGGCCTCAGATCGTCTCCGGCCTCAAGACCCTCCTGGAGACCGGCAAGCCGATGAGCGTGCCGGCGCCCGAAAAGGTGGAGACGCCCGCCTGACCCGAACACGTCGAAACGGGGTCGCCGGCTATGCGCCGCGGCCCCGTTTTCGATTCCCGAGGCGCCATTTGGGCAAATTCGGGCCCGGATTCGGCCCGGGGAGCCGTTCCCGCTCTTGCGGCGAATCGCCGCGGCCGGACCGAGACGCCACCCAGGCTGTAGAGTCTCTCGGTGAGCACCATCGGCGAGTTTCGAGGTTCATTTCGTTCAGTCGTCAGCGACGGAGATCGCCTGCGTTCGCGAGTGCGTGGCACCTGGTACTGCCGCTGCGGCGAACTCGCGATAGTCGAGCGCGACAGCCCCAAGTGCGATGTTTGCGCCCGCGGTGAGTCCTGCGGCTCGGACTGCCAGGTGAGCAAGCTCGTCTGCCGCGCCTGCGGCGCCACCGCCTGACACTCGCTCGTGCCCGCGCCCGCCACGTCAACCCCGCATCGGATCTACCTGGCCGGTCGCTGGGTGGACTCGCCCGATGTCCTGGCGGTCGGCAATCCCGCGCGACCGGATGAGCCGGCCGGCGCCACATACAACGCCAATCCCGAGCAGTACGAGGAGGCCGTCACGGCGGCCGTTGCGGCGTTCGAACACACGCGCCGGATGCCCGCCTTCGAGCGTAGCGCCGCGCTGCGCCACATCAGCGCGGGCATCGCCGCTCGGCGCGAGGAGATCGGCCGGATCATCGCCACCGAATCGGGCAAGCCGATTCGCGACGCCCTCGGCGAGGTGGATCGCGCGGTGCTGACATTTCGGATCGGCGCGGAGGAGGCCGAGCGGATCGGCGGCGAGGTCATGCCACTCGACCTCAACCCGGCCTCGCGCGGACGGACGGGCATCACGCGGCGCTTCCCCATCGGCCCGATCGCGGCGATCAGCCCGTTCAACTTCCCGCTGAACCTCGCCGCGCACAAGCTGGCGCCCGCCATCGCGTCGGGCAATCCCATAGTCCTCAAGCCGCCGTCAAAGGATCCGCTAACGATGCTCGCCGTGGCGGAGATCGTCGCCGAAACGGGCCTGCCGGACGGCGCCGTGAGCATCCTGCCGATGACGCGTGAACTCGGCGATCGCATGGTCTCCGACGAGCGCTTCAAGCTGCTGACGTTCACCGGCAGCCCCGAGATCGGCTGGAAGATGAAGGAGCGCGCCGGGAAGAAGCGAGTGGTGCTGGAACTCGGAGGGAACGCCGGGGTGATCGTGGATCGCTCGGCGGATCTCGACCTGGCCGTCCGGCGCTGCGTGACCGGCGCGTTTGCCTACTCCGGCCAGGTCTGCATCAGCGTGCAGCGGATCTTCGTCCACGAAGTGGTGTGGGACGCGTTCGTGAGCGGGTTCATGGAAGCGGCGGCGGCGCTGAAGATCGGCGATCCGCTCGATCCCGCGACGGACCTCGGCCCGATGGTGGATCTCGCGGCCGCGCGCCGCACGGAGGTGTGGATCGACGAGGCGCGCGCGATGGGGGCCCGCGTGCTGCTCGGCGGTACCGCGGACGGTCCATTCTTCCCGCCCACCGTTCTCACGGACGTGCCCGCGGCCGCCCGAGTCTGCCGCGAGGAGGCGTTCGCGCCGGTTGCAGTCCTGGCGCCGTTCCATGACTTCGACGACGCCGTGCGCCGCCTCAACGACAGCCGCTACGGTCTCCAAGCCGGCATCTTCACGAACGAGCTCGACCACGCCTGGTCCGCTTTCGAAGACCTCGAGGTCGGCGGCGTGATCGTGAACGACGTCCCCGCATACCGCATCGACCATATGCCGTACGGCGGCTCCAAGGACTCGGGCCTGGGCCGCGAAGGCGTCCGCTACGCCATCGAAGACATGACCGAACTCCGAATCATGGTGATGACCGGCGGCCGGTAGATCTGCCGCTCTCGAACTAAGGCGCCGGAGTGTGCCCCGGCCGCAGCCGCGACGTCCGGCGAGCGAAGCGAGGTGTTTGCGGGCGGAGGCAGGGGCGGCCACTCCCCGGGGGCGGAGCGCGCCCGCGCCGCAGCCCGAACGTCTGGCGAGCGAAGCGAGGTGTGTGAGGGCGGAGGCGCGGGCGTGATCCGACCCCGGAGCCGACGGGCCCCTCCTAGATCGCCTGCGTCCTCGGGTCGTGTGCGGGCGTGCGTTCGCGTGGGCTCTGCTCCGGTAGATGCAGCCAGATCCACTCGCGCACCGTGAGGCCGGAGTTGTGGATCGCGGCCGCCTCGGCACGGCCAACGTATCGGTAATGCCATGGCTCGAAGCCGTAGCAGGTGACGGCCGTCTTGCCCGCCGGATAGCTCATGACGAAGCCGTAGCGCCAGGCGTTCGCGGCCATCCACTGGCCCGCAGCCGTGTCGCGCGCCCAGTTCTTCGTAGACCAAGGGTCCGGGCCGCCCGACGATTTGAAGTCGATCGCCACGCCGAGCTGGTGCTCCGAATGCCCCGGACGCGCCGAGGATAGGGCGGCCGCCTGGGGACCGAGCATGTTCACCCAGTAGTTGAACGTCCAGATCTGCGTGTGGTAGTCGCGGTACGAGGAGAAGATGGAGAGGGGCGCGCCGGCACCCCTGGCCGCGTCGCCCATGGCCCGAAGGTCGGCGACGGCAACCGCCCTCACCATCGTGCCGTAGTAGAAGCCGCCACCACCCACGTTCTGCAGGTCCGGCGGCACGTACGACTGGCCGACCGTGAAATCCGTATCCACGAGCGTCAGGGCCCAATCGTCGTAGCCGGCGACGAGAGTTGGCGTTTCACTCGTCCCGCATTTGGGAAGTGGCGCGTGGTTGGTCACGGGGAAGACCGCCGGCGCCGGACTCGCACTGGAACCGGGGCTGCCGGTGGGGCCGGCCGAGGGCTCGGTCGTGGACTCAACCGTCGGCAATGGCGTCGCGGACGGCGTCGCGAAGGACGTGGCGGAGGGCGGAGCCGACGCCATCGCCGACTCCGCGGGTGAAACTGCCGCGATCGCCGTGCCATACGCCTGAGGCGCGGGCGTGGCGGCCGCGTCGGCGGACGAGGCGAGACCCGCCCCGAACAGGGCGGCCGCGGCGATCAGGCCGGCGATCTTCCGCTTAGGGAAGCGTGCCACCCTGAACTCGTCGATGGTCGGTGAGATGAAACGCACCGGCCGATGGTAGCGGGTCGGTCAAAGCCGCAGTGGAAACGGCTACAGTCAGTCCCATGAAGATCGGCGTTGCGATAGGCGGGGCGATCGGGGACGTCGCACGGCTCGCGCGCCGTGCCGAGGACGCCGG
>PMBG01000184.1 GCA_003153755.1 Chloroflexota bacterium | reverse complement strand
CAGGCCGTGCCGAAGAAGGCGGTCATCGACCGCGAGGGCTCATCGCCCTGCACTTTCGCCTGCCCGGCGGGCATCGAAGCCCATGGTTACGTCTCGCTCGTCCGTAGCGGCGAGTACGAGAAAGCCCATCGGCTCGTCCTCGAAGCCACGCCGCTCGTCGGGACGCTCGGGCGGGCTTGCTACGCCCCGTGCGAGGGCGAATGCACACGCGGCTCGCTGGAAGGCACGCTCCCGATCCGAAGGATCAAACGCTTCATCTCCGACCGGCACAACGCCTCGCAGGACGAGCTCGGCATCGAGGTCGCCCCCGCCAACGGCAAGAAGGTCGCGATCGTCGGCAGCGGACCCACGGGTCTGACCGCCGCCTGGCAGCTCGCCAGGCTGGGATACGCCGTCAAGATCCACGAGGCCGCACCGCAACCGGGCGGTTTCCTCCGACTCGCGATCCCGTCATACCGCCTCCCCGTCGAGACGGTCGAACGCGACATCCAGAACGTCCGCGATATCGGCGTCGAGATTGCCGTCGATTCTCCGGTCCGCGACCTGGCCGCGCTCAAGGCCGAGGGCTACGACGCCGTACTCGTGGCCACGGGCACTCCACGTTCCTCCCTTCTTGGCGTTCCGGGCGAGGATCGGCTCGGCGTCCTCGGCGCCACCGAATTCCTGCGCAAGGTCAAGCTCGGGGATGCCCTCGACTTCACCGGCAAGCGCGTAGTGGTCGTGGGCGGCGGCAACGTGGCCATGGACGCGGCCCGTGTCGCGTGCCGCCTGGGCGCCGCCGTCGTGACGGTCGCCTACCGGCGGACTCGCTCCGAGATGCCCGCCCATCATGTCGAGGCGGACGACGCCGAGAAGGAGGGCGTTAGCTTCACGTTCCTCGTGACACCGGCCGAAGTGACCGGCGACGCGAACGGCGCGGTGAACGGCCTGCGGTGCACGAAGATGCGCCTCGGCGACGCGGACGCGTCCGGACGGCGCCGGCCGGAACCGATCCCCGGCAGTGAGNNGGCTCGCGCGGACACCCTCGAGACGGCAGTCCCGGGCGTCTTTGCCGCGGGCGACGCCGTGAACGGCGCCACAGACATAACCCGTGCCGTGGGCGAGGGCCGCCGGGCGGCTCATATGATCGACCGCTGGATCAACGGCCTCCCGCTCGAAGGTTTCGACCTCCGGTTGCCGGTCGTGGACAAGGCGGCGGTGCTTGCCCGCCAGCGCGTCTACACGCCACGCCCCGCATCCCCGGACGGGACCGCGCTCCAGGCCGCCCCGGCCGACTTCCGGGAAGTCGAAGCGCCGCTCACCGAGGACGAGGCACGCGGCGGAGCCGTCCGTTGCATCGACTGCGGCGTGTGCTCGGGCTGCAACGAGTGCGTCAAGGCGTGCCCGGTAGACGGGTGCATCGACCTTCACGCACGCGAGAAGATCGAGGAAGTCGAGGTGAGCGCCGTCGTCGTTGCCACCGGCTACAACCTCTTCACCGCCGACGCCAAGCCCGAGTACGGCTTCGGCCGCTTCAAGAACGTCATCACGGGCACGCAGATGGACCGACTCCTGGCGCCGACTCGGCCGTACAACACGGTCCTTCGCCCCGGCGACGGCAAGGTCCCCGAGCGGATCGCCTACATCCTCTGCACCGGATCGCGCGACGAAACCGTGGGCAACCCGCTCTGCTCGCGGTTCTGCTGCATGTACTCCATCAAGCAGAACCAGCTCGTCATGGGCGCGCTGCCGCTCGCCGAAGTCACCGTCCACTACATGGACATCCGCGCGCCGGGCAAGCGCTACGACGAGTTCTACGAGAGCGCCAAATCGATGGGCGCCACCTACGTGAAGGGTCGCGTCGCGAAGATCGCCGAGAAGCCGGACGGCAACCTGGTGCTCCGCTACGAGGACATCGAGCACGGCGGCGCGATCGTCGAGGCCGAGTACGACATGGTCGTCCTGGCGGTAGGCGTCCAGCCGAACATGGATGTGGAACGGCTCTTCGACGGCGACACGCTGGAGCTCAGCGCCTACAACTACGTGGCGGAGCCGAACGAGGATCTCGACCCCGGACGGACCAACATCCCGGGCGTCTTCGTTGCCGGCACGGCGACCGGTGCCAAGGACATCGCCGATTCGATCCTGCACGCCGGTGCCGCCGTCGCCCAGGTCGCGGCGCATCTGGAGTCGATGAAGGCCGAGGTGCCGGCATGACCGGCAACGATCCCATCGCCCGCCGCCTTGGCGTGTACGTCTGCCACTGCGGCGGGAACATCTCGGACTACGTAGACGTCCAGGCCGTCGTCGACGCCGTCAAGGACGAGCCGGGCGTGGTGATAGCCAAGCACACCATGTTCGCCTGCTCCGATGCCAGCCAGCAGGAGATGGAAGAGGACATCGAGGCAAACCACCTCGACGGCCTCGTGGTCGCCTCCTGCTCGCCGAAGCTCCACGTCGTCACCTTCCGTGGCGTCGCGAAACGCTCCGGCATGAACCCGTACGAGTACAACCAGGCGAATATCCGAGAGCAGTGCTCCTGGACGCACACGGACGACCCGGCCGGGGCAACCGCCAAGGCGATCGGCCTCGTGCGCGGTGTCATCGGCCGGACGCTGCTCAGCGAAGCGCTCGAGCCGCTCGTCGTCGAGACCACCCAGAAGGCGCTCGTCATCGGCGGCG
>PMBG01000147.1:246-5012 GCA_003153755.1 Chloroflexota bacterium | reverse complement strand
TCGTCGCTCGGATCGGGGTCGACGGCAACGACGCGCGCGGCTCCCGAGCGGGCGAACGCGAGCGACGCCAGCCCAACGCCGGCGCCGAGATCCAGAACCGATGCGCCCTTCAGCCGGTCGCCCAGGAGCCGTTTGACTTCGGCGAACTCGTCGGACTCGAAGAACCGGCGCGCCGAGTCGGCAACGTCGCGGCCGAGGTAGGCGTCCCGCACGAGGTCGGCCATTGCCGGGTCCTGCCGGAGCTTGAGGACGGCCTCCTCGGTGGTCATCGGTGCTTTGTCCACTACTTCACACCCCTGGTGGTTCGAGGCCTGCCGATCGCTCGGCGGAGTCTGGATACGAGCCTGGCCGGGGGACTGTACGGGAGTCTCCCGTGCGGGGACGTCATTTCGTAGAAGCCGAACTGGAGACGCCTCTTGAGCGACTCCGGTCCCAGTCGCGGCGATTCGCCGCTTTCGATCGCGTCCGCGACCTGGGCCGCGAACCGGTCCCAAGTGTAGTGCCGGTCCAGGAGCTGCCAGTTGGCCGACTGCATCTCGAGCAGTTTCGACTCGGCGGCGGTCTCAAGCCCCCGCAGCACCGCGGCAGCGGCCGCGGGGTCGCGGGCCGGCACGTTCACTATCCCGGGGATGCCGTCGTAGCCGCTGGTGGGCGTGCAGATTGGGATGAGACCCCACGACATTGCCTCGAGGATCGTCGTTGGATTGGCATCCGCGTTGCCCACGGTCAGGAAGAAGTCGTAGCTCGCGATCAGGTCGCGTCCGGCCGGCGCGTCGTAGTCCACGAAGCCGAGCGGCTTGAAGCCGGGAATCTGGTCCGTGCCCGGGCCCATCCGGGCAAACTCCACGTCGGGAAGCAGGGCGGCGATCTCCGACAGATACTCGGTGCCCTTGCCGCGGCCGGTACGCCCGATGTAGAGCACGCGCCGCGAGCCCGGAGCCGCGAACGCGGTCTTGATCGGCGGGTAGTGGCTCCGATCGATCGCCATGTCCACGTGGATCATCTTGGGCAGCCAGTGCGAGAAGTCCGACGTGGCTGTGGTCCGGAACCAGTACGGGCCTGTGATCGCGAGGACGAGGTCGCACTCGCGGACGATCGGGTCCTCGAACGCGTTCTGCCGCAGATCGCCGTGGTGGTACGGCGCCAGCAGCAGCCGCCGGCGCCACCCGCTCTGGCCGAGCGAGCGGCGGAAGATGGTTCCGGGGTCCGGGTGCGGGTGGCCCACGAGGACGTCGCCGGGCCCGGGCGTGATGACGCCGCGGTCCACCCAGTTGTAGTACGTGACGTCGTAGCGGGCTTCAAGGCGCCGCCCAACCTCACGCCCGATCGAGTCCGGCGTGCCCGTTCGCGGGCCGTGCGGGTAGACGAGATGAACGCGGGTGCGGCCGTTCGGGGCGGCGGTGGCGTTCACCTACGCCGAGCTCGGGCTCTGCTGGCCGGCGCTCAGCCGTTTCAGGAGGCGCCGGGCATACCAGCCCTGCGGGATCATGATGAAGAGGAGCTGGGCGATCGCACTGCCCCACACCGCTCCCGATACGCCGATGTGCTGGATCAGGATCACGGAGATCGTCACGTTCGCGATTGCCATCAGGATCGAGCAGACGACCTGGAAGCCCACGACGTTCGCGCCGTTGAGGATCATCGCCAGCGGGCCGTTGAGTGTGTTCATCAGTGTCCACGTCCCAAAGCCCAGCAGCAGCAGCGTGGTCGGATGCGTGACGAGCGGATCCGGATTGTTGACCGTATGGAGCCACACCTGCAGGAAGAATGGGGCGAATAGGACCATGACGATAGCGTTCGGAATGTTGATCGCGGCGGCCAGCTTGATCGACCGAGCCAGAGTGCGTTTCGCCCACGGTATGTCGCCCCTGGCAAAGGCCTCGCGATAAGCGGGCCAGAGCGGAGTAAGTACGAAGGAGAGTAGCGTCGGGGCGATGTAAAAGAGCCTCGCCGGGATGGCGTACTCCGGCACCGCGTCGGGCCCGAGGATCTGGCCGACGATGAAGTTGTCCAGCTGGTAGGCAACGAGTCCGGTGAGTTGGAGCACCATGAAGAGCGCGCCGGTCTTGAGAAGAGGCCGCGCCATGTGGAAGTCCACATCGCGCAATCGCGGCATCAGCCACGGCCGTTGCCGCGTGAAGAGGAACCATCCGTTCAGCAGCGCCGTGAGCAGCCCCACGCCCGTCAGCGCTACGAGCACCATGGGCAGGCTTCCGTGGAGGTTGATGACGATAACGAGCGCGGCAAGCGAACCGAAGTTGCCGAGAATCGCCCATGCGCTCGAGACGTAGCCGCTCTGGTGTGCGAGCTGCACCTGTGCCGTGATCCCAAGAGGAAGCCCCAGCGCGAACGCACCGAAGAGGACGGCCGCGGTTGGGCCGGCTGCCGCGATCGCCTCGGGCTGCGTGACGTTGAAGACTCGTGCCCACGGGATCACAAAGAACAGCATCGCGAAGACAAGGCCGGCAAGGGCCGAGATCGTCGTCAGCATCGCGGCAGCGGTGGAGATCGCCTTGCGGGCTCTCTCCTTGTCGTCGCGGCCGTACGCGTCCGAGACCACGGTCAGCAACCCCAGGCCGATGCCCAGGTCGAGAGGTCCAAGCGCGGCCACCAGCGAGCTCATCATGACCCACATGCCGTAGCGCTGGTCGTGGCCGGAGCTGAGGTAGCCGAGGACGAGCGGCACCGAGATGAGCGACGTCGCCATGCTCGTCACGCGTGCCGCCGTGGAGATCAGCGTGGACCAGGCGATCCGGCGGTACCGCTCCGCCGAGCGACCCTCGGGAGTCGATGTGTCGTAAGGCTTCAGCCGGAGCAGCCTTCGATACCGGAGCAGTCGGACGGGCAGGGAAGCGCGTCCGGAGTCAAGATCGGCGACTGCGGGCACTTCGCTCATTTGCCACCGCTGCGGCGGGCCCTGCGTCCACCATACGGCCTGGAAGGCCGGCGACTCCCGTTGCGGGAGTCTCTATCCGCGATCGCTATCACTCTCTCCAGGTGCTCGTTTGGAGCGCGCCGGCGATGGCCGTTCGCGGGCGCCATTGTAGCGGAAGGTCGCTCCGGCAAGGCGAGGGGGCGTCCGGTGGGGCCCGGCTGCTCTGGTAGCATTCCGGCCGTGCACGTGCCATCGCTCCGGGGCCGCGGTCTCAGCCCCACGATCATGAAGGCGAGATTCCGGCGCCGCCTGGCGCTGTCGGACGTCTCGCAGTCGAAGCTCAAGCGGTTCATCCGCGAGGCGAACCGCCGCGGCAGATTCACGCTGCCGGAGCAACTACCGCGCACGCTCGCGGTGGTGGTGCCGTGCTATTCCCACGCCGCGTACCTCCCGGACACGCTGGCGAGCATCCTCGCCCAGACGCGGCCCCCCGATGAGGTGGTCTTCATCGACGACTGCTCCCCGGACGCCACAGGGGAGATCCTGCGGTCGTTCATCGCCTCCCATCCGTGGACGGCGGGTCCGGGACCGCGGCTGCTCGTCAACGATCGGAACATCGGGCAGGCGGCGAGCCTGAACCGCGGCATCGCCACCGCATCGAGCGACCTCGTGATGATCCTCAACGACGACGACTACCTGATGCACGACGCGGTGGAGTCCATGCTCGCGCTCTTCGGGGAGTACCCGGGTGTGGCGTTGATCGGCGCGCACAACATAGGGATCAGCGGCACGGAAGCGCTCGCAGCCGCTCCCAAGCTGAGTACCGCCTACGCGGGCGCCGGCTCGCCGTTGCGCGTGCATCGTCCCGAGGAAGTGGCCGGCTATCGCCGCGACGACGACCTCAACATGACGCACTCCAGCTCCTGCATGTTCAAGGTGGCGTGGGAGGCGGCCGGCGGCTACCAGACCGACAAGCGCAAGCGTGTGGTGCCATTCTCGGATCGGGACTTCCAGATCAGGGTGAATGCGCTGTTCCCCGTGGCGGTCGCCTACACGCGGCCCCTGTCGTTCTGGCGAAACGACTCCAGCGTGGACCGCGGGCTCAACTCCTGAGGCGTGCGCGGCCGTGGCCGGCTACGCGCGGTTCGCCTCGTACCACTCGATGGTCCTGCGCAGGCCGTCCTCGAACGACGTGCTGGACATGAAGCCGAAGAGTTCGCGCGCCCGGGAGATGTCGAGGGCCCGGCGCGGCTGGCCGTCCGGCTTGGTCGCGTCCCAGCGAAGCTCGCCGGTAAACCGGGACAGGCGCGCAATGAGCTGCACGAGGTCCTTGATCGTGATCTCGGCGCCCACGCCGATGTTGACCGGGTCCGCGCCGTCGTACTTCTCCGAGGCGAGAACGATCGCGTTGGCGGCGTCATCGACGTACAGGAACTCACGCGATGCCGACCCAGTGCCCCAGACCTCGATGAACGCATCTCCGCGGTCTCGCGCTTCGAGGCACTTGCGAATGAGCGCCGGGATCACGTGCGAGCTGGCGGGGTCGAAGTTGTCGCCCGGNNTCGTGGAACGGAACCGGCGTGTGCTTTGGGTACTCGCAAACCGTGCCCACGCCGACGAACTTGTCGACACCGGCCAGCCGGGCCTGCTCCATCAGCTCGATGCCCATGATGGCGTTCTCGTAGAAGAAGCGCCCCGGGTTCTCACGGTTGGCGCCGATGCCGCCAACGACCGCCGCAAGGTGGATGATCAGGCTCGGCTTGCCGTCGGCCAGGGCGCGGGCGATGCCGTCACGAGTGCGCAGGTCGTACTCGCCGCTTCTGGGTACGAAGACCTCCGTTGCGCCGGCGCGGCGCAGCCGTTCTACCACGGCGCTTCCGAGGAATCCGCT
>PMBG01000147.1:0-215 GCA_003153755.1 Chloroflexota bacterium | reverse complement strand
CGTCAGGCCAGCGGGTCGTCTCCCTCGGCCCCGCGGAGCCACATCTCCAGATTGAGCATCCGCCAGAGCATCGTGCTGCCGATTCGGCCGGCGGCGAAGGCGCTCAGAGCCTCACGCATGGCTCCGGGTTCGAGGACGCCTGCCGCCTCCGACCGCGAATCCGCGGCGAGCCTGCTCCACACCGGCTCGGATTCGGTGAGCCAGCGCTTCTCCGG
>PMBG01000186.1 GCA_003153755.1 Chloroflexota bacterium | reverse complement strand
ATGACCCTGGTGCACAGGCTCTGGGACATCCCGCCGGTTATCGGTCCGACCCCGACGCCGCCTCCGGCAACGCCGACGCCGGTTCGGACCCCCAGCCCGACGCCGCCTCCGGCAACGCCCACTCCGGTTCGGACCCCCAGCCCGACGCCGCCTCCGGCAACGCCGACGCCGGTTCGGACCCCCAGCCCGACGCCGGTTCGGACCCCATCTCCGACACCTGTCGCAACCGGGTCGCCATCGGCCGCCAGATGCTCGGCCACTTACTCGGTGACAAGCCAGTGGAACAACGGTTTCGTGACCAATGTCACGGTCAACAACACGGGCACAGTCGCCTCCAAGAGCTGGAAGGTGACCTGGACCTGGGGCGGTAACCAGGCGTTCGTGAACACCTGGAACGCAACGATCACGACCGGTGGTACCGCAGTCACGGCCGTGAACATGAGTTACAACAACGTCATCGCCGCCGGCGGCAACACCACCTTCGGCTTCCAGGCCAGCTTTAGCGGAACGAACGCCACCCCAACCGTGACGTGCTCGGCCACTTGAATTTCTGACGCTCCGAGCTAGACGGGCTCGAAGCGAACCCGAGACTGGGGCCGGCCAGCATTGGCCGGCCCTCGGTCCATCACCTCGACCAACGCACGCGTCGGCAATCCCGGGCGAGGCCGATCGGTCCCAGTTCGCGCCGCGCTCGGGCTTTTCCATGGACCGGGGACGCATGTTCCGGGTCACGTCGTGCCCAAAGGAGCTGGACAATGCCGAGTCGTATTCGCCTGGCCGCGTTCGCCGCACTGCTCGTGGCGGCAAGCGGAGTACTCGCCGCCTTTTCGGCACCCACCGCGCAGGCTGCCACCGGGCAGATTTGCACGCAGTACGGGACAACCACCCAGGGCAACTACGTCGTGATGAACAACCGCTGGGGAACCAGCGCGACCCAGTGCATCAACGTCACGACGTCGGGGTTCCAGCTCGTCCAGCAGGATGGCACCGGCAACCTCAGCGGCGCCCCGACCGCCTACCCGGCGATCTACCTCGGGTGTCACTACAGCAACTGCAGCCCGAACTCGTCGTTGCCGATGCAGATCAGCGCGATCAGGACTGCAACCAGCAGCACAACCGAGACGTATCCGGGCTCGGGAACCTATGACGCCGCATACGACATTTGGTTGAACGACACCACAAATGTCAGCGGCGTCCAGAAGACCGAGATCATGATCTGGATGAACCACACGGGCTCGATCCAGCCGATTGGGTCGAACTCCGGTGCGACGGTCAGCATCGCCGGCCACACCTGGAATGTCTGGACCGGTAACAACGGCGCGAACAACGTGGTTTCCTACGTAGGCAATCCCGCCGGTATGAGCAGCCTGAGCTTCAGCGTGATGGACTTCATCCGTGACACGCTCGGCCGCGGCTCTCAGTACGGCAACACCTCGTGGTACCTGACCAGCATCCAGAACGGCTTCGAGCCGTGGGTCGGCGGGGTTGGATTGGCCGTCAGCAACTTCTCCGCGACCGTCACCGGCGGCGGCCCAGTCGCCACTCCCAGCCCGACGCCGCGAGTCTCCTCGACGCCGGTTCGGACCTCGTCGCCGATTCCCACGATCGCCCCGACTGCCAATGCCACTGCCACGGGCTCCGCAACTGCCAGGTGCTCTGCGGCAATCGCCGAGAACGCGTGGGACAACGGCTTCACCGCGACAGTCACCGTTACGAACACCGGGACGGTCGCCACCAAGGCCTGGAAGGTGACGTGGACCTGGGGTGGCAATCAGGCAGTCGTCAATACCTGGAACGCGACCTTGACCAGCTCCGGTACCGCCGTGACGGCCGTCAACTTGAGCTACAACAGCGCGATCGCCGCGGGTGGAAACACCACCTTCGGGTTCCAGGCGAGCTTCAGCGGCACGAATACCGTTCCGGCGCTGACCTGCGCGGCCAGCTAGTCGGCGCCCCGGGGCATAGCGAGGGGCGGGCCAAACGAAGAGACCGGCCTCGCGGCCGGTCTCTTCTTGCTGCTCGGTGGGTGGTTAGTTACGCAATGCCCGTCGCTGCGAAGCCACGGCCAGCAGACCGAGAGCCGCGAATGCGGCGCAGATCGAGGCCGCCAGCAGCGCGGACGAACCGCCCTCGGATGGTCCGTCGGAGCTCGTTGGCGGTGGCGTGGCATTGCGTGGACTGCCCGTCGCTCCACCGACTGCCTCGGTCGGCGTGGCGGTCTCGCCGCCGATCGCCTCGGTCGGCGTGGCGGTCTCGCCGCCGATCGGCGTCGCGGTGGGCGTGGCGGTCGGCGTGGCGGTCGGCGTCGGGGTCGGCGTCGGCGTCGGGGTCGGCGTCGGCGTGGCCAGCGGATCCTTCACGGCGCATGAGACGCCGATGCACGCGAGTGGCGCATAGCCGGCCCAGCCGTCCACATCGTCCCGGAGAGTGCCGGTGCCCAGGGTGCCGTCGGCGTATGCGCCGCCCCACTTGCTGTTCAGGAACGCGGAGGTGGGCTCCACGTCGATACCGTGGCTCGGCTGGCCGGAGAACGTGGTGGCGCCCACGTTGAGCGAGTTCCACGGACCGGCGAGGTGCGTTGGCGCCGCGCCGTAGTCCGCGGTGTTGTACGAGATCGTCCAGATGATCTGGTCGGGCAGATCCGCGCCTGCCGGCAGGCTGAATGTGATCGGGTGGGCGAGCCCGTTGTAGCAGGAGTCGGTCGCGGCCAGGTACCAGCCGGTGGACTTGCGAGCGGGGCACGGGCCGGCCGGGTCGTATGAGGGGCGGAATGGAATTGCGAACGTCTTCTCGACGGCCAGCAGCTCCGCGCCGATCACGGGCACGCTCCCGGACGTATCTGCGGAGTAGATCTTGAGCGTGATCGCCTGGGACCAGGTCGCTCCCGGCGTGGTCACGCATGTCTCGTTTCCGCCCGACTCGCATGCCCAGCTGGACATTACGACGGTCACCGGCAGAGCGGCGCGCGACCGGGTCGTGCCGGCTTCGAGCTGAACGAGGTCACCGAACTCGCTTGTGCTCGTCGCCTCGTAGCCCAAGCTTGCCACGTTGCCCGGCAGGGCGGCGGGGATGTTGTTGTAGGCGGGCGGTGCGGCGGCGATTGCCGGACTCGCCACAAGTACCGTGACGGCAACGGCTGCCACCGCGGCGGCGACGCTGAGCCTCAACCCGTGTAGCGGGGCGGCCGCCAGCGTCCTGGGGGTGGTGGTCACTCGTGAATCTCCTTGAAGTGAAAACTAACGCTGAGTTGTCAACTACCCGTTCCCCCAGTCGGGCCATTGTGGCATGGATACCGTTGCGTTTGGTCACCCGAGATAGTCGGGGGGCACAAATACGTCGAATGGATGATTGGACGGGCGGGGAGCCTTGAGGGCGGGCTGTAATCTGTGCCGATGCCGGACCTATACGACGTTCTCCAGGTGAGTCCACGCGCGGAGGCCGAGGTGATCCGCGCCGCCTACCGCGCTCTGGCCCGCAAATACCACCCGGATCACGGCGGTGACAGGTTGCGCATGGTCGCTATCAACGACGCCTGGGATGTCCTTGGCGACCCTGTGCGCCGCGCGGCATACGACTCGTCTCGGGGCCCCGGGTCTACGTCGCCCGGTTCGGCATCATCCTCCTGGAGTTCGCGCTCGTCGGAGTCCGACGCTCGGCCGGGGACGGCGAGTCAGCCTGCTGTAGACCCTAACCACGCCGGCCCTCCGCCGGGCAATCCGTCGGGCACCGTGCTCGATTTCGGCCGATTTGCCGGCTGGTCGCTCGGAGAGATTGCCCGCACCGATCCCGGCTATCTGGAGTGGCTCCAGCGCATGACGTTTGGTCGCCGGCTTCGGGTGGAGATCGAGGCGCTGCTGCGCCAGCCGGGCGTGCATCGCAGCCCCACCGGCCATACCGGCCCGTTCGGGCGACGTTAGCCCATTCGGTTGGCTGCAATCGCGTCCTATTGCTGTATGTTCGCTACGAACAGAAGCGTGCCCCCGGCTTGTGAGCCGGACGTGCCACCGATTGAGACCCGACCGGTCTCAGGAGCGACGAATGGCCCAACGGGCTGATCTGGTGCAACAGGTGCAGAAGGCGCTGCAGGCACACAACACCTGGAAGGCGCAGTTGGCCGCGTCGATGGGCTCGGGTGCCAGTGGCTTCGACCCGGACAAGACCCGGCTGGACAATCAGTGCCCCCTCGGCCAGTGGCTCGCCGGTTCGTTGGACCCCGCGCTGACGAAGGGGCCGCACCTGGACAAGGTGAAGAAGCTTCACGCCGAGTTTCACGCGGCCGCCGGACGTGTGGTCAGGTTGGCGCATCTGGGGTTGACCGGCGACGCCAAAGAGGCGATGGAGCCCGACAGCAGTTACGCGCAGGCGTCCATGCAGTTGACCATGGCGATGGTTGCCTGGCGCGCCACCTTTGAGAAGTGACGGGCGGGCATGAGTGCTGGAGGCGGCGCTCTTCGTGCTAACCTACGGCCAGCCTTTCTGGCCGGGCCTGTGAGTCCGGCGTAACGGTCCGGAGAGACCGAAGAGGAGACCGATGCATAGCCGCAAGCAGAACCACCGCGCCCGCCGGGCCGGTGGCCTTTTTGTATGAAGCAGCCTCCGTTTCCGCGTCCAGGCGCCGTCGTAGATCCTCGGGTTGGGGACCACGGGCCGGCGCTCCTTGCCCTCGAGGACGGGCGCGTGTTTCCCGGCATCGCGTTCGGTGCGCCGGTCGCCGGTCAGGGTGACCTGGTCGTCAATACCAGCCAGACCGGCTACCAGGAGATCGCGACCGATCCCAGCTACGCCGGCCAGCTCGTCGTAATGACATATCCGCTGATCGGCAACTACGGCCGCATCCACCACGACGACCAATCCGAACAGCCGTGGCTCCGTGGCCTGATCGTGGCCAACGCCACCGCCGCGGTCCTCGACGACGCTCGCCAGCTTGCCACGATGCTGCGCGAGGCGGGGATCCCGGCGATCGCCGGCGTCGACACTCGTGCACTCGCCCGCCACCTGCGTTCGAACGGCTGCCTCCGCGCCGTCCTAACGGCCCCGGGCGACACCGATATCGAAGAGGCTCGGGCGCTCGCGAAGGATGTGACGCGCTGGGAGGACCAGGACTTCGTCGCGCAGGTATCACCGGCCGGACCGCGCGACGTGGGCGATCCGTCGGAAGGCGGGCCGCTCGTTGCCATCCTGGATTTCGGCCTCAAGACGAACATCGTGCGAAGCCTTCGGAAGCGCGGTGCCCGAGTCCGCGTCCTTCCTCACACTGCGACGGCGGCTCAGGCTCTGGCGCCGGACGTGGACGGCGTGGTCTTCTCGCCGGGACCGGGTGATCCGGCCAGGCTCGACGGTCCCGTTGCGCTCGCCCGCGCGGTCATTGCCGACGGCCGGCCGCTGCTGGGCATTTGCCTGGGACACCAGATAATCGGGCGGGCGGCCGGCGCGAACACGCGGCGCCTGCCGTTCGGACATCACGCGGCGAATCATCCGGTCAAGGACCTCGAGACCGGCCTCGTGCAGGTCACGGCCCAGAANNTTGCGCCACCTGCGCAAGCCGATCGAGACGGTGCAGTACCACCCCGAGGGCGGCCCGGGACCGCTGGATGCGCTGGCCGTCTTCGACCGCTTCATCGGCGCCGCGAACGCGCGCCACGGCGGCACCACTCCGCCGCCCACGGTCGGGAAGGTGGACGCGCTACATCTCGACACGGCCGAACTCCAGCGCCGCCTCCAGCATGTCGACCTCGGTTCGTAATCGGAGCGCGGAACGATCCGCGAGGCCCAGCGGCCTTGTACTAAGGTTCGTCGATGAGACTCAGCGCCGGCTCTGTCGACGACTACATCGCCCAATTCCCTGAGGACACGCGCCGCGTGTTGCAGGAGCTGCGGGCCTTCATCAAGGCAGCTGCGCCCGGAACCACCGAGACAATCAGCTACGCGATTCCCACGTTCGACCTGCACGGACGGCACCTGGTCCACTTCGCCGGCTATGCCCACCACATCGGCTTCTATCCAACCGGAAGCGGCGCCGATGCGTTTCGAGACGAGTTGAGCGCATACCCGTCCGGGAAGGGCTCGGTGCGATTCCCTCTCGGCGAACCTCTGCCGTGGGACTTGATCGGCCGGATCGTGGCCTTCCGCGTGGAGGCCGTGGAGGGCCGGAAGAGCTGACGGATCGTTTCGGGTCCTCCGGGCCCGGGGAGACGCGGTTTTGAGCACCAGGATTGTTGGAGGCCGTATGTACTTCTTCGTCAGGACTCAGAACCCCAGACCCACGTTCCACCTCGACATGACACCCGAGGAGCGCGAGATCATGCGCAAGCACGTCGGCTATTGGACGGAGTGGGCACGCGCCGGCGTCGCGATCGCCTTTGGGCCCGTGGCCGATCCCAACGGCGTGTACGGCATCGGCGTATACCGGGTACGGGATGAGGCTGAGATGCAGGGACTCCTTGCGAAGGATCCCGCGCTCGGACTTCTGTCCTATGAGGTCCTTCCGATGGCGAACGCTGTGATCGCCGACTTTGGAAGCTGAGATGAGGTTCGGCTCTCGTTTCGGAATCGCCTGGCAGGCCGGTTCGGACCGCCGATAGACTTGAGGGGCGCCGCCGTGGCGCTACCCAATCAGATAGGCGCCTGCTCCGCGGTCCAAGTCAGCAACACCGCCGCCGACCCTTGGAGAAGCCGATGATCCTCGCGTTCGTTCTGCTCGCCGACGACAGGCTCCCAAAGGAGCAGGACGTAGTCAGCGAGTTCACCAACTACGCGACAGGCGAACAGCGGCTGGTCCCGATGCCGGCAACCGAAGCTTCGGCGAAGGGCGCACTGGCGTTCGAGCTCCATCCCGCCGGCACCGGCCTGGTGGTCGGGATGCCCGCTCCCGTGCCCGAGGGCGAGGCGGAGAAAGCGGCCCGCTTCAGCGTCTCGGCGCTGGGCACCGGATGGACGCTACCCGAACACAAGTCGCACCTGGCGGTGGTGCTTCACGGCACGGAGAATTGCTCGGCTGTCGACGCTCTCTCCGCGTTCACCTCGTTCGTGGCGGCCGTGGCGGCTGCATCCAATTCGGTGGGCGTCTACTGGGGAGGCGCCGGCGCCACCCACGATGTCGAGTTCCTCAAGTCGGTGGCCCAGGAGCCGGGAATCACGCCCCGAATCATGTTGTGGAACGGCGTGGGCATAGGAAACGAGAGCGACGGTCGTCTTGGCCTCCTCAGCATGGGCATGAAGCAGCTGGGCCTGCCCAACCTGTACCTGCGGACTCGAGAGTCCGAGGGGAACGACGCCCTGGCCGTCTTCTTCGATCTGCTGAGCTACCTGGCCGAACGCGGCGAGCCGCTGCCGGACGGCGATACCGTGGGCCGCACGGCTGATGAGCATCTTCCGGTGAGGTACGTTCCGTCGCCTATCGATCCGAGTGTCGAGGTGTGGCTCGTAGAGCTGCCGTAGTGACGGCCTTCGAAGCGCCGTACGTCCCTGTTTAGTCAGGCGAGGAGGAGGCGGTAATTGGGACCGACACTGCTGGAGCGCGCCTGGGAAGAGCGCGAGGCGGTGGTCTATCCGTCGATGTTCGGGGATATCGGACATGGC
The DNA here is from genome assembly GCA_003153755.1 of Chloroflexota bacterium. Lineage (GTDB taxonomy): Bacteria > Chloroflexota > Limnocylindria > Limnocylindrales > CSP1-4 > Fen-1039. Next base: position 7,675 of record PMBG01000186.1, on the reverse strand, counting down.
ATCTACCCATACCTCCTGCCGTGTTTTCGGATGTGTTCGGAGAGGCGGCGGACCCTCGCTGGCTCCATGTCGGGGTGTTCGCCTCCCCGCCGAGTCAGGAGCGTCCTCATTGGGTCTTCGTTACGTCAGGCCTATCGAATCCATGGGAGTCCGACGAGCCGCCAACCGATCCGGCGGAACCATCGTGGCTGGGCGTCGAGTACGTGTTTCGGTGCACCCAGGGGGGCGATTGGGCCATCCGCATGGTCCAGCGTGTTGCCGCGTTCGCGTTGCTGCTCGCGCACGGCCGATATCCGGGGCGTGAACCGTTGCGGGTGGGAGATCGAATACCGCTGCGTGGACCCGTCATCCCGGCTTCGGACTCTGCCCTGACATGGCTGGTTGTCTGCCCTCCTTCCTCGGACCCTATCAACTTCCGACTGGAGTCGGGTTCGGTTGAGTTTGTGCAGTTGGTAGCCGTGACCGACGCGGAAGCGAATCTGGCGCGCGCGCAGGGTCTGGAGCCGCTCCTCCAGGTCTTGCGGAGCGCCGGCGCCTACGCCGTCGCGGACCCTGACCGCATGAGCGCGGTGGCTGGTTGACCACCGTCGGATCGCACCCTGTTGGCTCGCATGAGCACGAAGCTCGTCTGGTCGAGGGGGCCGACCGCTCCTGAGGCGGCTACCATTCGGCGTATATCGCCCACCTGGGGCGCCGGCGCGAAGGGGAGAATCGGGCATGGAAGACCACGCCGTCATCGTCCACTTCCAATACGGATCGCGCGACCTGCAGGCGATGTTCGATCTGGAGGACAAGCTCGAGAGGGCAATCGCGGAGGCCGGGGCCGGCGAGTACGACGGCAACGAGATCGCCGTTGACGGCAGCGACGGAAGCCTCTACATGTACGGGCCCGATGCGGATGCCCTGACCGACGTCGTCCGCCCGATACTCGCGGCGGCGCCGTTCATGAATGGCGCCACGATCACCAAGCGGTACGGCCCGCCGGAAGACGGCGTCCGCGAGGCTGAGGAAGTGATCGGGGCTCGATAGCCCATGCTGATCCGCGTTGACGATCTCCGCGGTCCCGAGATCGCGGCCATGCTCGAGGAACACCTCGACGACATGCGCGCGGCGTCGCCTCCGGAGAGCACGCATGCCCTGGATCTCGACGGTCTCCGGAGGCCGGACATCACGTTCTGGACCGCGTGGGATGGCAACGTGCTCGTGGGCTGTGGCGCGCTGAAGGAACTCGACCCCGCCCACGGAGAGATCAAGTCCATGCGCACGGCCGCGACCCACCGGGGCAGGGGAGTGGCGTCGGCGATGCTGACAAGGATCCTCGAGGAAGCGGCCGGGCGCGGCTACCGGCGCCTCAGCCTCGAGACCGGCTCGGGCGAGTTCTTCGCGCCGGCTCGGACGCTCTACGCGAAGTTCGGTTTCGTCCCGTGCCCGCCGTTCGCGGATTACTGGGACGACCCGAACAGCTGCTTCTTGACCAGGGAGTTGTGACCGAATGACGACCGACCCGTTTCTGCTCGCGGCNNGGCCGCGGTCACAACCGCCGCGTCCAGCGAGGCAGCACGATTCTCCACGGCGAGATGGATGCCCTGGAAAACGCCGGGCGCCGCTCGGCCTCCTTCTACCGCGCATCCACGCTCTACACGACCCTCTCGCCGTGCTCGATGTGCAGCGGCGCGATCCTGCTCTACGGCATCCCCGTGGTCGTAATCGGCGAGAACCGCTCGTTCATGGGCGAGGAGAGCTGGCTGGCCGGTCGCGGCGTGAAGCTGCGGGTGGTCCAGGACGACCGATGCATCGGACTGATGCGCGACTTCATGTCGAGCCACCCCGAACTCTGGGCGGAGGATATCGGCGAGTAGCCGCCGTCGAAAGGGCGATGTGACCCCGGGCGGAAGACTATGATCGCGGTGCGTCCTTCCGAGCTCTGTCGCGCCCGCGCGGAGGACACATTGAAGAAGCCGGCCGTTCTNNGGCACGTTCAACACGCTCGACGGCGAGATGGTCGAGGTGGACCACCAGTTCTACCAGGTCAAGTCGGACGGAATCGCTTATCCCGTCTCCGACGACATGAAGGCGCCATTCGCCGAGGTCACCTACTTCGCCGCCGATCAGACGATCGAAGTGAGCGACGCCCTCGATTGTGCCGGGCTGCAGAAGTTCCTCGACGGCAAGTTGCCATCTATTAACGTCCCCTATGCCATCAAGATCACCGGGGTCTTCGCACAGCTTCAGACGCGCAGCGTTCCCAAGCAGACCAAGCCCTATCCGCCCCTGGCCCAGGTCGTGAAGACGCAATCCACATTCGACTTCACGAACGTGTCCGGCGTGATGGTGGGCTTCCGACTGCCTACGTACATGTCCGGCGTGGGCGCAGCCGGGTATCACGTGCACTTCCTTACGGACGACAGGAAGGCCGGCGGCCATGTCTTGAGCTGCAAGGTTCAGAAGGTCACGGTGGAGATCGACACCACGGGCGAGTTGAACATGGTCCTGCCGAGCGACGCCGCCTTCTACAAGGTCGATCTGTCCACGAGCTCACCCAAAGCGGGGGAGTAGCCCGCGGTACCGCCAGTGGCGGCCGACGCCGCCGGGAGGAAATGGGAATGAACTTCAACTGGGATACTCAAACGGGGATCAACCTGGCCCTCTGCATCGCCATCGTTGCCATCGGGTTTGTGGCCTGGCGACGCAATCGCAGCGGAGTCATCCTGCTTGTCGCCGTCGCGTTCGGGTTGTTCGGGATTTCTCACCTGGCATCGCTTTTCAGCGTCACCGGCGATCTCAGCACCCCGCTCATCTTCATCCGGATCACCGGATATCTCCTCGTGACGCTCGCGGTCCTGCTGGAGGCCTACGGCAAGAAGTCCGTGGTGAGCTAGAGGTCCTCGGAGCGCGAGGTGGCGGGCAACGTCGGCGATTACAGATCACTCCGTAAGTCGGAGCCGGCGGGCCGCGCCACCGCGATAGGTTGAGGGGTTGTGCTACCATGTGCTACATGGAAGGCGAACTGAGACGATGAGCGAGGGCGGTGATCCGGCGCGCGTGGGAGTGCGCGAACTCCGGCAGAACTTGTCGGTGTATCTGCGGCGCGTCGAGAAGGGCGAAACGCTTGACGTAACGGAGCACGGCCGGCTCGTTGCCAGACTGGCGCCCGCGCCGGCCCCGCAGATGAGCATTCTGGATAGGCTGATTGTCGAGGGTCGGGCGACGCGCGCGACCCGGCCGATCGCCACGCTGCCGCCGCCCGTCAGGCTGCCTCCCGGAAGTCCAAGCCTCTCAGACGTGCTCCGGGCAATGCGCGAGGACGAGGACAGGTGAGCCTCGCCTATATAGACGCTTCGGCGCTGGTCAAGTTGATCGCGGAGGAAGATGAGAGCGAGGCGCTGGCGCTGTTCCTGGGCTCCGCGGGGCCGCTGGCGTCGAGCATTCTCGTGACCGTGGAGGTGGCTCGTGCCGTATCGCGCGTGGCGCCGGACCGTGACGATCGGACGACGCAAGTCGTCGATGGCGTGAGCCTGATCGAGTTCAACGCGCGCATCGCTGCGCGAGCGGCTGTCGTGAGGCCACCGACACTGCGAACGCTCGACGCGATCCACCTGGCCTCGGCCATGGAACTTGGCGACGACTTGACGGCCTTCGTGTGCTACGACGAGCGCCTCTCGGCCGCGGCTCGCGAGTTGGGATTGCCCGTGGTGTCGCCCACAAACTGAAGGGGTACGGGAGCCATGTTCGGTCTGCGCAGCAAGGGGGCCAAGGCCCCGGACGCTCGACTCGTTGAGGCTCGGGCGCGTTTGCTCACCGCTCGAGTGGTGCACGCAATGGCCTGGCCCCCGCCCGACATGCTCCCCGCGATCATGGCGCAGTGGAGCGCCGCCGAGCGCGACGAGATCATTCAGAAGTACGACGCGGCGTCGCGGGCCATGCGGACATCGCTGGAATCGAGCGGCGCCTGGGCCGACGCGTCTCCGGACGAGAAGGCGTTCTTCAGTGCCCGGATCACCGAGCGGACCCAGCAGCAGCTGATCGATTCGTCGTGGGCAGTGGAATCGATCGCGTGCTGCCTCTGGGCGCTGAACCTGATCCCGATCCTTCCTGCCTACGACACCGAAGCCGGGCACGACGTGATGAAGCTTCTCCCGCTTCCCGAGGTCGCGCCCCCATCGCTGCGCTCGAAGGAGGAACTCGAACACGCGCAGTCGATAGCTGAGCTATGGCATTGGCGGAGTCGCACGCGCTGGCTGATGGAGTCTGGACGGTCCGTACCGCTTTCCAATGGAATGACGCTCGATCAGATCGTCCGGCTCACGGCCCGGACGGCAGCCGGTCAGGGCGACATCCCCGAACCCCGCGACGAGGACTTCCCCGCGCTCGGCAAGGCCTATCGCGACCTGTCGCCCGAGGAGTACTCGGGGGTCACGTCCATCGCTGCCGAGCGGCACAAGGCGCTGAACTGGATCTGCGGAATGGCCCCGAAGAACCGATGGGACGAGACGCCGACGGACACGTGAACCGGGAGCCGCTCGGCCGGCGCGGGAATACGTTNNGCTCAAGCGTTGTGGCTGGACGACATGCTGGTCGAAATCCCGGCCCGCACGGAGGACGAGCCTAGATCGGTGGTGATTGGCGTGATCGCGGGCCGGCATTGGTCGGCCGTCGTCACCTACCGCGAAGACGCGATCAGGCTCATCTCAGTGCGCAGGTCGCGTGACGAGGAAGTGAAGCTCTATGAAGGCTAGCGAGTTCGACGACAAGTTCGACGCAGGCGAAGACGTCACAGGCGACCTCGATCTGGCGGGCGCCCGCCGGCCGCTACTCGAGGCTCGGCGCGTCAACGTGGACTTTCCGTCCTGGATGGTGGACTCGCTGGATCGGGAGGCCAGGCGGCTAGGTGTCACGCGCCAGTCGGTAATCAAGATGTGGATCGCCGAGCGGCTGGAACGAAAGGCGTAGTAGTCCAGATGGCAACGCGGAGATTGGGGACTCGTGGATAACGATGAGTTCGACCTGGTCAGATGGGACGTCCCCTTTGCGGATGCGCACTACCCGAACGTGACGCTGCTCCCGGATCCAGGCGGGCTCGTTCGCGTGGTGGTAGCCGTGGGCGGGATCAATAGGTATCTCGCAATCGAGGAGCCGACGATATCGGTCCTATCGGGGCCGACCATTCTCCAGACGACCTACCAGGCATAGGTGCCGAGTCGAGCCGCACCCTGGTATCCTTCGGCCATGCCCTTGCGGCCGGGTCTGTGAGCCCGGCGTACCGGTCCAGAGAGGCCGGAAAGGAGACATCTTGGTCGTCTGCAAGCTGAACCACCGCGCCCGCCAGGCCGGTGGCCTTTTTGTGTGAAGCAGCCTATGCCGCATCCCGACGACGCACCGAACCCGCCGACCGGCGTCAGCGCCGGCGGTGAATCCCAGCCATATCCCGTGCCGCCCAATCCGGTGCCGGGCGCCGTGCGATTGAAGCCAAAGAGCGCGCTGATAATCGGCTCCGGGCCGGTGGTCATCGGGCAGGCGGCCGAGTTCGACTNNACGATCATGACCGACGCCGAGGTTGCGGACGCGGTCTATCTCGAACCGCTCACGGTCGAGGCGATCGAACAGGTAATCATCAAGGAGCGGCCGGAGGGGCTGCTGGCGGGCCTGGGCGGGCAGACCGGCCTCAACCTGTCCGTCGCGCTCGCCAAGGCCGGCATCCTCGAGAAGTACAACGTCCGGCTCATCGGCACGCCGCTCGAAGCAATCGAGATGGCCGAGGACCGCGAACTCTTCCGCGATCTGCTGACCCGCATCGGGCAGCCGTACGCGCCGAGCTGCATCGTGGGCGGTGACACCGAGGAAGACCGCGACCGCTCCGCGCGGGAGGCGCTCGCCGAGATCGGCCTGCCCGCGATCATCCGGCCCGCGTTCACGATGGGCGGCAGCGGCGGCGGCATCGTGGAAACCGAGGACGCCTACTGGGAGCGGACCCACGCCGGTCTGCGACTGAGCCCCATCCACCAGGTGATGATCGAGCGCTGTCTCGTGGGCTGGCAGGAGATCGAATACGAAGTGATGCGCGACGCGGACGACACGTGCATCGCGGTCTGCTCGATGGAAAACGTGGACCCGCTGGGCGTACACACGGGCGACTCGATCGTGGTCGCGCCGGTCCAGACTCTGCCGGACCCGGTCCACCAGCGGCTCCGCTCCGCGGCGCTGGCGATCATCCGCGCCCTCGGCGTGGAGGGCGGTTGCAACGTGCAGTTCGCGCTGAGCCCGGACTACGCCGACTACGCGGTCATCGAAGTCAACCCGCGCGTGAGCCGCTCGTCGGCGCTCGCGTCGAAGGCGACGGGCTACCCGATCGCTCGCGTCGCCGCGCAGATTGCCGCCGGACGCCGCCTGGCCGAGATACCCAACGTCGTTACGGGCACAACCGTGGCCGCATTCGAGCCGGCGCTCGACTACGTCGTNNTTCCCCACGGCCGACCGAACCCTGGGCAGCCAGATGAAGGCCACGGGCGAGGTCATGGCGATCGACCGAACCTTTGGCTCGGCCCTGAACAAGGCGCTGCGCGGCCTCGAGCAGGCGGGCGCGGGCTGGCTTGCCGAGAACGCCGGCTGGAACGCCACGCTCGAATATCTGATGGAGCCCGCCGCGGCGCAGCCGATCGTGAACATCGACGGCGGCGGCCTCATGTGCGAGGCAAGGGCCCACGCCGAGCGCGCCGCCTATCCGCTCGTCCTGAAGCGGTTCCTCGCCCCGTCCGACTCGCGGTTCTGGCGCATCCTCGCGCTGCTGCGCCGAGGAATGCCCGCCGAAACGATCCGCGGCGCCACAGGCATCACGTCGTGGTTCCTCTCCGAGTTCCAGCGCGCGATCGAGTTGGAGCGCGACGTCCGGGCGGCCGGCAAGCGCTTCGTCGACGCCGCGAATCCTGCCTCCGCCGAACTCCTGGCCACGGCCAAGCGCGCCGGCTTCGGCGATCGCGAGCTGGCGACGATGGCCGCCGTCTCCGCCGAGGACGTCCGGCTGGCGCGGATGCAGCTGGGTCTCGTGCCCGGCTACGCGATGGTGGANNGCCGAGTTCGCGGCGGAGACGCCCTACTTCTACGCCACGTACGCCGCCAGCGGTTCCGAGCCGGAGCTGCCGCCCGTGGCTCGGCCCGCCGCGCTCGTGATCGGCAGCGGTCCCGTGCGGATCGGGCAGGGGATCGAGTTCGACTACTGCGCCGTCCACGCCGCCGCCGAGCTGCGCGCGCAGGGCTGGCAGGCGGTGATGATCAACTCGAACCCGGAGACGGTTTCGACGGACTTCGACGCGAGCTCGCGGCTGTACTTCGAGCCGCTGGACCCGGAGTCCGTCCGCAGCGTCATCGAGAACGAATCTCCGGCCGGGGCCGAGGGCCAGCCGGCGATGCCGCTCCTCGGAGCGTTCGTACAGTTCGGCGGCCAGACGCCGCTCAACCTGGCGGAGCCCTTGTCGCAGGCCGGAATCTCGCTGCTCGGCGCGAACCTCGAAACTATCGATCAAGCCGAAGACCGCATCCGCTTCGCGAATCTCGTGGAGGCGCAGGGCATCCCGCAGCCCGAAGGCGGCATGGCCCGTTCCATAGAGGAGGCTCTGGCGCTCGCCGAGCAGATCGGCTACCCGGTCATCGTCCGCCCGTCGTTCGTCATCGGCGGCCTCGC
>PMBG01000064.1 GCA_003153755.1 Chloroflexota bacterium | reverse complement strand
GTACCCCCAAGCGGATTCGAACCGCTGATCTCAGCCTTGAAAGGGCCGTGTCCTAGGCCTCTAGACGATGGGGGCGAGGCGCGAACGGGAGTGTAGCAGGCGATGGGCTCGGACCGCGCCGGGCTACACGGAGCCGAGCGTGATTACCAGGATCACCAGCACCGCGAATGCTCCGGCGCACGCCACCGACGACACCCCGAAGATCATCGCGTAGAGGAGCGATCGGCCCGATTGGCCGGCCAGTGCCGCGCGGACGCTGATTACCGAGGACACGACCGAGTCGAGCAGGAAGATCAGCCCCGTAACCACCGCAGCCGTGAGCAGCACGGAGACCGGGGTCGTGTGGCTGGTCATCGCGAAGGCCAGGAAGATCGCGGATCCGATCGAGCCCACGGCCATCGTCACGAGTGCGGGTGAGACGCGCCGCAGGCGCTGGCTGATAGTCAGTGAAACTTCGGGCTCGGCGTCGTCATCGTCTGGCTCAGCCTGCGGGTCTTCGTCCTCGTACTCCGGCCCGGAGTCGGCGCCTTGGTCGGGCTCGAGTCCGGCGGCAGGCGCAGGCTCCGGTTCGGGCTCGGGCTCGGGCGCGGACGGCGGCACGGGCGCGATCGGGCGCGCGGGTATCGCGGGCAGTGGCTTGGGCTCGGACGCGTGGCCGGGCGGTAGCGGCGCCTCAGCGGCGGAGTTCTGTCCCTTGGAGTCGGGCGGGGGCGGAGACACCGGGGCCGGCTCCGGCGTACCGGCGCTGGATGAGGCCGGCCCACTGAGCTTGCGTTGAGCCTCGGGCTCGTTGTCGGTCATGCCTAGAGGGTAGCGGTGCGAGGCTCGCGCTGCCCGGCGTGGACCGCTCAGCCGAACGAAAGCTCCGCCGGTGGTTCCTCCTGCGACTCGTCTTCGGATCCGGACCGCTCGTAGGCGGGTTCCGGCGGGGCCGTGGTTCGGTGGTAGACGGCGACCTGGTACTCCAGGCGGGGCCGCCGCATCCTTTCGGCAACGACGGCTCCGGCGTCGCCGAATCCCCTATGGAGCAGGATTCTCGCGTGGTCCACGGAGTCGAACGTCCACCAGCAGTGGATCACCCGAAGCCGGAACCCGGCGCCCAGGAACGGCCCGCGGCGCTGACTCCATTCGAGGACCCGATCGTGGATGTGCGGCTGGAGTGACCAGACGTCGTCGCGGCCGTAGTCGTGGACAAGCAGCAGCCGGCCGCCGGGGCGCAGCAACTTCTCCGCGGCGGCAATGAACTCCGAACCGGGCGTGGCCAGCTCGGACCACAGCGCCACGACTGTGTCCGCGGCCGACTCGGGGATCCGGGCAAGTCTCTCGATCGCATCCGAGACATCGTGCGGGTCCGCAAAGGTCACGGCAGTGACCCGGGCACCGGCGCCGGCGAAGTCGCGGGCGCGGATGCCACGGCCGGCGTCGAGCAGGATCACGTCGCGGCCGGACAGCGGCCCCAGATCCTCGAGCGCCGCTATGAGCTTTCCTTCGGGGTCCACGACACGGACGAACGAATCCTCGAGCTCTGTCGTCGGCAACGCGGGGGCAAGGTCGGGCAACGGAAGTTCTCCTAGAGAGCCGGGTCTACTCCCAGAACAACTCCCTCTCGGGGCGCCAATTCGACCACGAGAGTCCCCCTCTCGAGAGGTCGCGACACGAAGGCTTTACCCCATTCGCATCCACGCCAGCTTACCCGTTGGACCCGGTAGTCTGCCTGGTCCGGCAGCACGCACTCCAGATGTGCCGGCGCGTCACCCGCGTTGACTGCCACCACGATCGATCGGGTGGGTTTGGAGATGCCCGTGTGCCCGAGCACACTACTCACAGGCTCCGATTTGCCCGGGTCGAAGAGCCCGTACGCCACTGCCGAGCCACGGGCCGCCAGAAGCTCGAACCTGCCGTGCCGCAGCATCGGCTCCGCGTGGCGGACGGCGATCAGGCCCGCGTAGAAGTCGCGCAAGCCGTTGTCCTGGCGCGCCGGATCCCAGGGATAGCCTCGTCGACAGTCCGGGTCGGCGCGCCCGCCGAGCCCAACCTCGTCGCCGTAGTAGATGCACGGCGCACCGGGGAGCGTCATCTGGATCAGAGCCGCCAGGCGGAGTGTCGTGGCGTCGCCGCCCGCCATGGAGATGAAGCGGGGCGTGTCGTGGCTGTCCAGCAGGTTGAGCTGGAGCGACGTCACCTCGGGCTTGTACGTGCTCATGACCGTCTCGAGCCACACGCCGAATTCCGGGCCGTCCACGGGATGGACGTGGCGTGCGTACTCGTGCGTCTTCTCAACCAGCGCCTGATCCAGCCTGCCGGCGCCCGCGCCGGTGAATGAGAGAATCGCCTCGGCGAGCGGGTAGTTCATCACGGCGTGGAAGCGGTCGCCGGCGAGCCACTCGGCGGCGGGCGTCCAGATCTCCCCGACTATGTACGCCTCCGGGTTCACGGCCAGGCAGCGGCGCCGGAACTCCTCCCAGAAGCCCGGCTCCGATATCTCCTCGGGAACGTCCAGCCGCCACCCGTCGATGCCGAACTGGAGCCAGCGTTCCGCGACGCGATAGATGTACTCGCGGACGGCCGGGTTGGAGTGGTTGAGCTTGGGCAACGCCGGCAGGTCCCACCACGCCTGGTATCCCAGAACGCGCTGCGACGCGGACCGGAAGGGCGGCGGCACAACGGGCTCCGAGGCTTCGTGATAAGCCGCCGCCGCCGACTCGGGCGGATGCGGAGAGGCCGCGCTCAGCTCGCCGCCGACCTCCAGGCCGTCGTGGACACGGCGGATCGCTTCCGCCTCGGCCGTGCCCGGATACGCCGTCACTCCGCGCCGGTCGGCGAGCACTTCGGGATCGAGATAGAACCAGTCGCGGTACGGCGAGTGCGCCCCGTTCTCGAGGACGTGATGGAACGGCCAGAAGCCGCGGCTGGCGTGGTTGAAGACGCCGTCCAGGACCACGCGCATGCCGCGTTCGTGAGCGCGGTCTAGCAACTCTCGCAGCGCCGCGTCACCGCCGAGGAGCGGGTCCACCAGTTCGTAGTCGAAGGTGTGGTAGCGGTGGTTCGACGCCGACGCGAATATCGGGGTCAGGTAGAGCGCCGTGATCCCCAGCTCGCGCAACTCATCGAGATGTTCGGCGATACCGAGCAGATCGCCGCCCTTGAAGCCGTGCGGCGTGGGAGCCGCGTCCCAGGGCTCCAATGCGCCGGGCTTGAGCACGCGGACGCTGGCCGCGAACCGGTCCGGGAAGATCTGGTAGAACACGGCGTCGCGGACCCAGTTGGGCCCATCGCCGCGCGGGGTGTTCATCGATGGCCCGCCAATCTTTCGACTCTGGCCGGCGGGGCAGCGGTGGATCCGCGGATGATCAGGCGCGTGTCGAGGGTCTTGTGCCCCGGCCGTTCCATGTCCGGACTCGCGATCATCCGCAACAACAACCGAACCGCCTCCTCGCCCTTCTGGCGGATCGGCTGATGCACGGTCGTCAGCGGCGGGTTGCTGTGGGCGGCCACATCGAGGTCGTCGAAGCCCATGATGCTGAGGTCGTCGGGGATTCGAAGGCCCAGGTCGTGGGCCGCCCGCATCGCGCCGATGGCCATGACGTCGCTCATCGCCAGGATTGCCGTGGGCCGGAGACCGTCCTCCCAGACGCGGTGGAACGAGGCGAAACCACCGTCGAACGTTGCCGGCCCAACCACCATCTGCTCGTCGTGGAGCTTGACGCCGCCGAGGGCGAGCCCCTGGCGGTAGCCGGCCAGGCGTCGTGATGTGACGTTCTCGGTGGGACCGGGCGAGAACTCCAGGAGTCCCGGCATGCTCGGCGGTTCGATGCCGATTATCACGAAGCTCCTGTGCCCGAGCGAAAGCAGATGGCGAGCGGCGTTGCGCGCGCCCACCTCGTCGTTGGACTCGACGAGACCATGCTCGGGAAGCGCTCCCCCGTCGACGAGGACCATCGGCAGGCCCGAGTGCCGGATCTGCTCAACCTCCGGGTGATCCTCCGAGAGACCCACGGCAACGAAGCCGTCGACGGTGGCACGACCGATCGCCCGAACGAGCGAGCCGTGCAGCGGCGACACGAACAGGAGGCCGTAGCCGGCCTGGTCGGTGACCGCGGCGACGCCGGCGCACAATTCGGCGAAGAACGGGTTGGCGAAGACCAGGCTGAGTGCCTGGGGCGTTAGCAGCCCGATCGTCTGAGTGGCCCCGTGAGCCGTGATCGCCGGTACGCCGTTCGATGCCGAGCTGACGGCCGCGCGCCGGATGCCCGCCGTTGTCAGGCGCGGTCTGTAGCCGATCGCATCGGCGACTTCCCGGATCCGCATCGCCGTGGCCGCGTTCAGCTGCTCAGGGCTGTTGAAGGCGAACGACACGGCNNGCGATTCGCGCCCGTTTGGGCTTGGAGTCCACTCATTCCTCCGGTTGCACGGCCTTATCGAACCGGCCTTCGCACGCTAGTCCCGCACGGGGCAGGTGTCAACGGAGTGCCCGACGGCGATCGGGACTGGCGCGTGCAGCGTGCCGCGAGGGGGCGGCGGCGCGTGGGGAGTGGCGGCGGCCGCGCGAGTGGCGGCGGCGCGCGGGGGCCGCGGCGCGAGTGGGCCCGATTCTTCGGAATACCACCCCGGGTGGTGATAAGTCG
>PMBG01000086.1 GCA_003153755.1 Chloroflexota bacterium | reverse complement strand
TTACACCGAGGATGTCACAGGTTCGAATCCTGTACCGCCCACCACTCATAGACCCGGCGCGAGTTCGCGCGTCCCCGCGCGCTTGAGCAACCCGACCGCGGGACGGTAGGCGTACGCGATCCATATCGCGAGAAGCCCCACGAACGCGAGCGTCTGACCGACGGCAACGGCAGTGACAATCGCCTCACTCCGCGCCAGATCCACGAAGGGCAGATTGATCGAGGCGAAGCTCCCTCCGCCGCTGCCACCGAAACCGGCGGACCCGCCGACCGCACCGCCGCCTGCGCCGAGGTTCGAACCGCCGAACCCGCCGGTGCCTCCTCCACCGCCGGCGCCACCGAACCCGCCACCGAACCCGCCGATCAGCGTGGGTGAGCCGAGAACCGCGTGCAGATTGACCGTGTTCAGCAGTCCCACGGCGATCCAGCCGACCGCGGCGCGGACGTACGGGGCCACCAGTAGGGCGGCAATCGGGAAGAACGGGAAGAGATAGCGTTCGTGAACCCGAGTCGGGACCGCGTAGAACGCGAAGGCGGTCACCGCGAACGCGAGCATGATCGAGCGGCGGTCGTCGCGGATCAGCAGCCCGAGTGCAACGATGATCCCGACGGCGAGGAGCAGGGTTGTCCCCAGGGTGACAGCCGATATGCCGCCGAAGACGGTCAGGGAGTCGGAGACCCACGAGCCGCTGCCGCTCCCCGAGACGGCCGCGAGCGACGGATCGCCGGCAAGTGCCCAACCATTGAACGCGTTCGTCGTCACGACGCTGTACTGCCCGCCGACCGACTGGAAGAGCCCGATCAGGCCTGCCACATGGCCGATGACAGGCACATCGGCCAGGCTTGCGGGTGCGTAGCGCCAGATGTCGTACGGGAAGATGATCGCGATTGCCACGAGTGTGGCGGCCACGATCGATGTCGCGAATCTCCGCCAGCCCTGCTCGGTGAGGGCGCCGCCGAGTTGCTCGTCCATGGCGGTCATGTACCGTCCGAGGTGGGGGATCGGACCCGATCCAACGCGCAGGAGGTGGCGTCGGGCCAGGATCGGCAGCACCACGACCAGGCAAATGGCGTCTTGCGGCTTGACCAGGACTCCCACAACGGACAGGGTCAACGCAGTCTCGCTACGTCCGTCCGCGAGCGCCACGAGCGCCGCGAGCATCACCATGGCGCCGATCGCGTCGACCTGGCCCCAGAGCGCCGAGTCGTACCAGGTGACGGGAATGAACAGGTAGAGCGCGGCCGCAATGAGTCCGGCACGGCCGCCGAACCATCGCGAACCCGCGTTGTACAGGAGCAAAGCGATGGCTGCGTCGGCCGCCATCGGGGGCAGCTTGAGCAATTGCAGCGTCGCCTCACCGGAGGTGATTCCCAGCGCCTGCCCCAGCAGCGTGCCCACCTCGCCAACGAGCCAGAGCACGTACATGTAGGCGGGCGGGTAGTTGGCGCCGCTCGATGCGTAGAACGACCCCGGGCCGCCCTTGACGATCGCGGCGGACCAATCGGCGAATTGGGACATATCGCTCGCGAAGCCCTGCCCTGGGAAGGCGACGTATGCAAGAGCCAACCTCAGCAGGACACCGCCTCCGAGGATCAGCAGGAACCAGCTCCTGCGGGAGATCGTCGGAGAAGGGCGTTCTAGCTGACTCATGGACGTGTGCCCGCTCCTCGTTAGGGTGGGACCTGGGACTGCCACCTTCGTCTGGGCGCCTGAACTCGGTCTGAAGCCGCGCTGGACCAGAAGCCGTCGGGACTTGACCACCCGTTGGCCGATCCCGGGCTCGGACGAACACCTGCCCGCGTCCGGGACCGAACCTTCGGGCGGCGCAGTGAGTCTCTCTATCGGTAGGGCGGCTCGTGCCGTCGCCTGCCTGCTATGCTGAATCTCCCGCACGACGACGGATGCGGCCAAATCCGAACTAGAGGAGGGACTGATGGTCCCGCTTATCATCGCCGGGGTACTGATCGTCCTCGTTGTCTTCGTGATCCTGCTCTACAACGGCCTGGTAACGAAGCGCAACCGCGTCGACGAGGCGAACGCCCAGATCCAGGTTCAGCTCAAGCGCCGCCACGACCTCATCCCCAACCTGGTCAACGCGGTCAAGGGCTACATGGACTTCGAGAAGGGCGTCCTCACGGCCGTCACCGAAGCCCGCGCCAACGCCATCGCCGCCGGCGCGCAGGGCACAGCTGCGCAGGCACAGGCGGAGAACGCGCTCTCAGGCACTCTGCGTTCTCTCTTCGCGGTCGTGGAGAACTACCCGCAGCTCAAGGCCAACGAGAACGTCCTCTCTCTGCAGGAGCAGCTGACGACAACCGAGAACCAGATCTCGTTCTCGCGCCAGCATCTGAATGCGACCGTCCTCGAGTACAACAACTCGCTGCAGGTCTTCCCCAACGTGCTGATCGCCGGCCCGTTGGGCTTCACCAAGCGCGAGTTCTTCGCGGCCGAGCCGGAAGCCGCCGAAGTCCCGGTCGTCAACCTGGGATAGGCATTGCGGGGCCGTCCGAGACTTCTCGGGCGGCCACCGCGCCCTGAGGTTCCATTCCCTTGACCACGTTCTACGCAGAACAATCGGCGAATCGCCGCAACTCGCTCCTGCTCGCCCTTGTCGTGATCTTGTTTCTGGCCGTGTTCGGATTCGTAATCGGGTTCAGCATCGGCTACGGCTCGGGCCATGAAGTTGCGTTCGGGGTGGGCGCTCTGGTGATCGCAGTCGTGATCGGCAGCCTGAGCGGGCTGTTCTCGTACTACGGCGGCGACAAGCTCGTGCTCGCCAGTTCCCACGCGAAGGAAGTCACCGCCGACCAGGCACCACAGCTGTATAACGTCGTGAATGAGATGGCCCTTGCGGCCGGCGTACCGATGCCCCGGGTCTATGTCATCGACGACCCATCTCCCAACGCCTTCGCGACCGGCCGGGATCCTCAGCACTCGTCCATTGCCGTGACCACCGGGTTGCTGCAGAAGATGAACCGCGAGGAACTCCAGGGCGTCCTTGGCCACGAGATGTCGCACATCCGCAACTACGACATCCGCTTCACGCTGTTCGTGGGGGTCATGATCGGCAGCATCGCGCTGCTGGCGGGCTTCTTCCTGCGGTACACGTTCTGGTTCGGCGGTGGGCGAAGAGGAAACGACAACGACAACAACGGCGGCGGCGGTCTGGCGATAATCCTGCTGGTCGTCGGCTTAGTGATGGCCGTTGTGAGCTACTTCTTCGGTGCCCTGGTCCAGATGGCCGTAAGCCGGCAACGCGAGTACCTGGCGGACGCATCGTCCGTGGAACTCACCCGGAACCCGCACGGTCTGGAAAGCGCGCTCGCCAAGCTTGCCTCGGACAGGGAGTCGCTCCACTCTGTAAACGGTGCCACGCAGCATCTGTACATCGTCAACCCGATGAAGAAGCTCGGTGGCGGCTCGGCACTGTTCTCCACGCATCCACCCATCGTCGATCGCATCAACCGCCTTCGCCAGCTTACTGGCGAGCAGCCGATGGACCCGGCGTCGGTCCAGTATCTGTCCGGAATGGAGTAGGGAGGTACTCCTCGAAAGTCGCAATTCCCGGTATCAACGGAGCGCCAGGGTCCCGTCGGCGACGGCACGGGCGCCCCGCCTTGCAGCCTTTCGGCCGGTCGTGTTACCTTTCACCGCGCCGACGGGCAGCCAGTCGGACAGTCGGGCCGAGATAGCTCAGTCGGTAGAGCACGCGACTGAAAATCGCGGTGTCGCAAGATCGAACCTGGCTCTCGGCACAACAAACGGGCTGGCGTGGTTTTCGAGCGGAAGTGGCTCAGTTGGTAGAGCATCACATTGCCAAGGTGAGGGTCGCGGGTTCGAGTCCCCTCTTCC
>PMBG01000074.1 GCA_003153755.1 Chloroflexota bacterium | reverse complement strand
CCAGGTTGCGTGGCTGGTCCACGTCCCGTCCGCGCCTGACGGCCACGTAGTAGGCAAAGAGCTGGAGTGGGATGACCGCCAGAATCGTCGAGAGCGGTTCGAGGGTGTCCGGAACCCAGCAGACGTCGGTTGCCAGCGCCGTGATGTGCTCGTCGCCCTCGGTGGCGATGGCCAGCACGCGGGCGTCGCGAGCCTTGCCCTCCATGAGGTTGCTGATGAGCTTCTCGTACACGGCGGACCTGGTCGCGATGGCGACGAGAGGCACGTCGGCATCGAGCAGTGAGATCGGCCCGTGCTTCAGCTCACCGGCGGCGTAGCCCTCGGCGTGGAGGTAGCTGATCTCCTTGATCTTGAGGGCGCCCTCGAGCGCGGCCGGGTATCCGAATGATCGTCCGATGTACATGAAGCCGGCCGCGTCCGCATATCGGGACGCGATCTCCTCGGTTGCCGAGGCGAGTTCGATGGCTCGCTCGGCCTGAGCAGGCAGGAGTCGCAGGGCGGCCACCAGCTCGCGTTCCTTCTCGGCCGGGACGCGGTCCAGCTGATGGGCGACGTCGGCGGCGAGCATGACCAGAGTCGCGACCTGGGTCACGAAGGTCTTGGTAGCGGCCACCGCCACTTCAGGACCGGCCTGCAGGAAGACCGCGGCGTGTGATTCACGAGTGATGGCCGAACCAACCGTGTTGGTGACCGACACGACGAGAGCGCCACGGTCTCCGGCCAGACGTGCGGCCGCGATCGTGTCGGCGGTCTCGCCGGACTGAGTAACGGCGACCACCAGCGTGCGAGCGTCCAGCGGTGGAGGGCTGTAGCGGAATTCGGAGGCAACCGTGGACCGGGCTGGCACTCCGAGCCACTCCTGGAAGAGCGACGCGCCCACGAGCGACGCGTAGTACGCGGTTCCGCACGCGATCAGTTCCACGCGATCGATGGTGGCCAGCCTCGCGCGGATCGGTTCGAGTTCCTCCAGGAACACGGTGTCGTGGCGCAGCCGGCCGCTCATCGCCGAGGTCAGGGCCGCGGGCTGCTCGTGGATCTCCTTGAGCATGAAGTGCGCGTAGCCGCCCTTCTCGGCAGCCTCCGCGGACCACTGGATGGTGTCGATCGTCCGCTCCAGCGGTACGCCCTCCCGATCGGTGAACACGGCAGTCCCCGGCCCGAGGTCGGCCACGTCGCCGTCCTTCATGAACACGACCCGCTTCGTGTAGGCCACGATCGCCGCCGCGTCCGAGGCCAGGAACGACTCGCCCTCGCCTATGCCCACGATGAGCGGCGCATTGAGCCGGGCCCCCACCAATCGCTCGGGCTCGTCGCGATGCATGACCACGAGAGCGTAAGCGCCTTCCAGGCGGCGGAGCGCGATCCGGACCGCTTCGGCGAGGTCGCCCTGATAGGCGTCCTCCACGAGATGGGCAACGACCTCCGTGTCCGTCTCGGAGTCCAGAGTGTGGCCGCGCGAGACCAGTTCCGCGCGAAGCTCGCGGAAGTTTTCCACGATGCCGTTGTGCACGACAGTGATGCGGCCGGTGCAATCCGTATGCGGGTGAGCGTTCAGGTCGCTCGGCCGGCCGTGTGTGGCCCAGCGTGTGTGGCCGAGCCCCACTCCGGCTCGGGGCGGCTCGCCGCCGAGNNCGTCTGAGCCCGTCGAGCAGGACGGGTCCGGCCTCTCGGGGCCCGGTATATCCAACGATTCCGCACATATGTCTCTCCCGGTCCAGCGACCACGCCCCCGGCGAAGGTGGCTAGTTTAGCCGCTCCCCGGCAAGGGCAGCCAATTCGTCGGCCAGCTCGACCACCAGGCCGGCCTCCGTGCCCTCCACCATGACGCGAATCGCTGGCTCCGTACCCGACGGGCGGACGAGGACCCGGCCGGCCGGACCGAGCCGGCTTTCGGCGCGCGCGATGGCTTTGCGAAGCTTCAGGTCGCCTTCCCACTGGTCTCGATGCCGAGCCGGAATCGTCCTTTGCTGCTGCGGGAGCATCGGGACCTGGGTCGCGAGATCGGCCAGCGTGCGACCGGTTCGGGCCATGACGGACAGGATCTCGAGCGCCGTCACGACGCCGTCGCCGCTCGTAGTGTGCTCCAGGATGATGACGTGGCCGCTCTTCTCCCCACCCAGGCCGGCTCCGTTCACGATCATTCCTTCGAGGATGTACTTGTCGCCCACGGGGGTCCGTATGATCTGCCCGCCGGCGACCTCGACCGCCTNNGACCTGCCGCGTCGACCGCGATCAGGCGGTCCGCGTCGCCGTCGAGCGCGAACCCAACGTCCGCCCCGCGGGCCAGGACTTCGCGGCAGAGGGCGGCGGGCGACGTAGCCCCGCATTCGTGATTGATGTTGAGTCCGTCTGGATCGTTGAAGATGACATCCACCCGAGCGCCGGTGGCTTCGAGGATCCGTCCGGCGCCGATTCCGCCCGACCCGTTGGCGCAATCCACCACGACGTGAAGGCTCGTCCGGATCGTCGCGGCCAGAGCGAGCCTGTGGTTCAGGTACAGGTCGAGCAACTCTCGGTCCTGAATGGCAAGGCCGAGATCGTCGGCCTGGGCAGCGGGCAGTTCCTCGGAACCCCAGATGAGGCGTTCCAGGTCGTCCTCGACGTCCTCGTCGAGCTTCATGCCGTGCTCATCGAGCACCTTCAGCCCGTTATCGCGGGCCGGATTGTGTGAAGCTGAAACCATTATTCCTGCCGCGAATTTCCCGGCGCCGGTTATGTAGGCGAGTGCCGGAGTCGGGACGACGCCGACGAGATGTACGTCGACGCCCATGCTCGTTGCGCCCGCCACGATTGCCGCCGCGAACATGTCGCCGGAGCGGCGAGTGTCCTGCCCGACAACGATGGCCCTGCCAGATCCGGCGAGCCGGTGAGCCGTAGCCCGGCCAAGTGCATATGCAAGGGTTGGTTTGAGGTCGACGTTCGCTATCCCACGGATTCCATCCGTGCCGAACAGACGAGGCAAAAGGCGGGCTCCTCCTAGGGGCCGGGCGACGCCGACGGGATCGGCGTGGGGGCTGCGAGTATGGTCACGGTGACCTGGGCCGGGTTTATGGCCACCACCCTGATCCCGGGCGGCACGGAGACGCTGACAGAGAGTGTGTGGACTCCGACGCCCAGATCCCCGACGAATACGGTTCCCACCAGGGTGGACGTATCGAACGCGTTGAGTGACGCGGTAGCCCCGCCGAGGGTCACGACCACGCTCGGCGTCGAGAGAGTATAGACAAGGTTGGAGTGCGCGCCCGCCGGCGCGACGCCGATGGTGACACTGCGTGAGATCGGATCGGAGCGCAGGTGGACCACAACCGTGACCGTGGTCGACAGGTCGGCCGTCACTCCGTCGGGGAGATCCAGATCGACTTGGGCGGTGACGTCGCCGGTTGCCCCGGAGATCGAGATCGCCTTCGTGCTCGCCTTGCCGGCCAGCCGAGCCAGCGCGTCCGCCTGGCCGCGAACCAGCACGACTGGTGGCTGCACATCGACCGAGGCGACGTAGTAACCGGATGCCGGCGTGCCGACAGTGGGCGGATTGATCGGGACGGTCTCGCTGCGGCTCTGGCTTACAACCTGGATCTTAACGTTCACCTGGCGCGGGTTGAAGCTCACCTTGTCCACCTGGACGTCCTCGCTGGTCATGGCGACGAGGTCTACATCTTCGCTCACATCCAACCCGGAACTGTCGATCCGAACCGGCGCGCGAGCGTAGGCGACCTGCTGCACGAACCGCGACGGCCCGGTCACCTTCACGGAGTTGAAGCTCAGCACCGGCGTGCCGGGCGTGAGACCGGTAGGGACATTCGCCTTGTAGACAACGACGGGAACCGTCTTGGACACGATGGGGTTGAGTTGGACCGTCAGCTGTTGAGGTTGATAGTCGATGATCTGAATCCGCGGATCCTCCGCCTTGAGCTGGACACGCACGAGGGCGGTGTCGGTCTCGCTGGGCTTCACGTTCGCAAGGTCGATGGAGGCGCGAAAACTCGACTGCGAGACGCGAACGTCGGGCGGCGCTATATACCGGATCTTGTCGACGATGAGATCCGTCACGACCGGCGTGATGAGGTAGCCGGTGGTCGGTTGGTTAACGACATCGATGGCAACGGTTCCCGGCCACTGTGCGGTGTTCTGCAGGGCAACCATCGCCACGTACAGGATCACGGCCAGCACGAGCGCCCCCACCTTCAGCGGGGCGTTACGCACGATGAAGTGAAACACCCTCATGTCGACTTGTCCTCGCCTTCAGCCGGCGCCATCGAACCGGCGTCGGGGACCGCGTCCTTGGAGCCTCGCCGCATTCTCGACCTGCCGGAGCCGGAGCTGGGGAGGGCCCTGAAGCGGGCGCGGCGCGCCAGATCTCTGACCGTGGGCCCAACATGCCGCCGATTCTCGCGCCGCTGGCCGAAGATGGACCCGGAGGTTTCGGGGTGAAGGAGAGCGGTGAGCGCCCGAGCAAGCCTGGTCTCGTCGAGGTTGCGAACGATGCGTGCCCGCTCCACTAGGCTGATCTTGCCGCTCTCTTCGGACACGACAACCACTATCGCGTCGGTCTGCTCGGTCATTCCAAGGGCAGCCTTGTGCCGTGTACCGAAGCGTTCCAGTGGAATCGAGGTTTCGGTCGAGGGCAGGAAGGCGCCTGCGGCAAGGATCTTCTCGCCTCGAATGACCACCGCGCCGTCGTGCAGCGGCGTTCGCGGGGAGAACAGGGTCACCAGGAGTTCAGCGGAAATATCCGCATGGAGCATCACGCCGTTCTCGGCGATCTCCTGGAGGCCGGTCTCGCGTTCGATGACGATCAGCGCCCCATGCCCTTCACGCGATAGCCGGGCCGCGGCGGCCGCGACCTCGCTCGAAACGTGGGTCGCGATCGATTGCTCGGCCGACGATATGAGCCAGCCCAGGGAGCCGAGGCTGCCGATGCGGTCGAGTGCCCTGCGGAGTTCCGGCTGGAACACAACAACCAGAGCGAAGAGCCCGACATAGGCGCCGGTCTGCAGGATGACCGTCAGGAGCCTGAGGTCGAAGGTGAGCGCCGCGGCGTAGACGAGAAGCAGCAGGCACACGCCGACAAGCAGCCGTACCGCGCGCGTGCCCCTGATCAGGCTGAACAGCCAGTAGATCAACAGGGCCGTGATGGCGATGTCGGCCACGACGTTCGGGCTGACCTTGTCGAGCGCCGACTGTATCAGTGGCATCGGATGGATAGTCTATACCCGCAAGCTGGCGACCGGCCCTCGGGCCGCGCCACGGCGCTCTCGCCCGCAGCTAGGCGCAGAGCGACCCGAGACGCTCGTCCTTGGGGAAGGCACGACTCGCGACTGCACAGAGTCGCTGGCGGGTCTCTTCGTCGCCGTTCAGCTCCGCGAGACGGCCCAGCAGAGCAAGCTTCTCGGCCGCGAGCCCGTTCCAGTCGCGTGCGATGTAGAGCTCTACCAGTACGAGATGAGCGTCTACATCACCCGGCGCCCGCTGCAGCAGCCTGTGCGCGGCGTCCAGGCCGGCGGCGAAACGGCCCTCCCGTGCATAGGCGCGAGAGGTCCACAGCAGCAGCGACCGCAGAGTCGTGGAGTCTCCGTTTTGCTCCGCCGCTTCAGAGGCAGCCAGCAACTCATCACCGGTGGGTTGGTGCTGGGTCTCCCCGATCGCGGCCGGAACGATGGCGGTATCGATGGCGCCTTCCATGACTCCAACGGCAGCCGCAGCCCTCGCCAGGATGACGGGCTCGAGTTCCTGCCGCTCCGCGATTGATACCGCAACGGGTTCGGGTTCGGGTTCGGGCTCGCGCCCGAGCTTGGGTTCGGGTTCGGGTTCGGGCTCGGCGGCCCAAACCGCGGGCTCGGGCTCCGGCTCTGGCGCGGCCACCGGTTCGGGCTCAAACTCCGGTTCGGGCGCGGCCGCAACGGGTTCGGGCTGCAACTCAGGCTCGGGGATGGCGGCCGGCGCGGGCTCTCGCTTGCGCTCGGCCTCCATGCCGAAGACGAAGCGCTCCGGCCACGGCGCCAGGTCGCGGTCGGGTGGCACCTCTTCGGGCTGGCGACCCTGAGATCGGACGCCTTCGTTTACGCGGCTGAGCAGCGTCCGCACATGCGGAGCCTCGGACTCGGGGGGCGGCGCCGTGGTTGCCGCCGGCGCATTCGCCCTGGGCAAGTCGGCCGACCCTCCGCCCGGTTCGTCGCGGAGCCGGAGAGCGCGCGCAAGGAGCTGTTCGGCGGCCTGGTCACCTGCTGAGAGCCTGATCTGCCTGAGGAGCCCACGCTGGCGCCGACTCCGGTCAGGGATATCGTCGAATTCGATCGCTCGCCTGAGAGTGTCCGCTGCCTCCGGGAGTCGACCCGCCGCTTCCTGGATCTCGGAAACGTGGTCCAGCGCTGCCGCGGCATCGACGCGCTGACCGGCCATCGCCAGCGCCTCCGCCTGCCCCAACAGTGCGCCTTCGTCGTGTGGCGCCCGGGCAACCGCCGCCGCGTACTCGACGAGGGCCTCTTCCAGGTGACCCAAACGGAGCAGTACCCCGCCCAGACTCGTGTGCGGCAGGGCGCGCGACGGCGCGATCGCGGAGGCAAGCCGATATGCCTCAGTTGCCTCTTCGAGAGCCCCGCGAAGAACGGCTACATGGCCGACCCGCAGCGCCTCTTTGTAGCGCTCGTATAGATCGTCCGTCATTCGCACATCATGACTTCCATCCAATCGAAAGTCTCGGGTACCTGCGTCGGCGAACGAACGCGCTTGGTCCTAAGGCAGTTGCCCAGTCCGTCGGGGTTTTCGGCTCGCCGACGCCATCACCGCCCAATTGACTCGACCAGAAATGCCTTCTGAACATGAAGACGGTTCTCCGCCTGTTCCAGGGCAAGGCTTCTATCCCCGTCCAGAACTTCCGCGGATATCTCCTCGCCGCGGTGCGCCGGAAGGCAGTGCATCGCCACGGCGAGTGGGCCGGCGCGGTTCAGAAGCGCCGTGTCGACCGTGTATCCGGCGAATGCCGCAACACGCTCCCGGGACTGTTGCTCCTGTCCCATCGAGACCCAGACGTCCGTGTAGAGCGCATCCGAACCAGGCGCCAGTTCACGAGGATCCAGACCCACCACGATCTTGCCGCCACTGGCCACGGCCAGCCGTTTCGCCGCGGCGACGACCATGGCTTGGGGACCGTAGCCAACAGGATGGGCAAGGCGGATCTCCATGCCCATGGTGGCGCCGGCCAGCGCGAGCGAGTTGTACACGTTGTTGCCGTCGCCGACGAACGTCAGCACGCGGCCTTCGAGACCGCCCAGATGCTCGCGGAGCGCCAGGAGGTCGGCGAGCGCCTGGAACGGATGCTCGTCATCGGTCAGGGCGTTGAAGACCGGGATCCGAGCCTCCGACGCAAGCTCGTTGACGACAGAGTGATCGAACGTGCGGATGACTACGCCATCCACCCAACGATCAAGGTTGTGGGCGATGTCCGAGACGCTCTCGCGAACTCCGAAGCCGATCCCTTCCCCAAGGTAGAGCGCGTGACCGCCGAGCTGGTTCAGTCCCGCCTCGAAGGTTACGCGCGTCCGCAGACTCTGCTTCTCGAAAATCAGCGCCACGTTCCGGGCGGCGAGCGGCTGCGCCGCGTGTCTCCTGTTCTCGCGGAACTCGCGCTTGAGCTCGGCGGCCGTGGCGAATACACGCTCGTAGTCGGCGCGCGTCAGGTCGGCGGAACTGAGCAGGTCCCGGCCCAGCAGCGAAGCACCCACGATTGCACTCCCCGATCGCCGCCCCGCGTCTCAGGCACGGGCTGTCGCGGCGGAGGGGCCATGGTAGCCGCCCGATGGGCGGCGCGTCAGAGCGAGGCCAGTGCAGCGAGGACGAATGCGTCGAGGCGGCCCAATTGCCCGGCGGTCATGTGGTCCGCTGTGAAATCGGGGACGAAGTCGACGGCCATCTTCAGGTCCCAGAGCGGATCCAGAGGACCGCTCCCGGATGTGGACCGGTAGGCCGCGAGGAACTCATCGGCGGCGTCCGGTCCCGCGGACAGCGCAAGGTTGACACGCATGTGCGACAGGTCCACCGACGCGGGTCCCCACGAAGCCGTCGTCCAGTCCACGATCGCAGATACGGCGTCTCCAGCCCACAGCGCGTTACCCGGGTGGTAGTCGCGATGGATGAAGGTGCGCGGGTCTCTGTCGGGCAGGGACGATAGCCCGATGGCGCGTTCCCAGGCCCCAGGATGCTTCGACCAGACCGGTACGGCCACCGCGGCAGGCTCGCAGAACGGACGATACGGGAGGAGCGCCGTTTCGGTCCCGGCGACCACCGAGGCGTGGAGCAGAGCGATGGCCTCCGCCAGCGGTCTGACCAGACGGGCCATCTCGCCCGGCTCGATCCTCAGACCCGGAACCCGTGCCAGGAGCAGCGCCGGCACATCGCATTCGTCGCCGTCGACGTCCGCCGCCAGAAGCCTCGGCGCCGGGACCGGGGTGTTCGCAAGGAGTCCGTACGCCGCCGACTCGTACTCGGCCGTGTACTCAGTATCGGACTCCCTCCAGTCCGGCCGCACCCATCGGCGAAGCACCACCTCCACGGTGGAACCCGGCGTCTCGAGGATCAGCGCGTGGTTCCCATGAGACGTGCCACCGGCCAGCGCCACGACCGACACGACCCGTGCGTTCGTCGCAACGGCGCGCCGCGCCCACTCTACCGCCTCAGGCGGCGGATCCCTCCCGATGAGTTCGCGAACAGCAGCCCGATCCGTCATGAGCCGATGATGCCGCGCTCAGTCGCAGCTGCGCCATCCCGCCGCGCCATCCGGGCGACCAAAACAATGCACGCGCCGGGCGAACCCGACGCGTGCGATATGTCGATGCAATTGGCCGACTGAGCCGAACCCAGGCGCCGATGGCTCTTGCGTCGCCAGTCCGGCGAGTTCAGTGCTAGGCGGGACCGAGGACACGAGCGAGCGCACCTGAGGTGCGTGAGCGAACGCCCGGAGGCCCCAACGACGCAACGCGCCGCCCGAGCCGTGCTATCGCTTGGTGTACTGAGGGGCCTTGCGGGCGCGCTTGAGTCCGTACTTCTTGCGCTCCTTCATGCGCGGGTCTCGTGTAAGGAGGCCTGCGTGGCGGAGCGGGAGGCGGTTGGCCTCGGGGTCGAGCTGCAGCAGCGCGCGAGCGATGCCGTGGCGGATCGCGCCGGCCTGGCCGGTGACGCCGCCGCCCTCAACCTTGATCTGGGCGTTGAACGTGCCCTCGGTGCCGGTCACCTTGAACGGCATGCGGACGTCGGCTTCGTCGATTGCGTTGCCGAAGTGCGCCTCCAGCGTCCGGTCGTTGACGACGATTTCGCCCGATCCCGGAACGAGCCGGACGCGAGCCACCGCAGTCTTGCGGCGACCGGTCCCGTAGTAGTAAGCAGGGGTGGTCATGAGGCTCCTCGTCAGGCGAGCGGCTCGGGCCGCTGTGCCTGGTGCGGGTGGGTCGGGCCGGCGTAGACCTTCAGCTTGGTCAGCTGCTGGGCACCGAGGCGGTTATGGGGAAGCATCCCCTTCACCGCACGGCGGATCACTTCTTCCGGACGGCGCTCCAGCAGGTGGCCGAGGCTCTCGGACTTGAGGCCGTGCGGGTACCCGCT
>PMBG01000033.1 GCA_003153755.1 Chloroflexota bacterium | reverse complement strand
CGCCTCGGCGCCGCCCGCCGGCCGTGCCAATGCCGCCGGCACGGCCATCCTGCTCGAGAGCGGTGCCGCTCTTCCGCTCGAGATGCTCGCGCGCATCGCCGGCTGGCCCATGCCCGAGTCGATCGGTCGTCTGACGCTCTCGGAACTCATCGCCGCCGATCCCGAGTTCACCGGCATCCGGCAGGGCATGTCCACGGCCGCGCCCGCCATGCTGGAGGCGATGGCCCTGCCCGCAGGCGAGTTCCGCTTCCATTCGCCTATCGCACGCCCCGGCAAGATCGTGGGCGTGGGCTACAACTATCTCGACCACATCCGCGAGCAGGGACTCGAGCGGCCGGCACGCCCCGTGCTGTTCTCCATGTTCGCCAACGCGGTAACGGCCGACGGCGACCCGATCCGAAAGCCTGCAGGCACCCACGCATTGGACCTGGAGGCGGAGCTGGCCGTGATCATCGGCAAGCGCGCCAGCCGCGTCCGGCCGGCCATGGCGCTCTCCTACGTCGCGGGCTACACGGCCGCCAACGACGTGACGGCCCGCGACTGGCAGGGTCAGGCAAAGGCGCTGCGTCCGGGCGAAAAAGGTGATGGCCAGTGGCTTCGGGCAAAGGGCTCGGACACGTTCCTGCCGCTCGGGCCCATTCTCGTGACGGCCGACGAAATGTCCGCCGACGGAGGACCGGGCGATGGGCGCGGCCTTTCGGTCCGTTCCTGGCGCACCGCCGCTTCGGGCGCGGACGCGGGAACCGCGGTCCAGATGCAGGACGGCAATACGTCCGATCTGCTCTTCAGCATTGCCGACCTGATCGCGATCATCAGCGCGGAAGTGACGCTGGATCCGGGCGACGTGATCATCACCGGAACTCCCAGCGGTGTCGGCGTCTTCCGCGAGCCTCAGGTATTCCTGGAGCCGGGCGACCTCGTCCGCGTGGAGGTCGAACGGATCGGCAGCCTGACCAACCCGATAACCGATGAAGACGGCAACGCGCCGGCCGGATCCCCGGCGGCCAGGTTCATGGCCGGCGCCTGACACGCTCTGGCGGGCTCGCCCGCGCGCCGCGCGCCCGCCCGATCGCCCGCCGCCGCGCGCCCGCCCGATCGCCCGCCCGACCAACCGCCGGACGCCTCGCACCTGAACGTGCCAGAGCCACCGTTCCTGGTTAGTGGCACAATCGACGCGTGGTCGGCGACATAGATCCAACCGCTGTACCGAACGACGCCTCCCCCGACGGCGGCGCCGATGCCGCCGGATCGGCGCTGGCGATCGCGGCCGCCACCTCCATCGATCTTCGAATCCCCCGGACCATGCGCGCGCTGGTCAAGGCTAAGCCCGAATCGGGCGCCGAGCTGCGCGAAGTCCCCGTGCCCAGGCCGGGCCCGGGCGAGATCCTGATCCGCCTCGAAGCCGTGTCACTCTGCGGCACCGACCTCCACATCTACCGCTGGGATGACTGGGCGCAGAGCCGGATGGGCAGCTTCCTTCCGCGCATATTCGGCCACGAGATGGCCGGGCGCGTAGTGGCGCACGGACCCGGCACCGGCGCCGTCCCGCTGGGCACCCGCGTGGCCGCCGAAACGCATCTGGTCGACTGGAGCTGCTACCAGTGCCGCACCGGCCGCGAGCACGTCTGCGCGAATCTCAAGATCCTGGGCGTCGACGCGGACGGCGCATTCGCCGAGTACATGTGCCTCCCCGAGCGCAACGCGTGGCCGAGCGAGGGCCTTTCGCCGGAAGTGGCCGCTATCCAGGAGCCGATGGGAAACGCCGTCTTCGCCACGTTCGTGGAGGAGATCACAACGGCCAGCGTCGCGATCCTCGGCTGCGGCCCCATCGGGCTGATGGCCGTGGCGATCTGCAAGTTCGCCGGCGCGGGCCGCGTCTTCGCCACGGATGTCATGCCTCACCGCCGCGAGATGGCCGCTCAGCTCGGCGCCGATTGCGTGATCGACGGCGCCGGCGACGTGGTGGCGGAGATCCGCCGCGAGACCGGTGGCACGGGCGTGGACGTGGTGCTGGAGATGAGCGGCGCGCAGGCCGCAATCCACCAGGCATTCCAGATGACAACGAATGGGGGACGGATCTCGCTGCTCGGCCTGCCGTCCAAGCCGGTCACGCTCGATCTCAACAACGACATCATCTTCCGCGGCGTCCGGGTCTACGGCATAACCGGCCGGGAGCTGTGGCGCACCTGGTACAAGACCGCGGCGCTGCTCCGCGAGGGGCTCAACGTGGGCCCGATCATCACTCACAGGCTGCCGTTGAGCCGCTACGACGACGCCTTCGACCTGCTGGCCCAGGGCGTCGCCGGCAAGGTCGTTCTGCTACCGCAGGAGGGCTGATTCGATGTCGAAATCGGGCGCCGGCTCCGACCCCCTCGGCTTTCTGGGCGACGAAATCGAAGAGCTCAAGCGCCAGAACCTCTACCGGCCGATGCGCGTGCTTTCGTCAGCGCAGGCCGCAGAAGTCACCGTCGACGGGAAGCGGCTGATCAGCCTCTCGTCCAACAACTACCTGGGGCTCACAACGCACCCGCGGCTGGTGGAGGCCGCCATCAGCGCCGCGCGCGAGTTCGGCGCCGGATCGGGCGCGGTCCGGACCATCGCCGGAAACATGAGCCTGCACGAGCAGCTCGAGTCTGACCTGGCCGTGTTCAAGCACACCGAGGCGGTGCTCACGTTCCAGTCGGGCTTCACGGCGAATACGGGCGTGATCCCCGTGGTAACCGGCGAGCAGGATCTCATCGTGTCCGACGCGCTGAACCACGCCTCGATCATCGACGGCATGCGGATGAGCAAGGCGCCGCGCGTGGTCTACCCGCACAAGGACGTGGCGGCGCTACGCGAGAAACTGCGCGAGGCGCGGGCCGCGGGCCGTCTGGACCCCGCCACCGGCGCGGCCACGGGCGAGCCTCACCGGCTGATCCTCATCGTCACGGACGGCGTCTTCAGCATGGACGGCGACATCGCGCCGCTGCCGGGGATCGTGGCGGCGGCCGAGGAGTTCGGTGCGGCGGTGATGGTCGACGACGCGCACGCATCCGGCGTCCTGGGGCGAAACGGGCGCGGCACGGTGGACCACTTCGACCTGCACGGCAGGGTCCACATCCAGGTGGGCACATTGAGCAAGGCGATCGGCGTGCTGGGCGGCTACGTGGCCGGGAGTCAGGCACTGCGAGACGTGCTGATCCAGCGGGCGCGCCCGTTCCTGTTCTCCACTTCACATCCGCCGGCCGTGGCCGCCGCCTGTGTCGCCGCGATCCACGTTCTCCAGGACAAACCGGAGCTGATCGATCGGCTGTGG
>PMBG01000077.1 GCA_003153755.1 Chloroflexota bacterium | reverse complement strand
GTCCTGTCGGTGACCCTGGCCGGCGCGCTGTTTCGGCTGGGACCCCTGCTGACGTCGGCCAATCCGCTTCACGACGGCGGCCTGTTCGTCGTCATGATCCGGGACATCCGAGCCGCCGGGATGACAATTCCGGCGACCACGACGTACAACGGCGGCGATGTTCCGTTCTCCTATCCGCCGCTGGCCCTGTGGGTGGCGGCACTGTTGCCCGCGGACCCTCTGACCATCGTCCGATTCGCCGGTCCCCTGGTCGCGTTCCTCACTGTTCCGATGGTCTACCTGCTCGCACGCGAGCTGCTGCCCGGGAGGCCATATGCCTACGTGGCGGCCCTCATCTACGCTCTCTCTCCACGGGGCTGGGACTGGCTGGTTACCGGCGGAGGCTTGACTCGCGCGCCGGGGTTACTGCTGGTCGTGGTCGGAATCTGGATGCTGCTGCGCCTGTATCGGACCGGGAAGTCGCGATATGTTGTGGGCGCGGCCGTCTTCGGGGGGTTGGCAGTCGTCACTCACCCTGAAGCGGCGGTGTGCGCGGCGGTTGCCTACTCGCTACTTGCCCTGCTGCGAGTCAGGGACCGGGCGGCCCTGCTTTCGACGATCTGGGTGGTAGTCGGCGGCTTCCTGGTGACCCTCCCGTGGCTACTCCTTCTCGCCTCGAGAGGTCAGCTTTCCGGCCTGACCCAGGCAGGGAGCCAGGGCGTGGACCCACTCATATCGTTCGCGATGATCCTCAAGTTGGATTTGACGGACGAGTTGTTCGTGCAAGCGGTGCTTGGGCTCGGTCTTCTTGGAGCCCTGGTCCTGGCTAGATCCCGCTCGTGGTTCATCGTCCTGTGGCTTCTGGCGGAGGTTGTCATTGCAGCCCGGGGCGCGCCGACGTACGCCGCTATTCCGATGGCGCTGGCGGGCTCCTACGGGCTCTACGACGCGATCGGCCGGGGGGTCCTCCGCATCCCGAGACCGGATGTCTTTCGTAGCAACGCGGTCCGCGGGGTGCTTCTGATGGTCCTTCTGTGGTCCGCAGTCGATGATTTCGACCTGTTGGCGGGGTCCTATGCCCCCTTTGACGGAGTCACCGCAAACGGCTTCAGCGACATGGCGTGGATCAAATCGCAGACGCCCGCCGACGCCAGGTTCGCCGTGATCGCCGGCACGCCATGGCCCAATGACGTATACGGCGAGTGGCTGCCGGCCCTTGCAGACCGGGTCAGCGTGGCGACTATGCAGGGCAGGGAGTGGCTTAGTCGGTCCGCGTGGGACGACGCCTTGGATTCATACGCCCAATTGCAGTTGTGTGTGCACTCCGATGCGAGTTGCCTGGCCACGTGGACCAAGGCTCATTCCGAGCTCGAGACGGACTACGTCTACGTCGTCGACACGGTGGTGTCGCACCCGCTCGTTCTGTCCGTCGAGTTGAGCCCGGAGTTCCAGGTGGTGCACAAGAGCAAGGACGGTGTCGTCGCCAGGCTGATCGCCGGGCCCTAGACTGGCGGAGCCACCGGGCCTTGGGGCAAGTTACGGCGGGAGGCGGCAAGAGGATGGTCGACCAAAGCGTGGACGTCATCGTGATCGGGGCGGGAATGACCGGGCTGGCCGCCGCGGACGAACTCCGCCGGCGTGGTCGTTCCGTAGCGGTGATCGAGGCAGCGCCTGAAGTGGGCGGCTTGGCGCGCGCCATCCATGTGGGCGGCGAGCCGATCGAGGCGTACTACCACCACATCTTTCCCCAGGATCGGGAGGTTCTTGATCTGGTCGAGCGCCTGGGTCTCGGCGATAGCCTCGAATGGCACAAAGGGCCTATGGCCGTCATGCACCTGGGACGGACTTTCCCGTTCGACACTCCGCTCGACCTGATGCGGTTCTCTGCGCTTTCATTGCTCCAGCGCGTCCGCATGGCCGCCGCGACCGGTGTTCAGCTTGTCCGGCGCGACCGGAAGCACCTCGATAGGGTGGCGGTGTCCGAGGAAGGGCCGCGCTGGTTCGGACGACGCGGCTATGACACGCTCTGGAGGCCGCTTCTCGACGCTAAGTTCGGCGAGTACGCAGACTCGGTGGCGATGGCCTGGCTCGTGGCCCGGATTCGGCAACGGGGCGGATCGCGTGGGCCTGCAGGCGACCGGCTCGGCTACCTTCGGGGCAGTATCGGCACGCTGGCCAAGGCGTACGGCGCGCAACTCGTGCAGGACGGTGTAGACCTGCGGACTTCGGCTCAAGTGCGGGAGCTGCGCCGGACCACCGAGGGCTGGGCGGTCGACCTGGAAGGAGCCGACGGCCCGGCGCGCCTAACGGCACCGGTCGTGATCGCCTGTGTCAGTGGCCCCATCCTTGATCGGATCGTGGAGCTTCCACCGTCTTACTCGTCGGCCATTCGCGACATCCCTTATCGCGGCATCGTGTGCGTCCTCCTCGAGTTGTCGCATTCGCTCAGCAGCTACTACTGGGTCAATGTCACCGACCGCCTGGGGCTGGGTTGTGTTGGGATCATTGAGCACACGAGTTTCATTCCCGCCGACCGCTACGGCGGCCGCACGATCGTGTACCTCGCGCACTACGTCGAGCAGGACGGCACCACCTGGAAAGCCGAGCCGGAGGCGCTGGTGGACGCTGTCATCCCCGCGCTGCGAGCGCTGAACCCCAATTTCGAACGGGACTGGATCGTGGGAGTGCACGTGAGCCGAGATCGCTTCGCGCAACCGGTGCCGAAGCCGGGCGGGCCGATGCCGGGCCTCCCGGTCGAGACGGGCCTGCCGGGCCTATTCCACGCCAGTCTTGCCCACATCTACCCGGACGATCGTGGCGTGTCGAAGGCGCTGCGCTTGGGTCTCCGCGTCGCACGCGCCGCGGATTTGGATCTCTCGCCGCGTTCCACCGCCCGCATCTGACCCGCATGACCCCAACCTAGGCGATCTCGGAAGCGTCCGTGTCACCGGCGAGTTTCGGCGCCTGCTCGGCCAGGATGAGCGTCCCCAACGGACCGGCCATACCGCGGAGAAGCGCCGGAACCAGGAACTCCACATCGTTGTGCTCCGGCAGGTCCGGATAGCCTCTCAACTGGCCTCGCAACTCGGCGCGCGCCGCTGCCAATACGCCGGGCATCTCGGAGAGGCCGCCGCCAACGACGATCCGATCGGGGGCCAGGGCGTAGACAATCGACCGGACGCCTGCGGCCAGGTAGAACCCCGC
This sequence comes from Chloroflexota bacterium, assembly GCA_003153755.1. GTDB lineage: Bacteria > Chloroflexota > Limnocylindria > Limnocylindrales > CSP1-4 > Fen-1039. The sequence continues at coordinate 8,083 of PMBG01000077.1, read as the reverse complement.
CAGTTCCACTGCCGAAACTCGATCAGCTCCTTCGAGTAGCTCGGCGCGCCGGCCGAACCGAGCGCCGATCGCCGGCCCGCTGGCCATGCCTTCGAAGCAGTCGCCGTGGAACGGGCATACGCCTTCGAATCGATCGCCGGGGCGGCGAGGGACGGCAATGTGGCCCATCTCCGGGTGGACGAGTCCGTGGAGTGGCTTGCTATCGATAACGGCCCCGCCCCCCACGCCCGTCCCGAGGGTCAGGTAGACGTAGGAGGCCAACCCTCGAGCCGCTCCCCAGCGGCCTTCCGCCAGCGCGGCGGCGTTGACGTCGGTGTCGTAACCNNCCGTATCGAGGCTGGTCAGGCCGCAGCTCGACCGGTCCAAAGGAGCCGATCCCGATCGCGGCGAGCGGCTTCCCCGGCTCAACCGCCCGACGGAAGAACTCGAGGGCAGCCTGGATCGTCTCCGCGGGGCCGGTCACTTCGATCCGCTGCGTCGCAAGAATGTCATCGGGGCCGGTCCCGATGACGCAGACGAACTTGGTCCCGCCGGCTTCGACCCCACCGAACATGCTTGCCTCCGTTCCGATCGCCCCGACTCCTTGCTAGCCTGACACAGTCGGTCCGGCCGGATCCAGCCGCTTGCGCGATTGCGCGTGACAGACGTGCTTGAGGTCACGACGCTGATCCCCATACAGGAAACGGCGCCCGATCCCTGGGGACCGAGCGCCGTCTGCGACCTTGCGTTGAATGGCCGGTTAGCGCCGCGAGATGATCCCGTAGCGTCTCGCCAGGACGATGGCCGCGGTTGAGAGCGCGACCGTCAGGGTAAGAAGGGTCGGCAGTGGGGCCGGGCCGCCGGAGTCCGCGGCGGCCGCGCCGGTGCTCGTCGGCGGCGGCGTCGCGGTCGACGGCAGAGGAGTCGCGCCCGACGGCAGAGGAGTCGCGCCCGACGGCAGAGGAGTCGCGCCCGACGGCGGAGGCGTCGGCAGGGCGGCTGCGGTGACGAAGGTCTGGAACGCCAGGTCGAACACCGGTGCGCCGTTCATGGAGGACCAGCCGGCTTCGTAGAAGAACCCTACGCCGGGGCCGTAGGCGTTGCTGGCTACGCCGCTCCATCCCGCATCCCCCAGCACGACTATGGCGTACATGGTCCCGGCGACGATCGAGGGCGGCGAGCTGAAGACGAAGTCCGTCCACTGTCCATCCCCGTGGTTCACTCCCACCGCGGCGCTGGCAAGGACTCCCGGATCGAGGGCCGGATTGGCGACCACGCCGGAAGCAGGACCCGCGCAGTCGATCCCGTTCGCCGTCGAGCAGATCTCGACGGTCACGTTCTGGGTGCCGTCCGTGCCTGCGCTCCACAGGGAGACGGCGTTCAGGGTTCCGGTCACTCCGGCGACGAAGGTCTGCGCCGTGACCGAGATGCCGATCGGCGTGCCGTGTGCGTTCTGATGCTGGTCGGTGGTGCCGGGCACCGGGGACATGAAGACCTGGAAGGCCAGATCCTGGCTGTCGCCGGGAGCCGGAGTGGTCCAGGTCGCTCCGTCGTAGCCGTACGCGGCGCCATCCGGGTAGTACTCCGCGTGATTCTCGCCGGCGACCGTGGTCGTGTTCGTCGCGTCGGTCACCCGGAACATCACCGAATACTGCGAGTTGGCCGCGAGCGTGATGCTTGTAGCGGGAGTAAGCGTGACCCAGTTGTTCGTGAAGCCGGCGCCCACGTTGACCGTGGCGTCCGTGCCCGCAATGCCGGTCGTGGCAGGAGCTCCGGCCTTGACCCAGGCGTCGACGACGGCTCCGTTGGTGGATCCGTGAAGGAAGACCTCTATATAGTCAAGCCGCTCGACCTTGTTGGGCGTCGTGAAGGTCTGGGCCAGGAGGTTTGTCGGGCTGATGGCTACATTCCAGCCGACGGTCTGGCCGAGCGAGTCTGCCGTCTGGCCGGAAGTGGCAGCGACGGCGGGGGCGAGAAGCAAAGGGAGCAGGAGGGCCATAGCCGGTAGCAGAAATCGGCGGCGCACGCAGAACTCCTCGTGTGGTGACGGGGTGGGTGCGGCCGGCCTCAGTCCCCGCATGGCCGCCTCACGAAAATGTTGCGCGATGAACATAGAGTGTACGACTCATAGTTCGGCCCGCGAGGCGCCGGGGCACCTGGCGCATCAGTCGATCTCGTAGTCACCAAGCAGCCGGCAATGATCGCCGGAGACCGAGCAGTCGATCGCGGTTGAGGCGGGGAGTATCCGCCCCGCCGTCAGCTGCAGATCAATTCTGAGGAAGCCCATCGGCAGGAAGTCGATGCGGCTGGGCCGCCACGTCCAGCCCGGCCCTTCGCCCACCTCAACGTGCGTGTCGCGCAGCCCCGCCGTGAGCACCCTGTACTCGGGTTCGGACGGGGCGGTGTTGTAGTCGCCGAGGACGAGCAGCCGTTCGCCGGCCGCCAGCGCGGCATCGATGCGGCCACGGATGATGGAGATCTCCGCGTTTCGATTGGCCGGGTCGTAGATCATGGGCAACAGGAGGGGCGTGACCGTGCCGATCTCGGCGTGGTTTGGATGCGCATCGATGACGCGGACAGTTCCTCGCGGCGTGTCGACGATCATCTCCACGACTGCCGGCGGGTACGCCTTCTCGACGTCCCGAATGGGGTAGCGGCTCAGAACCGCCACTCCCCAGGCGCCGGCGCGCGGGGCCATGGCTCGGTACGGATACCGCGCCGTGATCGCGGCGTCCGCCTCGATGGCCGAGGCGTTGTCCGGCTCGAGTTCCTGGAGAGCGACGACGTCGGCGGTGACTCCCTCCAGTGCGGCAGCGGTCTCCGACGGGGTCCGCGTCCCGTACTGGAGGTTCCACGTCATGACGGCAATGTCGTGGCGCGATGCGGCACTCCACGGCGCCGAGACCCACTCGGACCCGAACAGCCCTCCGCCCGCGATCAGAACAGCGAGCAGCACGATACCCAGGCGGCGGGCACGGGCGACTGCCGCCACCGGCGTGAGGATTACGAGCACCCCGATGAACAGATGCGGCTCGAAGATGAGCATCAGCCCGAGAGGTCCGGACTGCGGAGCCAGGACCAGAGCGACGGCCGCGAGCCCGATCAGCGCCCCCGGCACGACCGCGAGCAGATCCCAGCGAAGAAGTCGAATGGAAGCCAAGCCCCACCTCTCGATGGCGTGTCGATCGCCCCGAGAGTGCCAGACACGGCCGGATCCTGCTCGTCTAGGGCCCGACCCTCGTGAGGTCCCACGTGAACGACGCGAACGAGTGCTCGTACTTGTAGGAGATACAAGTCCCCGAGATCTTGGTTGCCTTGGTGTCGATCTGCCAGTCCGAGTTGAAGCAGGTGCCTCCGGTTCCATCGGGACCGTTAGCCTTCGCGGAGCCTTCATCTATGTGGAAGAACGACGGCGGGGCGGCGCCGATCAGGATCAGGTTGATGCAGCTGAGCTCGGGCGCCTGGAACGAAGCCCATCCCCAGTACTGGATGTGATCCTTGTCGAGCGGACGCATGTAGAAGAGCTGCTGGTCATCGTGGGTCTCCGTGCCGGCCGCCTTGGTTCCGCTCGTCGTCTGGTCGCACTTGGGCTGCGCATGATGGGAGTCCCAGGTCCAGGAGATGGTGCCGGAAGGTCGCAGGAGCACGCAGCCGTCCGGAGATTTCGGCGGACAGTCGGCGTTGCCATCGGGATCGATCGTCCACGTGCCTGTGAACGTGGATGTTCCCGTGCCGTGGCCGCCTTCCAGATCCCACGACTCGGTAGCGCTCATCGTGCCGGTCCAGCCGCTGCAGCCGGTCGACCCCGCGGTCATCTTGGACGGGTCGGTGTTGGACAGGCTGTCGGTCATGTTGTTGTTGCTGACGATCAGGATGATCCGGGTCACGTCCTGCTCGGGGATGTTGCGGCAGAACTCCTTCTTCGCGGAGTTCGTCCAGTCCTCGGGCGGCTGGTCCTTGCCGGCGATCGTCTTGATCGCCCACACGTGCGCGTCGCTGTAGCCCTGGAGGGCGTTGTCGAACGTGATGTCTCGAACGGTGGGCGTGAAGTCGTACTGGAAGTAGGCGCTCGCGAGCGGCGACAGGTTCACGTCCAGGGAGTCCTTCTGGCCGCCTTCCAGCGTCTTTACCGAGTTCCGGAGGATAGGCCCGTTGCCTGGGAAGTTCGTATCGGCGGTCTTGTACTGGGGCTTGACCGGATCCTCGTTCCAGTTGCGGACGGCGAACTTGTCGAAGTGATCCGCGAACGGGAAGACCTGGTCCGCCGCGTTGGCGCCCTGCACGCCGTCCGCCGCAGCCGCCTTCCAGATCTCCGTGACCACTCCGTCGCCCTTCTCCATCGACGCGAACTGCAAGTACAGCCATGAGGCGTAGGCGTTGTCGTCGGTCTCTCGCGTCAGCGTCTTGTCCAGGCTGGCGAAGAGTCCAGGAAGCCACGAATACTGGTATGGGGTCGGCTGGCGCAGGTTCAGGTCGACCTTGTAGGCCACCCACGTCGCCGTGCTTTCCTTGAGCCACGACGCCTCGTTGAAGTCGTAGGCGAACTGAGCTGTATGCGCGAGCTCGTGGGCGATCTTGTCGAGTTCATCGGCGCCCGTGAGCGACGCGTCGAGCACGACGTACCCGGACGACTTGTTGCCGGTGAACGGCGCCGTGGCGGCCGCGAAACCCGGCTTGCGCGCGCTGACTGTGCAGACCTCGTTCGTCGGGTTAGTCGCGCAGGTCTGACGCCGAGGATCGACGCTACCAATGTCGATGAAGTAGAAGTCGATGGCGCCGTCCGGATTGATGGCAGCAGTCGGGATCGCGGCCAGGTCGGGAATTGGATACGTGAAGATGCCGGAAAATGCATTCCACACCCTCGACACGGCAGACGCGCGCTGCGCGAGTTCGTCGGCCGCGCCGGCCGCCGTGGCGGCCTTGACCCAGACTCGGGCCTTTCCTCCGGCGGCCGGCCAGCTCTGCCATGGCACCGATGCCGCGGCAACGACGACGCCTGCTCCGGCGACCGGAACGGCGCCCGCGGCCGCAGGTGACTGATTGAATATGCTGACCGGGTCGGACGGCCGGGCGCGATAGGGCGCCAGCTTTGCCAGCAGATCCCCGCTGAGAGTGGCTTCCTTGCCGGCGATCTCGCCGAGAAGGTCCGAAGCGGCCTCAGCGTCTGCGACCGGGCTGCGGAACTCGCTCGGCAGGGTGGGGGAGTCGTAGAGGGCGAGCGCGCGATCGAGGAGCGACTGCTCGTACGTGATCTTGCCGGAGGCGAGCGCGGCGGCGATGAGCGACTCGCTCGTGGGCGGCGTGGACGGCGTGGGCGGCGTGGACGGCGCCGCGGCGCTCGCCCGAGGTGCGCCCGAATCTACCGGGCCGGCGCCGGACGGGCCCGGCGAATGCGGCGTCTGCGACTGGCAGCCGGCCGCGACAAGGATGACCACGAGCAGGGCCGCCGCTCGGCTTGTTCGGACACGCACCGTACCCCTCCACCTGTGCCACGTCCGTTTGGGTCGGACATGGAGCGGAGTCAGGGTGACGTGTCCGAGGCGGCCTGGACTGAGCGTGGGCTGAAAGGATCGGCCGGTGAGACGGGGCAAAGCGGCTCGCACTGCGGGCCGCGTCGGAAAGTACCGATACCGCTATTGCGTAGAACCCACTACAATGCCGGGACACATGAGCAACTTCGTCTTCTCCAGCAGCCTCCTCCTTACCTGAGGCGAGCCCCATCAGGGTGCTCGCCGTTGACCTCCTGCACTTGGCAGGAGGTTTTTGTTTTCCCTGAAACCCACGCGCAAGCCCGCAGCGAGCAATGCGGACCAGATAGCGACCAGAAGGAACCGAAAGATGCCTCCCGTACCAGCCAGTCCCAACTCGATGCCGGTAGAGAAGTACACGCCCTTCCGTCCGCTCCCGCTCCGCATCGCCGACCGCGATTGGACCAACCGGGAGATCGAGAAGGCTCCCATCTGGTGCTCCGTGGACCTGCGCGACGGGAACCAGGCCCTGATCGACCCGATGGACCCGGGGCGCAAGCTGCGCATGTTCAAGGCCCTGGTGGCGATGGGCTTCAAGGAGATCGAAGTCGGATTTCCGGCGGCCTCGCAGCCCGACTTCGACTTCATCCGGCAGCTGATCGAAGAGGACCTGATCCCGGCCGACGTTACGATCCAGGTCTTGACGCAGTGCCGCCGTGACTTGATCGAGCGCACCTACGAATCGCTCCGCGGCGCCCGGCGGGCGATCGTGCATTTCTACAACTCCACGTCCGTGCTGCAGCGCCGCGTCGTCTTCCGCGCCGACAAGGCGGGCGTGACCAACATCGCGGTCGAGGCCGCGAAGATCTGCCTGGAGCAGGAGGCGAGGATCCCCGAGACGGAGATCCGGTACGAGTACTCTCCGGAGAGCTTCACCGGGACGGAGCTCGAGTACGCGCTCGAGATCTGCGTCGCGGTCATGGACGTGATCCAGCCCACACCCAAGCGGCCGATCATCATCAACCTGCCCGCGACCGTGGAGATGTACACGCCGAACATCTATGCCGACGTCATCGAGTGGTTCCACCGGAACACGCCCCGCCGCGACTCCATCGTCCTGTCGCTACACCCGCACAACGACCGGGGGACGGCAGTGGCCGCCGCCGAGTTCGGGCTGATGGCCGGCGCGGATCGCATCGAGGGCACGCTCTTCGGCAACGGCGAGCGGACCGGCAACGTGGACGTCGTGAACCTCGCGATGAACATGTTCAGCCAGGGCATCGACCCGAAACTGGACGTTACCGACATCGACGAGCTGCGCCGGATCGCGGAGCACTGCAACCGCCTGCCCGTGTCCCCGCGCCATCCGTACGTTGGCGATCTCGTTTACACGTCGTTCAGCGGCTCGCACCAGGACGCGATCAAGAAGGGCATGGAGGCGCTCCCGCCCGACTATCACACCTGGGAAGTGCCGTACCTGCCGATCGATCCCAAACACGTCGGGCGCAGCTACGAAGCGGTCATACGCGTGAACAGCCAGTCCGGCAAGGGCGGCGTCGCGTACATCATGAAGACCGAGCACGGGATGGATCTGCCGCGACGCCTCCAGATCGAGTTCAGCCGGTGNNCTTCCCGCGGCGCCGGTCACGTGCCTCGCCGGCTACGAAACCAGCGCGACACACGAGGGCGTCCAGGTCCGCGCCGATCTGGCCACGGCAATAGCGGCACGAACGATCTCCGGACAGGGCAACGGTCCCATCTCCGCGCTGGTTCACGCGCTGCGCCGCGATCTTGACGTGGAGGTTGAGGTTCTCGACTACGCCGAGCATGCGCTCGGCGCGGGCGAAGAGGCAACGGCCGTCGCATACGTCGAAGTGCGCTCGCACGGCGAGTCGTGCTGGGGCGTAGGCATCGACCCCAACATCACCACGGCCTCGATGAAGGCGGTCCTCAGCGCTCTGGATCGGTTGGGCGTGGACGTGCTGGCATCTGCACAGCCGGCCGCAGCGGCCGACTGACACCGCGCCCTCGTGAATCACTGAGGGCCGCCTTTCGGCGGCCCCAGTGAGAAGAGGAAGTGCTCGCTCGGCTCGCTCGCCGGGAGCGTATGAATTAGCTGCGGGCCTTCACCCACTCCACGATTTCGCCTACGTGGCCGTGGGCGATGCAGACGACGGTGTCCGCGCCGCCGTAGTAGACCGTGATTCGGCCGGTGGGTCCGTCCACGAGCGCCGCGCACGGAAAGACGACGTTCGGGACGTCGCCAACCTGTTCGTACAACATCTGCGGCGAAATGAGGTAATCGCGCGCGCGAGCCTTGACTTTCCAGGGTTCGTCAAGATCCAGCAGGGCGGCGCCCATGGAGTAGACGTATCCGTTGCAGGACGTCAGGACGCCGTGGTAGATCAGCAGCCAGCCCTCGGGTGTTTCGATCGGCGTGGGTCCGGCGCCGATCTTTGTGGACTCCCAAGTCCAGCCCTTTGTCGCCATGACGTGGCGATGGCGGCCCCAATGGATCATGTCGGGGCTCTCGGAGACGAAGATGTCCCCAAATGGCGTGTGCCCGTTGTCGCTCGGCCTCGAGAACATCAGGTACATGCCGTTGACCTTGCGCGGGAACAGCACGCCGTTGCGGT
>PMBG01000050.1 GCA_003153755.1 Chloroflexota bacterium | reverse complement strand
GCTTCTTCCTCGAACTCGAAAGGCTGCGAGCATGACCAACCGTGTTGTCCTGATCGGCCACCCGGTCGCTCATTCCTTCTCCGGCGCGATGCAGCAGGCTGCCTTCGACGCCGCCGGAATAGACGCCCGCTATGAGCTGTGGGACCGGCGGCAGATCGACCTCGCGGCGGCAATCGCCGAACTCCGCGGCGACGACTTCCTGGGAGCGAATGTCACCATCCCCCACAAGGAGCACGTCGTCCCGATGGTCGACAAGCTCACCGAGGAAGCCCAGGCCACCGGCGCGGTCAACTGCATCTCCCGCGACGGCAAGAAGCTGATAGGCCACAACACCGATGTCGCCGGCTTCAAGGCCGCCCTGAGCAAGCTCGTCGGGCGTCAGAAGATGCCGCGGCACGCCGTGGTTCTCGGCGGCGGCGGCGCCGCTCGCGCGGTCGTGTACGGCCTCATCACCGAGGGCTATCAGCGAGTAGTCGTCTTCAACCGGCATCTCCACCGCGCCGAAGGGCTCGTCAAGCATTTCGGCCGCAGCGCTTCGCACATGGATCTCCGGGCGATGCCCTGGCACGAGTCGATCATCGAGGCCGAGCTCTCCAAGACCAAGGTGCTGATCAACACCACGTCTCTGGGCATGGCGCCGGGCGAGACGCCGATACCGGCCGTGCTGCTCTCGTCGGATCTCTTCGTGCTCGACCTGATCTACAACCCGACCGTCACGCAGCTCATGCGCGACGCAGCTTCCGCCGGCGACACCACCCTCGGCGGCGAGCTGATGCTGCTCACTCAGGGCGCCAAGGCGTTCGAACTCTGGACCGGCAAGCCGGCCCCGGTAGATGTGATGCAGGCCGAGCTCGAGCGCGTGAGGGAGCATGGGCTCAAGCAGATGATCGTGGATTTCGGGGCGGAAGGCGCACAGCCATCCGGCAGTGACGCCGCCGCGCCGGCGTCCGCAAAGGCCGTCAAGGCGTCCGATCCCACCGACGCGGCCGGCACTGCCGGCAACCCGGCCTAGGTCGGAGACGATGGGCCGCCTCCGCTTCCTGACCGCGGGCGAGTCGCACGGCCCTGCGCTGGCGGCCACGATCGAAGGCGTGCCGGCGGGACTGCCGCTCACCGAAGAACGGATCGCAGTCGATCTGGCGCGGCGCCAGCGCGGCTACGGACGCGGTGCGCGCAGTACGTCGATCGAACAGGACCGCGCCGAGATCCTCGGGGGCGTGCGCCACGGTGTGACGATCGGATCGCCGATCCTCCTGCTCATCCGCAACCGCGATTGGGAGAATTGGACGCGCGTAATGGCTGTGGAGCCGCCTTCCGCCGAGCAGGCCGCCGAGCTCGCGGCGCTTGCCGAGAGCGGCGACAAGAAGGCAACTCCGATAACTCGGCTGCGAGCCGGCCACGCCGATCTGGCCGGAGCGGTGAAGTACGGCTTCGGCGACGTTCGCAACATCCTGGAGCGGGCCTCCGCGCGCGAGACGGCGGCTCGCGTGGCTGCGGGAGCCGTGGCGCGGGCACTCCTGGCGGAGTTCGGCATGGACGTGTGGTCATTCACCGCGGAGGTGGGTGGTGTCGCGTGCGACGCAAGCGCACCGGCCCGCTCGCGCGCAGACGCCGAGTCGAGCCCGCTCCGTTGCCCGGACCCGGCGGCCGAGGAGCGGATGATCGCCCGCATAGATGAAGCTCGCAACGCCGGGGACACAGTCGGCGGCGTGTTCGAGGTCGTGGCGACGGGCGTGCCGATCGGGCTGGGCAGCCACGTCCAGTGGGATCGCCGGCTCGACGCCGCACTCGCCGCCGCGGTCGTCAGCATTCCCATCGTCAAGGGTGTCGAGTTCGGGCTGGGATTCGAGCAAACGCGACGATTCGGCTCCGCGGTCATGGACGTGATCCAGGGTCGCGACGCCGCCGGAAACTGGGGCCGAGCCTCCAACAATGCAGGCGGCCTGGAGGGCGGCATCTCCAACGGGCAGCCGATCGTCATCCGCGGCGCCGTGAAGCCCATCTCCACACTCCCCCGTCCCCTGCCGTCGGCAGATCTCGTAACGGGGCGGCCCGTGGACAAGGGCCATTACGAGCGGAGCGACATCAGCGTCGTCCCGGCGACGGGCGTGGTCGCCGAAGCGATGGTCTGCCTGACCCTGGCCGACTTCCTCCTGGACAAATTCGGCGGCGACTCGGTGGTGGAGACCCGCTCCAACCTCGCCGGGTACCTGGCTCGGGCGGCCGAAGGACCAGATGCCGGCGCCACCGGGGGTTCGGCCCCCGCCGAGAGCGAGTAGAAGGTGGATCTCGTTCTCGTGGGCCTTCCCGGAAGTGGCAAGAGCGTGGTGGGACGTCGCATCGCGGCGCGCCGCCGTGCCGAATTCATCGACCTCGACGACCTGATCGAGCGGCAGACCGGCCGGACTGTGCAGTCGATCTTCGCCGACGAGGGCGAGGCCGGTTTTCGCCGCGCCGAGCACGATGCGGTGAAGTCGCTCGGGCCGGCCGGCACCGACCCGTCGTTGACGCGAGTGATCGCGACAGGCGGCGGCTCGGTGATCGATCCGCGAAATCGCTGGCTCCTGTATCGCGGCCGCTTCCCGGTCTGGCTGGACGGCTCGCCCGAGATCCTCACGAGCCGGCTCGCGCGAAGCGCCAACGTGCGCCCGCTTGTCACGGGGCCGGATCCGGTAGGCACGATGCGGAAGCTCGCCGCCGAACGGCGCCGCTTCTACGCTCCGGGGTTGCAGGTCAGCGGCACCGTGCACGTCGAGGCAATCCTGCGGACTCTCGAGACCCGCCTGGACGACGGAACGCCCGCGGCCACCTCGCTGCTGCGGGCCGACACGGCAATCGGACGCGTGGAGATCGGGCACGGGATTGCCGCGACGGCCGTCGCTTCGGCTCTCACGAGAGCCGAAGCGCGACGCGCGATCCTGCTGGCCGAGCCCAAGACGTGGGATGTGGCCGGCTCGGCGATAGCTGACGCCCTTGCCGACGATGGCTGGCCGGTGGAGCGGGTCATGCTGCCACGCGGCGAAAACGCGAAGCGCCTCCACGTCATCGAGGAGACCTGCCGGGCGCTCGCCAGGTTACGAGTCGACCGCAGGGAAACGCTCGTGGCGATCGGCGGGGGCGCGCTCACCGACGCCGCCGGTTTCGCGGCAGCCACATACCTCCGTGGCGTGCCCATCGTGCATGTGCCCACCACGCTCGTGGGCCAGATCGACGCCGCGCTGGGCGGCAAGACCGCCGTGGACATCCCCGAGGGGAAGAACCTCATCGGCGCGTTCCACCAGCCTGTGGCGTTCATCGCCGACGTGGCCCTGCTGGCAACACTTCCCGCGCGGCAGCGGAGAGCGGCCCTGGGCGAGGCTGTGAAGATGGGCGTGCTCGGCGACGACAGGCTTCTCGAGGTCATCGAGGAGGAGGGCGTTGCCTTCGCCAGGGGCAGCAACGCGCCGATCGAGTCCGGAGCCATCGCGGAGATCGTGGAACGTTGCGTCTGGGCCAAGGTGGAAGTGGTGACCGCCGACGAGCGCGAGTCCGGCGTGCGCATGACCCTGAACCTGGGCCACACGATCGGGCACGGCGTAGAAGCCGCGGCCGGGTACAAGGCCATCCTGCACGGCGAGGCCGTCGCCTACGGCCTGCGCGGCGCCTTCGCGATCGCCCGCTCGATGAACCTCACGACACCCGAACGCGAACGGCGAGTGAACCATTTGCTGGATCGGCTGGGTCTTGCGGTGGATCCGCCGGCCGTTGCTCTCGATGCGGTGTGGGAGCGGATGTCGACCGACAAGAAGCACGCGCATGGCCGGCTCAACTGGGTGGTCCCGACGGAGTCCGGCGTGGCAGTCCGCTCGGATGTGCCGGCGGAAGCCGTCGAAGCGGGCCTCGCCGCCGCCCTCCGCCTGGCGCCGCCGGAGCCGATTCGATCGGAGGCAGGGTTGCGATGACGCGCGTCCTGGTCGTCAACGGCCCAAATCTGAACATGCTCGGGACTCGCGAGCCGGAGATATACGGCCGTACGACGCTGCCGGAGATCGAGGCGGAGCTACGGGCGCTCGGGGCCCAACTCGGGCTCGAGGTCGACACGTTCCAATCGAACCACGAAGGCGCCCTCATCGACCGGCTCCAGCAGCGCGACTTCGATTGGTCGATCGTGAACGCGGGTGGGCTCACCCACACGAGCGTGTCCCTGCGTGACGCGCTCAAGGGCATCGACCGGCCATTCGTGGAGGTTCATCTCTCCGATCCGGACCAGCGCGAGGACTTCCGACGGGTCAACTTCCTCCGAGACATCGCCGCCGAACGCGTCGCCGGCAAGGGAGCCGCGGGCTATGCGCTCGCGTTGAGATTCATAGCCGATCGCACGCGCCCAGAGGACGCCCGGTGACAGACGAACTCGACACCCTGCGAGCCCAGATAGACGAACTCGATCGCGAGATCGTCAAGCTGCTCAATAAGAGAGCGCGGCTTGGCCTGCTGGCCGGCAAGACCAAGCTCCAGAACGGTCTGCCCATCGCCGACAAGGATCGCGAGCGAGAGGTCATGATCCGAGTCGCAATGGCCAACGAGGGCCCGCTGCCGCAAGATGCACTTCTGGGCCTTTACCGTATGTTGATCGAGACCATCAGGCGGCTCGAGGAGCTCGAGAAGTCCAGCTCGGCTCACTCCTAGGCGCGAATGCGAGGCTCGCGATGAATGACGAAAGACCGCGTCGAAGCAAGGCGCGCACCGTCACGACCACGGCATTGCTCGGCCTCTTCGTCATCGCCGTGCTGGCCGCATTGACCGGGCGGCTGGTGCCGGGCGGGTTTTCGGGCTTGATACACCGTGCCCGGCACGGCGCAGCGGACGCCGAAGATCGCTAGGTTTCCTTTCGCGGCACAATCAACCTAGTTTTCCGCTCGAAACGTCTTGGGTGCGAGGCATATCCAGCCGACTCCTGCAAAGGATGAGCACCACCCAATCCTCCGACGCGACCTCGATTCACACCAGGGTGCTCACGAGCCTCTCGACGCTGTCGATCCGGCGACCTGTAGCGCTCGTGGCACCGTGGCGTCACCCCGTGGTGTCCGCGGTGCTGGCTTGGGGCGCGATCTGCCTCTTCCTGACGATCACATCGGGCGTGCAGCCCGCCGACTCAACCTCTATGTCGGGCATCCTGCTGGTGCCGGGCGGTGCGGCAATCGCGTTGATTGGCGGCCGGCTTGCGGGTGACGACCGGACTGAGAAGCGAGACAGGCTGCCCTGGCGGCTGATGGCGATGGCCGGTCTGGCAATGATCGCGACCGACCTCATGTGGCCGGCTTACGCTCCGCAGGCCGGTTCGTTCTCCAGAATGGCTATGGACGCGATTTCGGTCGTTCCGGCCGTCCTCCTGGCCTGCGCGGCAGCGCTCTTCCGGGCCGGAGGGCGGGCGGGAACTCGGTCCCGATCGGATGTGGGGCTCGACATCGCCACCGTGGTACTGGTTTCCGCGGCGATGCTGTGGTTCCTCGTGTTCGATCGGCTGGCCCCGGCCGGCCCCGGCGAGCAACTCGCACGACTCGCCTGTGGCGTGCTGGCCGTACTGGCAATCGCCGGAATCGCTCGGATCGCGCTTCGCCCCACGATCGGGATCTCGACCAATGCCGCCACCGTCATCGTGCTGGGTGGCTCGGCAGCGATCATCGGATTGGCCGCCAGGGTCTTGACGCCCGATGCGGCCGCCGGGACGACCGGGGCCGCGGCCGTCGGACAGGGCTCGCTGGTATTGCTCCGCGTCGCGCTGATCGTCGGAGCCTGGATGGAGGTGCAGGCTCGAGCTGGTACGGCGGACGTGGCTCGCAAGAACGGCCCGAGCCCGCTTTTCTACTCGAGCGTCGTGATCGGATCGGCTCCGCTGATCCTCATGGCCCTGGACCTGGGGGCCCGCGACGCGATCATGATCACCTGGCTCGTAGCCATGAGCGCGATCGTGGTCGTGCGCCAGCTGTTCACCGCCAGGGCGGCGATTGCGGCGGACAGTGCCAGGCAGAAGACCGAGGCCCGCTTCGGGTGGCTGGTCCGCAACTCCTCCGACTTCATCATGGCGGTTGACGCAGGCGGATCGATCGACTACATCAGCCCATCGGTGGAACGCCTGCTCCATGTCCCGGCGGCGACGCTGCTCGGCGCCCCACTCGCCGAGATCTGCCATCCGGAGGACGCCCACGTTCTCGAGGACATAGTCGGTGAGGCGCTGCGGCAGCCGGGATGCAGGGCCAGCGGCGAGTGGCGGATCCGGCAAGCCAACGGCACCTGGCTGCCGGTTGAGACGGTCGCAAGCAGCGGCACGGGTGATTACGACACGACCGGTGTGGTCCTGAACACTCGAGATCTGCGGGAGCGAAAAGCCCTCGAACAGAAGCTCACCTTCCAGGCGTTCCACGACCCGCTGACGCGCCTCGCCAACCGATCGCTGTTTCGGGAACGCGTAGAGCACGCGATCGACCGGCGCCACGCTCCCGATCTCGCGGTCCTCTTCATAGACCTGGACAACTTCAAGACGATCAACGACAGCCTGGGTCATGCCGCCGGCGACCACGTTCTCGTGGAGACGGCGCATCGAATACGGTCGACCCTGCGGACCGAGGACACTGCCGCAAGGCTTGGCGGCGACGAGTTCGCGGTCTTGCTCGAGGACTCCGAGGTAACCGGCGCCGCCCGAGTCGCCGAGCGCATCCGGGCCGCCCTGGGAACTCCGTTCTGGGTCACAGGCCAGGAGGTCTACATCAGCGCCAGTATCGGAATCGCCGTCGGGCAGCCCGGCGACACGACCGGCGAACTGCTCCGCAACGCCGATGTCGCAATGTATACCGCCAAGGGCAAAGGCAAGAGCCGCTTCGAGATATTCGAGCCGGCAATGCACGACGCCGTGGTGGCGCGTCTTGGCCTCGAAGCGGAGCTCCGCCGCGCGCTTGAGCGCCAGGAGTTCGTCGTTCAATACCAGCCCATCGTGCGGCTCGAGACGGGCGCCATCATCGGAGCCGAGGCTCTCGTACGGTGGAACCACCCGACCCGCGGAATGATCCCGCCGATGGAGTTCATCCCGCTGGCCGAGGAGACGGGACTCGTCGTCCCGCTCGGCGGATGGGTCCTCCGGCAAGCATGCTCGCAGCTCGCGGAGTGGCAGAAGCTGCGCGGCGGCGGCGAGCCCTTCGTCATGAACGTGAACCTGTCCTCGCGACAGCTGGTCCGTGACGCAATAGCCGACGAAGTGGCCGCCGCGGTCGACGAGTCGGGCATCCGGGCGAGCTGGCTGGTCCTCGAGGTTACCGAAACGGTCCTCATGGCCGATCCTGCCGCGGCGGCCACCGCCCTGGGACATATTCGCGATCTGGGCGTGCGAGTGGCGCTGGACGACTTCGGGTCCGGGTACTCGTCTCTGAGCCACCTGCGACGCTTCCCGATCGACATCGTGAAGATCGACAAGTCATTCGTGGACGACGTCGCTCAGGAGGGCGTGGAGTCGGCCATCGCGCGGGGCATCATCGAACTCGGGCGGGCAATGCATCTCGAGACGGTCGCGGAAGGCATCGAGATGGCGGAGCAGGCCGAGATGCTGCGAACCCTGGGCTGCGACCTCGGCCAGGGCTACCTGTTCGCACGTCCCTTGGACGCGTCCGCACTTTCCGAGCGGCTGTCGGCGGAGACCGCAAACGGCGCCGGCGCGGGCAGTAGGGGCGAACCCGCTCCCGCGGCGTCGACGGAGTCTGCGGCCGCCGCAACGACGCGCCGGCGCACGAGGTCCAGCAAGGCCGCGTAGGACCGGCGCGATCGACCGGTGCAGCCGAGTGGCGCGGACGCGTGGCGCGGGGCCGAGTGGCGCGGGCCAGCGGCCGAGTGGCGCGGGCCAGCGGGCGCGCGGGCGAGTGGCGCGGACGCGTGGCGCGGGCCAGCGGGCGAGTTTCCGCGAGATACGCCTGTGCGTGGTGTTAAGGAGAACCGCGACTCGGTCTGGTCTCCCAGGGGAGTCACCAGACGACGGCTCGTTAGCCGCGAACGGCTAATTGCGTGCCTGCGACCGTCCTGCTCGACCCTTGGATCACGATATTGCGCCTGGTACGAGCTGCCGAGATCGCCCGGGTTCCGCGTAGCACCACCACCAGGCGTATTTCGGAATTACGTTCCGCGGGCGAGCACCAACCCGGCCGGGTCCAGGCCGAAGCGCCTGCCCGGCGCAACGGCCGGGGCTGGCACAGTGGTGCTCGGCAAGGGCGCCACGTGTTCCTGCGGATCGCCAGAACTTATCGCCTCTCTGAGTCATCTTTAGGAAGGCGATACTCGGACGGGCAGTTCGAGCGCGCTGGAGGAGAATCTGCGTATGGCGACTGCAGACGACGCGATCGCGAAGTCGGGAGCACAGACGACCGGCTATGACGACTCCTTCGCGCGGCGGAGCGACGCCTATCTCGGCCGAGCGTTCGGGCTGGCGTGCTACATCCTCGGCAATGTGCACGAAGCCGAGGACGCCGCACAGGAAGCAATGGCAAAGGCGTGGAAATCCCGGCGCTCCCTGCGGGAGCAGGACGCCTTCGACGCCTGGATCGACCGGATCGTCGTCAACACCTGCAGGGAGCGGGGTCGCCGCGCGCGACGGATCCGAGAGGTGGAGCTGCCGGCCGGCGCGGAGCCGGAGGCAGCCGACAGGTTCGGCGCCCTGCTGGCCCGCGACTCGGTGGGTCGGGCAATGGGAGCGCTGACGGTCGACCAGCGCGCGGTGGTGGTCCTGCGCTACTGGCGCGATCTCAGCCTGGATCAGATATCCGACCGGCTGGGCTGGCCGCTCGGCACAGTCAAATCACGACTTCATTACGGGCTTGCCGCCCTTCGGGAGCGGCTCGAGCACGATGAACTCGAGGTGCAATGATGAGCGATCGAAATGTCGACCCGGAGCTGGAGGGGTTCTTCCGGCGGGTCACGCCACCCGAACCATCGACGCGGCTCCGAAACGCGGTGTCGGCGAACCGAATGCAGAATCACGCGGGCAGCGGATTCGGTGCCTCGGCCGATTCGAGACTCGGCCTTTCCCTGGCCGCATTGGCGGCGAGCGTCGTATTGTCGGCAGGACTGCTGTTCGCCTTTTACGGCCAAACGCGCATCGGGAACGCCGGCCCAAACGACAGCATGAGCCCGAGCCCGGTCGTGTCCGCCGGCGAGTCGATTTCACCGAGCCCGGCGGACTCCCCGACCGCGACGGCCGAGCGATCGGTGGAGTCATCGACGGAACCCAGCCCCACGGCCGTCCCGTCGCCGACGCCCACTCGCGATCCGGCATTCACATTCGGGCCCGCAGGCAAGTTCATGTCCGCCGGGATCGCCTCGGTGGATCCGACCATGGCGGCACTGCTTCCAGACGGCAAGGTGCTCCTCGTTGGCGGTGACACGACGGGCAACGCCTCGCAACTCTACGATCCGGCGGCCGGCAAGTTCACCCCTACCGGGACGGCCGCCGAATACCACTGGCGTGGCACGTTGACCAGACTCCTGGACGGCCGAGTCTTGCTCGTAGGCGGATTTGGGTTGGACGCTCCTGTCGCGGTAGCCGAGATCTACGACCCCGCGACGGGGAAGTACACGTCCACAGGATCGCTCTCGACGCCGCGCTACGACTTCTCGGCCACGCTCCTCCACGATGGCCGGGTTCTCGTGGTGGGAGGTGGCGATTGGGTCAACGGCGACGGCGCCGAGACTTACCTGAACTCGGCTGAGATCTACGACCCTGCGACCGGCAGCTTCAGCTCGGCGGGCGAAATGTCGAGTGCTCGCGTCCATGCCGCCGTTGTCACCCTGCAAGATGGCCGAGTTCTGATCGCGGGTGGCATGAGCAGCCAGTACTACCCATCGGCGGCATCGGCCGAAATCTACGATCCGCGGACCAGCAAGTTCACAGCCACCGGCTCGATGACCAAGAACCGGACTCACGGCGTGCCGACGCTGCTCCAGGACGGCCGAGTTCTGATAACCGGCGGGGACGACGACATGATGGGCACTCAATATGCCGATCTGTACGACCCGGCAACCGGCAAGTTCACCCAGACCGGACCCGAGGCGATCGATCGAGTTGACCATACCGCGACGCTCCTCCCCGACGGCCGGGTGCTGATCGCCGGCGGATACGCGGGGCCGGACTTCGTGGCCTCCAGAGACCCATCGATATTCGCGATGACCGAGTCGCGGTACCTGAGCGCGGCCGAGCTGTACGACCCGATCAAGGGCACGTTCACACGGATCGGCAACATGACCGCCTACCACATCGACGGCACGGCCACGCTGCTCCCCAACGGACGCGTGCTGATGGCGGGCGGGGACTCTCCGGCCCCCTACTTCAACCGCGCGGACCTGTACCTTCCCTAGACCCGGGCAACATACGCCCGAACACACGGCGACGACACACCCGCGAGGGAGTCGCCGGAACGCGTGCTCAGCGCCGAGCTGTACCGACCTTAGGCCGTACGCCAGACATCAGCTCCGTCCCGTCGCCGCCCGAAGCTCCGCCACCAGCGCCGCCAGCGCAGCCACGTTCCGGCCGTCCGGGCCGAGCGCGTCGACGAGCGCCGAGGCCACGATCACGCCCGCGGCTCCGGCCTTGACCAGCATCTGGACGTGCGCGGGCTTGCTCACACCGAAGCCAACGGCCACAGGCACCGGCGAATCCGCGACGGCGGCCGCCACAAGACCGCGAACCGAGGGTGGCAGTGACGTCCGGGCGCCGGTGACGCCCACGAGCGAGACGCAGTAGAGGAACCCGCCCGAACGGCCGGCCACTTCCTTGCGTCTCGCCCGTGTGGTGGTGGGCGCGATGAGATACACGACCGCCAGACCGATCTCGCGGCAGATCGCCTCGAAATTCGCACCTTCGTCGGGCGTGAGGTCGGCGACGATGACCCCGCTCGCGCCGGCCTCGACGAGGCGCGCAGCCACGATGCGGCCGTCGCCTCCGCCGATGATCTGATTCGCGTAGCACATCGGCACGAGCGGCAGATCCGGGCGCGCCGCCGATATGGCCCGTATCAGGGCCACGGACCGCTCGAGGGTGGCGCCGGCCAGGATCGCCGCGTGCGTTGCCTTCTGGAGAGTGGCGCCGTCCGCGAGCGGGTCGGAGTACGGCAGGCCGACCTCGAGGAGATCGGCGCCGGAATCGGCGGCGGCGAGCGCCGCGGCCAGCGAAGTGTCGTGGTCCGGATAGCCCGCGACCACGTACGGGATGAGTGCCGCCCGTCCAGCCGCGGCGGCGCGCGCGAAGGCGGCCGCGATCCGCCGAGCGCCGGCCGTTCCGGACGTGCCCCCGACCGCGGGGGTAGGCGCGGCCGTGCCCGTTGGGGCTGGCACGGCCGCACCATGAGCGATGGCGCCCGATCGGCGAACGTTGGTCGTCATCGAGCCGCCTCCTTGAGTTCACGGTTGGAGCGGCCTTGGGCTTCGCCCAAGGCCGGAACCTTGCCGCCCTCCAGGGCGGCAAGGTCCTTGTCTCCGCGGCCCGAGAGGCCGAGGACGATGACCGCCTCGCGCGGAAGTGGACCGGCAGGCGCGAGGGCGTCGGCCGCGCCGCTCTCCGCGGCGATCCTCGCCAGCACCTCCGGCAGGGCTGCAACGGCGTGCGACGACTCCACGGCCGCCAGGATGCCTTCCGTCCGCGCCACCTGACGCAGCGCAGCCACAGCTTCGACGTCCGTCGCCGACGCGACGATCAGCCGCCCCGCCTCCATCAGCGCGGAGAGCTGCGGGCCGATGCCCGGATAATCGAGCCCCGCCGAGATCGAGACCGCCTCGACGACCTGCCCGTCGGGGTCCTGGAGCATGTACGAGCGCGACCCGTGCAGGATCCCCGGCGTACCGCCGAGAAGCGCCGCCGCGTGCCTGCCGCTCGCAATCCCCTCCCCCGCCGCCTCGGCAACCGCAAGACGCACGCCCGGCTCGCCGATGAAGCGATGGAGAAGCCCGAGCGCGTTGGAGCCGCCGCCCACGCAGGCAATCGCCATGTCGGGTAGCCGGCCCTCAGTCTCCATGAGCTGCGCGGCCGCCTCGTCGCCGATCACGCGCTGGAAGTCGCGCACGATCTGCGGATACGGGTGCGGGCCCATGGTGGAGCCCAGGCAGTAGTGAGAGGTTTCCACGTTCGTAACCCAGTCGCGGAGCGCCTCGCTCACCGCGTCTTTCAGCGTTCCGGAGCCGCCGTGGACGGGCCGGACCTCCGCGCCGAGTGCCTGCATGCGAAGAACGTTGGGCGCCTGGCGGGCTATGTCCTCCACGCCCATGTGGACCACACACGGGATCTTCAACAGTGCGCACGCCGTGGCCGTTGCCACTCCGTGCATGCCGGCGCCGGTCTCGGCGATGACGCGCTCCTTGCCCAGGCGACGCGTGAGCAGTACCTGGCCGAGCGCGTTGTTGAGCTTGTGGGCGCCGGNNAGGTCCTCGCGCTTGAGGTAGAGCCGGATCCGATCCGGGAGGTTGGCGGCCGCGGCCGGACCCGCGAGCTCCCGCGCCCGTTCGAGAATCTCGGCGCCCAGGCTGTCGGCACGGTAGATAGGGGTGGGACGGCCGCCGTAGTGGAACTGCAGCTCGCGCAGCTCGGCCCAGAAGCGCGGGTCGTGGCGCACGGCGGCCCAGGCGGCCTCGAGCTGATCCAGCGCGGCCACGAGCGTCTCCGGGACGTACCGGCCGCCGAAGTCGCGGTTGAGGCCCCACTTGCCGTGGACGTCCGGCTCCAGGAGCGGCTCCGGAACCGGCGTGGGACGCGGCCGGATGTGCGGCCGGTCGAAGCGGGCGGCACGGGCACGCTTCACGAACAGCGCCGTCCGAAGCGGGTCCTTGCGCGGTCGCGAACCTACCGCAGCCGTGGCCCGGGCAGTCGCGGCGGCGGCCGTGGCCGACGCCCTTGCGGGGCGCAGCTCCACTCCCGACGCCACGTCAACGCCGATCGCGGGCACTTCGAGCACGGCGTCGGCGACGTTGCCGGCGTCCAGGCCGCCGGCGAGGATCACCGGAATCTCGCGCGCGACGGCGGCCGCGATCTCTCGCGCCACACGTCGGCCGGTCCCGCCGGCGAACGGGCCTCCGGCGGTATCGAGGATCAGTCGCGCGGTGCCGGCTTCGAGGAACCGGCGACCTGACTCCAGAGCTTCGGAGGCCGGCCCGGCGACGGAATCGGGCCGCAACGCGGTGCCCGCGTCGGAGTCCGCCGCTGGCAGATGCAACACCTTCCAGACGGGGCGCGAGACGGCGGCTATCGCCGAGACGGGCTCGTGGCCGGAGAGCTGGATCGCGTCCGGGGAGAACGCGGCTATTGCCGCGTCGATGTCCGCTTGCGCCGCGTCCGCGAACACCGCCACGATTTGCGGCCGCGACCTCGTCGCCGCCGCCTGCCGCACCAGTGCGGCCAGCCAGGTGGCTTCGGTCAGCGTGAGGGCCCGCGGCGTGCCCGGGACGAGGTTCAGCCCAATGGCGTCGGCGCCGGAGCGGAGGGCGGCAAGGACGCCGTCCTGGTCGGTGACGCCGCATATCTTGACGAACGGCTCCCGCGCCTCCGCCGCCACGTCGTGTGGCACCGAACCCGCGGCGACGAACGCCCGAGCCGCGGAGGCCGGGTCGGCCGAGCGCATCAGAGTCTCGCCGACGAGGGCAGCGTCGAACCCCAACGCCCGCCAGGCAACCAGGGTTCGGGCCTCGCCCACCCCCGACTCGCCAACCACCAGCCGGTCATTCGGAACCATCGTTCGCAGGCGCAGGCAGTTCTCCGGATCCACCTTCAGGGTCCGCAGGTTGCGGTTGTTCAGCCCGATCAAGCGTCCGTCCGTTGCCAGGGCGGCCTCCACCTCGCGCTCGTCGTGCGCTTCCACCAGAGGCTCCAGGCCGAGTTCTCGGGCCAGATCGACGAACCGTGCGAGCCTCTTGCCCGGCAGGATCGACGCGAGGAGCAACACCAGATCCGCGCCGGCAAGGCGAAGCAGTGGGAGCTGGCGCTCGTCGACGACGAACTCCTTGGCGAGGACCGGCACGTTGACGGCGGCTCGTACTGCGCGCAGGTCCGCGACGGAACCGCCGAACCAGTGCGGCTCGCAGAGAACCGAGATGGCGGCCGCTCCACCGGTCTCGTAGGCGCGCGCGAGAGCGACGGGGTCCGCGTCCGCGGCGATCGTTCCGACGGACGGCGAGCGGCGCTTGACCTCGGCGATCAGGTGCAGCCCGGGTGCCGCGAGACGTTCGGCGATGGGACGCGGGGCGTGGCCGGGCCGGCCGGATGACTCGGCCACCTCGCCGGCGAGTTGCGCATACGTACGCCTGCCGAGTTCGCGGGCGACATCCGCGGCTCGACGATCGGCGATTTCCGCGACCACTCCGGCGCGCGCCGGATGGGCAGTCGCAGCGGCGGTCCTGCGGGTGGCCGCGGCGCTCTTGCTCTCGGCCGTCGTCATGCGTGAGCCGCCTGAATCTTCGCCTGATCGCGGTCGATCCTGGCGGAGCGAAGCCGATCCAGGTGCCGGGCGGCGCCGCCGCTGTCGATTGCCACGGCCGCGAGATGGATGCCCTCGCGCAGATCGCGGGCACGGCCGGCGGCCATGAACCCGGCGGCTGCGTTCAGCAGCACGACGTCCCGCCCGGGCCCCAACGCGCCACCGAGAATCGCGATCACCGCCGAGGCGTTCTGCGCCGGGCTGCCGCCGGCCAGATCGGACAGCGAAGCGGGCGTGAGGCCCAGATCGGCGGCCACGATCTCATGCCGCGTGACGCCTGCCGGCGTGACGTCGTAGAGGACGCCGCTGCCGTCGAGCGGGAGCTCGTCGATTCCGTTGCCGTGCACTACCAGCGCGCGCTCGGCGCCGAGCAGCCGCAGCACTTCGGCGATCTTCGGGGCGGCTGCCGGCGAGCCGACACCTACGACCTGGCGTTTCGCGCCGGCGGGGTTGGTCATGGGGCCGAGCAGGTTGAACGCCGTCCGGACGCCGATCTCGCGGCGCGTGGGTCCGGCGTGTTTCATGGCCGGGTGGTACGCCTGGGCGAACAGGAAGGCGAAGTTGACGGCCCGAAGTGCCAGGCCGGCCTCCTCCGGTGAGAGGTCCGTGGCGATGCCCAGCTCTTCGAGCACGTCGGCCGAGCCGCAGACCGAGGTGATGGCTCGGTTCCCGTGCTTGGCGACCGGTACGCCGGCGGAGGAGACGACGAGGGCCGCCGCGGTCGAGATGTTGAACGTGTTGGAGCCGTCCCCGCCCGTGCCGCAGGTGTCGATCGCACCGTCCGGCGCCTCGACGCGCAGGACACGCTCGCGCATCGCCGCCGCGAAGCCGGCCAGCTCATCGACCGTCTCGCCACGCATACGCAGTGCCACGAGCATCGCCGCGAGCTGCGCGGGAGTCGCCTCTCCATCCATCACGGCGCCCATGGCGGCGCGCGCTTCATCCATTGTCAGGCTGCGACCGTCGACGACTGCGGCAAGCGCGGCCCGGACGAGTTCGCTCATCGGATTGCCTCCCCGCGGCCGGCGGCCGCCACCGAAGCTGAAGCGTGGATCTCGGCCGCCGATGCCGCGACTGCCACGGCCTCCAATTCGGCCGAACCACCGAAGCCCGCCAGCGCGAAGGAGCCGGTTGCGTCATCGAGCAGCGACGCGTCGCCCTCACCGGCGAGTCGCAGGAAGTTCGCGAGGAGATGCGGGCCATTTGGGGTAAGCACCGACTCGGGGTGAAACTGCACGCCCTCCACGGGCGCGTGGAGGTGGCGGATGCCCATGACTACGTAATCTCCCTCGGTGCGGGCAGTGACCACGAACTCCTTCGGCAGCGTGTCCGGATCCACGCTCAGCGAGTGGTACCGCGCGGCCATGAACGGGACCGGCATTCCGGCCATCAAGCCCTTCTGGTCGTGGCGGATTGACGACGCCTCGCCGTGGACGAGGGTCGGCGCACGGACGATTGCGGCCCCAAAGGCCTGCCCCATCGATTGCATGCCCAGGCAGACGCCCAGGGTTGGGATCTTCCGCTCCACGCCGACCCGAATTGCGTCCATGGAGACGCCCGCCGAGTCGGGATCGCCCGGACCGGGCGACACGACGATGCCTCTGAGTTGGGCCGTGGGTTCGTCGGCGAGGGCTTCGATGCCGGCGCGGTCTATGGCGTCGTTGCGGACGACCCGTACGTCGGCACCGGCCGCTTCGAGCGCCTGCACCAGGTTGAACGTGAATGAATCGTAGTTGTCGATCATGAGGATCATTGCATCGGCTCCCGGCCATGCGCGGTCGTCGTCTCGCCGACCGCGAAAGCGACGCGACAGCGTCGCTCGTTGTCGATCATGAGGATCATTGCATCGGCTCCCGGCCATGCGCGGTCGTCGTCTCGCCGACCGCGAAAGCGACGCGACAGCGTCGCTCGTTGTCGATCATGAGGATCATGGGACGCTCCTACCTCGCCGAGCCGGCCGAGGCCGACGCGGCACTGGTGGCCGCCGCGGCTGCCGTCGTCATCGACGCTGCCCTGTCTTCCGCCTCGGCTATCGCCATTTCGATCGCGCGCCTGACCGCACCGGCCTTGTGTTCGGTCTCCTCGAACTCCTTCTCTGGCACGGAGCCGGCGACGATGCCCGCTCCCACAGTGAGGTGGATGCGGTCGTCCTTCACCACGGCGGAGCGGATGGTTATCGCCGTGTCGAGGTTGCCGTCGTATCCGAGATAGCCCACGGCGCCGCCGTACAGACCGCGCCGCTCCTTCTCGAGCTCGGCGATGATCTGCATCGCCCGAACCTTTGGCGCGCCCGACAGCGTCCCGGCCGGGAAGATGCTTCGCAGCGCGTCGAGGGCGTCACAGCCGGGCTTCAGCCGCGCTTCGACGTTGCTCACCAGGTGCAGCACGTGGCTGTAGCGCTCGATCTCCATGTACTTGGTAACGGCCACGGTTCCCGCGCGGGCGACCCGGCCCAGATCGTTCCGACCGAGGTCCACGAGCATCACGTGCTCCGCCCGTTCCTTGGGGTCGTTCTGGAGGCTGTAGCTCAGGGCGTCATCCTCGGCGGCGTTGGCGCCGCGCGGTCGAGTCCCGGCGATCGGATGCGTGGTGGTTCGATCGCCCTCCACGCGGACCAGAAGCTCCGGGCTCGCGCCCACGACGGAGAACTCCGGCATCCGCACGAAGAACAGGTACGGGCTCGGGTTCACGCGGCGCAGCGAGCGGTACAACTCCACGGCGTCGAGGCGCTTCCCGCCGATGACGGGCCGCTCGAACGTCTGACGACGGGCCACGACGATCTGGATCCCCTCACCGGCCGCGATCGCCTCCTTGGCGGTCCGGACCGCGGACTCGTACTCGCCGCGCTCCAGGCTGACTTCGATCTGGCGAAGAGCCTGGACGGACCCGTCGCCCTTCTCATGGGAGTGGCCGTCGGCGGCGCCGGCCGAATCGGCGGCTGTGGGGGCCGTGGCGGCGGGCGAACCGGCCCGGGCGCGGCGGTTGAGGTCGGCCAGCTCGCTTTCGGTGGGCCGCCCGGTCCGCTCGAGCGCTTCGAAGATCGCCTGCTCGGCGATGCGGTAGCGGCCTTCGATGTCCGGGGCGTCGGTATGGAGCGAGGCGACCGCGGAGAGGGTGTGGGTCAGGTGGTCGAAGACAAGGACGAGATCCGTTTCCTGGAAGGCGGCCATCGGCACGCCGATGGGATCGCGAGCCGGCAGAGGAACCGTCCGTTCGAACGTGGAGACGGCGTCGTATGCCAGGGCTCCGACGGCGCCGCCGGGGAAACGCGGGATGTCGGTGGCCGGAAGGATGCGGCGCTTCGGAAGGAAGTGACGAAGCGCCGCAAGTGGATCCGGCGTGTCGAATGTCACGGAGGGCAGGTCCGGCGCGAAGTCATGGACTCCCACCGGCCGAGTCACGATCGTGGCCTTGCCGTCGCGGACGGTGAGGAGGCGCCGAGGGCCAACCCCGAGGAACGAGTACCGGCCGAGCCGCTCGCCACCCTCGACGGACTCGAGCAGGAAAGCGGGTCCGCCATCGTCGAAGCGCATGAAGGCGCCGATCGGGGTCTCGAGGTCGGCGTTGCGCGTGGCCGTCAGCAATATCGTGTCGGCCTGCCCCGACATCTGCTTGACCTGATGGAGACTGAGCGGATCGCTGGGCGCCATTTGAAGTTCGCCTCCGGACTTGGTACTCCCGTCCCGCGTCCGGTTGGCCGGCCGTGGAAGGGAATCAAAAAGACCTTCCGTCCCGGGACGAAAGGTCTGACCTTCCGCGGTGCCACCCTAATTCGGCGATGCCGCTCTCTTTGCCGACAGGTCGGGCTCTCGGGGCTTATTGCCTCGACTCCCGCCGATCAGTGCTGCCCTTTATCGCTGGCGCTCTGCGCCGGAGCCTACTGGCGAACCCTGGAAGTCCGCGGTTTGGTCCGGAGGCTCACGGGTCCATTCACTTCCTCAGCCGCACCAGCTTTCACCATCCGCTGGTTCTCTACGCCGGCCCTGGGAGCTACTCGTCCCGATCACAGCCCGTATTCGTATGTGGCGCGGAGTTTATTGGCAGATGCCGCGCAGTGTCAAATAGCCCCACCCGAATCGGCCGGGTAGCGGGCGCCGCGGCAGGCCTATCGGGCGAAGATCTGCCTGTCCAGCGACTTGAGATCGTTCGGGTCGTAGTACGGCGCGACCCACTTCTGCCAGTCGGCCGGTCCCGCCAGAATCAGCGGTGAGTCGGTGGTGGCCGTCTTCATCGCGGCACGGAAATGGTAGTGGTCGATCATCTTGATCGCCTCCACGGCATAGAGCGACGCAATCGCCGGGCCTCTCAGCTCGAGCAGGTTGTCGCCGTTGTTACGCTCGCCGCCCTGCGCCAGGTTCGATGACCCTGTGTATACCACCGGGCTGTCGCCGTTGAAGTCGACAACGGCGAACTTATGGTGGATCACCTGCCCAAACCCGCCGTCCCACTCTTTGTTGAATGGCGCCGGCACGTGGGCCGACAGGAACGCAAACGGGATTCGGATTCCCCGCCTGGAACCGGGCTTGTACAGCGCGAAGTCCTTGGTCGTCTGGGTGATGCCGTACGAGAAGATGCCGGAACGGTCCGCGATGCCTCGTAGCGTCTGGAGAACCGGCCCGCCGCCGGAGAGGTCCATGACCGCGAACAGAACGGACGACTTCGCCCCATTGAGCGAATCCACGATCGGCGACAGCGAGACGGCAGGATCGGAGTGGGGCGAGAAAGCCACGCGTCCGTCCGGCACTATTCCGGCGGGGAGCGCTGACCATTGCGCGGCAACTGCCGAGTTCCGGAAACCCGGAGCGTTCTGCCATGCCTGATCGAATGCCAGGCCGTAGAGGCCGGCCACCTCGGCCGACTCGAAGACGAGGACGTTGTTCGACTGCACGTACAGACCGCGAACGGAGAAGTTGGCCGAGCCCGTGAGCACGCGGAAGGGGGTGCCGTTGCGTCGTGCGATAAGTACCTTGTCGTGGGCAAGACTGCCGAAATGCCCGGTCTTGACCGCTCCCCCGGTCGCCTCAATGGCCTTCTGTGCCTGGGGTTCCATCGCCGGCCGGGCCTTCGGCTTGTCGGCGTGGTCGACGTGTGTCGGCGAGTTGTCCAGGTACAGGCGGAGACGAGAGCCGAAACCGGCCATCATGCGGATGACGTCTGGCTCGTTCAGGTCGAAAGCGAACACGTCGAGGGTCACGGACAGATCCGACTGGCAGTCCGCCAGGAAGCTCATGACCAACTCGCGAGCGTGGAATCCGAGCCACTGGTACTGCGCCCGGTAGGGCGTTGTGTCGAAGTCAACGGTCGGCGGATCGGGCTCGAACGGCGCGTTGTGGAACCTGTCCGCATAGGCTTGCGAGCTGATGTAGCCGCGTGTGAACCCGATCGTGAGCGCACCCAGATGCTCGTCCGCCAGGTCGATATCGACGAACGCGCTCGGACCGTCCACCAGCCCGCCGGTGCCGCCGAAGTACCTGGCAGTCGCCGTGTAACGGTACGTTCCCGCTTCGACCGGGGACGGCATGTCCACCCAGCGGAACTTCTGGAACGGCGCCTTGTCCGACGGGTGCCACCGCCGCTCGGCGGGAGTGGTCGCGCTGGTCACCGGAGTGGCGAAGTCGAGCCTGTTCAGAAGCGGCCGCTCGACCCCGCCGGGCGTCTTGCGGTAGAGCGCGAAGCCGGCCAGGCGATCCGTCCGCTCCTGTGGCAGATCCATCGCGAGCAGCACGCCGCGATCGCCGCGATGCGCGACGAGGGCCAGGTCGCCGGGAGACGCCGCGGACTTGACGGTTTGGGTTGGGGCAACGTCGACCATCTGGAGGTCCCCCCTGTGGTCTCAAGGACCGGTGAGCGACGCGTGATCCGCGGGCAGCGGTCCGCGCGAGAATACGGCGCACTAACTCGGAGAGGTATCAAGTAGCGGTCTATGGGCCGCGAACTCACGACCTTGCCGCGTGCGGCCTGGCGAGAGGCGCCGGAGTGCGCCGAGGCCGCCGCGCGGCCGGCCGCAGCCGCCGGCCGCAGCCGCAACGTCTGGCGAGCGAAGCGAGGTGTGCGACGCGCGGAGGCCTCGGCGCGATCCGGTGCCGTTCCCGCTCTACCAGTATTCCTCGGTGTGGAGCGTGCCGATGTCGTGGCCCTTGTCTCGCGTGAAACCGCGAGCCTCCGCCCATCCGATGATCGACTCGATCATGCCCGGATTGCCGCACATGAAGATGTCGAAGTTGTCGGGCGTGAGAGCCAGTCCGGTCTCCTCCTCGACGGCGCCGGACGCGATCAGGTTCTGAAGGTAGCCGCTGCGGCCACGCCACGTGACGTCTTCCGACGGCCGCGTGATCACGGGGATATACCTGAAGTTGGCGCAATGGCGGGCCAGGCCGGTCAGCTCGGTCCGGTAGCCCAGGTCCCACGAGTAGCGCGCACCATGAACCACGACGAACGTACGCGGCCCGTTGCACTCGAGCTCGCTGCGCAGCATCGACATGTACGGCGCGAGGCCCGTGCCGGTGCCGATCATCAGCAGGTGCTTGCCCGGGGCCTTGTCCAGGGTGAACACGCCGACGGCCTTGGGGCCAACGTACAGCCGATCCTTGACCTTCAGGTTGAAGAGTCGCGGCGTCAGCTCGCCGCTCATGACCAGGGTCAGATAGAACTCGACGTACTCATCGGCGCGGCTTTCCGAGGCGATGGAATACGCGCGGCGGATCATGCGATCCGGGTCCGCGGCGGCGCGGGCTGCGGCCGCGGCCTGCGCGTCCACTGCGGCCTGGCTCTCGGCCGTACCGGCGATCACGGCCGCAACGTCCGCGGCCACGGCGCCTGCTCGCGGCGATTGGACGGCGGCGGTCGCGAGCACCATCGGTGCTTCCGGCTCCGATTCGCCCACGCGAGGCTCGGACGCCTTCATCCCGAGCACAACGTACTGGCCCGCCTTGAACTCGAACGGCAGCTTGTCCGGGACGATCCGCATGATGACCAGACCGGGCGCAACCTCGACACGACTCGACACCGTTGCGTTGTACTCAGCCGCCATTGATTCCTCCGCTGAACCGGCTCACTTCCGCGCGCTCGGCGGGACCGTCATTCTCCGCGCGGCAACCCGCTCGGGTAGCCACAGGATACGTTCAGACGACCGCTGTGTCAGCCCGCGACGAAAACGCCGCCCGCCAGGCGGCCTCGAATCACGCCCCCGCGGCAAGCGCCGCGATCGGCCCCGTCGTCACCATGAACGGCTTGAGCACGGACCATGGAATCACGACCGATGGCGTGCCCATCGAGTAGGCGGCCACTTGCTCCTGATCGAAGGTGACCTTTAGTCCTTCGGCAGTAAGGGCCCAGTGGGTGAAGTTGGTCCTCGTGGCCGCGACACCAGGATCGGTCAACGTGGGGTCGTAAGCGGCGCCGAGCTGGTCCTGGAGCAACTTCCTCGACTCCAGAGATACCGTGTCCAGCGCCGAGCTGGGATCGGCGAATAGGTCGTCGAAGGCGAGCGGAGCACCGGTGCCCATGTCGTAGTTGACGGTGTTCAGGACTCTGGCCGGACGGCTGGCGATCGTGTCGTCGAGCCAGTTCATGGTGAACGACGACAGCGTGGGAGTCATCAGGTCGATCTCGAAGTCGCCGGTGAGGTTGTTCCTCTTGCCGGGCGCCTGGCTGACCGACGCGGGGCCGGACTGCCACTGCTGGACCATGAGCGAGACGGAGTCGGCAATCTGCGCGTCGATCGAGTCGGCGAACGGCGTGGACCCGGAAACGAACGCCGGGTAGCTGATGTAGTAGTACCAGACGCCGCCGAGATCCTTGTCGGTGACCTGCGTATGCACCAGCGTGGGCTTGTGGTCGGGCAGCGAAGCGGTCGCGACCGGTGTGGGCGAAGGCGTGGACGTGATCACCGGGGCGAATGATGGCGTGATCGGGAACGTGAAGGTGGGTTTTGGCGAAGAGGACGAGCTCGTGAGAATCGGAGCCACCGTCACGAGGATGTTCATGGCCAGAATGACCCCAAGCACGCCCACGCCGAGGATCGCGAAGGCCGGAACGATCTCCATGGCGCGGCTGGCCAGCGACGGCTTGCGGACTCTCATGCGCCGAGTATGCGGGACTCCGGACTCACGCGCAGCGCCGGAGCTAAGGTCGGCCGGCGCCCCCGTGACCGATGGCTACGCAGCCTGACCTTGGGTCCGGACCACTGTCCCCGCATCCGTTTTGGGACCGGCGTGCCGCTCGAGGCGCACCACCTGCGCCATAACCGACTCGGCCTCGCTCATCTTCAGAGTGCCGGCCTGCAGTGCCTGAAAGACGAGCAGCTTGCGGGTCGGCTCATCCGAGTCGAGCAGGAGATCGATGAGATCCGCGTGCCGGACAACTTCGGCCTGTTTGCGAGACAACACCTCGCGACCCTCCAACTCGTGGCCACCGAGTCCGTTCGCTCGAGGTACCACCACTTTGGGTATCGGCCGGCCGGACACGTAGGTGTGTTCCCCGATGGTCCCGTTCGGCGTGATCCTTTCGTGCATGTGAGTAATTCGGCCATGGCCGACTCGCGACGGGAGAGGCTTCGCTCAGGCCCGGGCGAGAGGAAAGAGGACGCTGAAGACGGAGCCCACTCCCGGAGTGCTGCTGACGGTCAGCGTGCCGTCGTGAGCCCGCACCACCCCAAGCACCACAGCGAGACCGAGCCCGCGGCCCGTGAACTTCGTGGTGAAGAATGGATCGAAGGCGTTTCTCAGGACCTCCGCGTCCATGCCGGATCCACTGTCGGAGACCGCCATGCAGAGGTAGCGGCCATCGCCCGGCGTCCACGCGGAGTGAACGAGCGACGATTGTTCGATCTCCGCCGCGACCGCCTCTCGAACCACTATCAAGATCTCACCGCCTGCGCTCATAGACTCTTCAGCGTTCGTGATGAGGTGGGCAAGCAACTCGCGGATGTCTGCCGGGCTTCCCGTGATCAGAGGGGCATTTTCGGGAAGCTCCGACCTGATCCGAATGTCCTTCCTGAGCCCGCCTGAGAGCTGCGGTATCCACTCACGGCATTCGGCGGCGAGATCCAGCGGCTCTCGGCCGCGCAGACCCTGCCCCAGGTATGTGAGCATCTGGAGGCCCACGCGAGAGGCATCGCGGGCGGCCTCCTGCGCATCCTCGACATCGGTCGAGGGGTCGCGACCCGCGGCTATCTCTCCGTGCGCCAGTTCGAGAAACCCCATCACGGCGGTCAGCTTGTTGTTCAGCTGGTGCGCGATTGCCGCCGCCATCCGTCCCAGACTCTCCGCCTTCTCAGCCTGCCGGAGTCTCGACTCAAGGTGCGCCCGCTCAGCTTCGGCACGAGCGCGCTCGAGGACGAGACCGATGCGATGCAACATGGTCATCATCATGTCTGTGTCCGACCGTGAGAACCCGAGCGGCTGCCCGCGGCCGAGGACAAGGACTCCCAACACCTCCCGGCTCCCGAGGACCGGCAGCCAGGCGGCGGTCTCGACCTCGAGCTCCGTGAGGATCGGATCCATGCCCGCCTCGCCTATCGCGTGCTCCACGAGCACGGGTACGCGACTCTGGATCGCCGCCGCGGCACAGCCGCCCGCTTCGCCGCTAAACCGCGCCCCCTTCAGTTCTTCGGGCAGGCCGATCGAGCCGATCGTCGTGAGCTCGCCCTGGCCGTTCGGCTGAAGGAGCGCGACCACGTCCGCGGCAAACATCTCCGACAGAGCGATCACGACCCTGTCGACGACAACCACGACCGGCGCCGGGTCGTTCAGGATCGCCAGCAGGCGGCTGAGGCGTGTCGTGTCCCGAATCGCGGTCCGGTATTCCTCGAGCGCGGCAGGATCGGGCATGTGCACGCAGCCGGGTCCGGTATCTGACGCGGCGGTGACACCGGCGGAGCCCCCCTCCTCCGGTGTCAAATCACCCCGGGGCTGGCCCGGTTCACAGAGCGACCGCAGTCAATGTCGCGTTGTGGGTACCCATCACGCCGGCCGTGCGCGCGAACTCCGCACAGCAGTAGAACCCGAATGTCGGGGTCTCCCCCGCGGCGGCCTGGAGCCGAGCCGCCTCTTCCGGTGCGCGGTCGCCCAGGATCATCGCCCGGGCGGCACAGCTGAACGTCAGAAGCACGGCGGCGTCCGGTCTGTCCTCCAGGGCAGTCGAGACAACCTCCTCGGTGACGCCGAGCAGGCTGTCGGCCGATCCGACCATCACCTGGACGGCGCCGCCCACGGAAGGGACACACCCCTGAGTCTTGAGCCCTCCGTCCGAAGTCTTCGCTCTGGCCACGCGAATGACGTGGCTGCCGTCGGGCTGAGTCAAGCCGAAGGGATGCAGGATCGAGATCGCCCAGAAGGCCGCCGGCGTCAGGTCCGATGGCAGGTTCAGCTGCTCCTCGTAGATCTCGGCCGCCGAGCGGCCCCCGAGTTCCACGATCTCCGTCCCCACGGCCTTGGTGACCAGCAACGGCGCGCCGATCGGTTGCCAGCCGTGGCGGGTTACCACTCGTAGTGGGCGATCGCTGGCGATCCATAACACGAGCGCGCCCTTGTCGAGGATCGCGTCGTCGTGGAAGAGCGACGATTTGACGAACCGCTGCTCGTCGCCGGCGGCTCCGCCGACGATGGCAATTCGAGGGCCGGTCACGCGGTAGACGCCTTGTACGAACTGCTGCAGGTCGCCGAGCAGTGAATCGGTGATCAGGAGCGCGGCGGCGTACGGACTGGTGCCGGCCAGCTCGCGGCTGCTCCGCGCGAGAGCTTGCCCGGCCGCGTCGAGACTCTCGGCATCATCGGCGATGTCTCCGGCGGAGGAGGCCGCAAATCGATACGGGCCTGCCGTCATCGCCAGGACGCCCACGCCGCCACCAAAGCCGAGGTAGTCGCCGCCTACGATCTCGCCCGAACCGGTGCATCCCACGAGGAGCGTCGAGCCGGTTACCGATCGGACGCCGGCGAGAAGAGCCGGAAGGTCGTACCGGGGAGTGGCGAAGACCAGGATCAGCGCCGGTTGTTCGCCTCCCAGCGGCTCGAGTGCGGCCGTTGCCGCGGCCTTGCCGGCCTCGGAAGCATCCCGGCTGCCACTCATACCTTTGCCCACGCGGAGCGGCTTGGCCGCGGTCTCACTCATCCGGCGGATCCCCAGTCTTACTGTTCTGCCCGAAACGTTGTCGCGAGTCTAGCCGCCCCCACCGTCGAAGCCAATGGCCCCGACTACGTATGCTGTGCATGCGGGAAACACCGCGGCGCACAAAGACCAGCATGGGGAGGACTTCGATGGACCAGGTCGAATTCGCAGCCGGCCCGAACCAATCGATCGTGGTCTATTCGTCCGGCGACTCCGGCAACGAGATCGACCCGGCCGGGCTCTACGGCGCGATCGCACAGGACGCCGAACGGCGCGCCGCCGAAGGCTGGCGTATCGTCTCCACGGCGGCAGTGCCGGTCCGCCACGCCGGGGCGTTCATGGGTCGCGAGGGCAGCGGCTACGAAACGAAGGCCTCCGTGGCGGTGATCTACGGGAAGGCATGAACCGCGAGGATTGATGCCCGCGCCACGCAGGAGCCATCAGTGACCGAGCCGTTGCCACAGGCCCGAGCCATAGTGGCCGGCCACATCTGCCTGGACCTCATGCCCGACCTCGGCAGCCGGCCACTCGACCTGCAACCGGGTGCGCTCCGGATCGCGGGACCGATGACGATCTCCCCGGGCGGCTCAGTATCGAATACCGGGATTGCCCTCCACCGCCTCGGGGTGGCGACGCGGCTCGTCGCGCTCGTGGGCTCGGATCCACTGGGCGCCGTCCTGCGTGCGGCGCTGGAAGACGAAGCCTCCGGGTTCGGCGACGGACTGGTGGTCCGGGCGGACGAGAGCACTTCCTACAGCGTCCTGTTGAGTTCCGCCACGACCGACAGGATCGTCATCAACTTCCCCGGCGCCAACGACGCCTTCTCTTCCGACGATCTGCCTGAGGACCGGCTGCGCGGCGCGGAACTGCTCCACGTGGGCTACCCACCGCTGATGCGGCGACTGTGTGAAGACCGCGGCCTCGAATTGGAGCGCTTGCTGCGGACCGCCCGCGGCGCGGGTCTCGTCACCTCGCTCGACATGGCCGAACCGGGCGACCGAGTCGGCGATATCGAATGGCCGGCGCTGCTGGCCCGGGTGCTGCCGCAAGTCGACGTGTTCATGCCCAGCCTGGGCGAGCTGAGAGCGATGCTCGGACCGAACCGGGTCGCATCCGCAAACGAGGCGCACGTCGCGAGCTCTGAGGGGCCGCCGGACGAGATGGAGGTTCGATCCCTGGCCGGGACCGCGCTGAGCCTCGGCGCGGCCGTGGTGGGCGTCAAGCTGGGTCGCTTCGGGCTGTACCTCAGTACGGCCTCCGAAGCGCGGGTGCGAGCGGTGGCCGAGCGGCTGCCCGGCCTCGAAACCGGGCCCTGGTCGTCTCGTGAGTTGTGGTCGTCCATCTTCGAGGTCCCGGTACGGGGCACCACCGGCTCGGGCGACACGACCATCGCCGGCTT
Organism: Chloroflexota bacterium; assembly: GCA_003153755.1. Classification (GTDB taxonomy): domain Bacteria; phylum Chloroflexota; class Limnocylindria; order Limnocylindrales; family CSP1-4; genus Fen-1039. The sequence goes on along the minus strand of PMBG01000050.1, from coordinate 4,421 downwards.
CCTGACCGCATTACTGGAACGGCGCGGCCCCGTGGAGGCACTCGACCTGGCCTGCGCCACTGGTTCGCTGTGCGTGGAACGAGACGACGCCCAGAGCGGCATCAGGAGCCGCGAACAGGCCGGGGCACGGGCTCGATCGGACGCGCCGAGGCCGCCGCTTCCCGTGTCCACAGGCTGGTCGCCGACCGCGTCGCCCGGGGTCATGGCCGGACCAGGCGATCGCGGCTGACCGGCGACGGCTGGAGCGATCCGCGTGGGTTGGGACGGTTGGCCGCTCGCTATCTGTCAAGTGGCGGCGCTGGGTGATCGGACCTGGCGGAGAGGGCCCTCTACGCGATTCATCGGGCCGGCCTCCCCTCGCCGATCATCAGCCGCAGGCGGCCCGCGGCGTCGGTTGCAGGCACCGGCGTGTAGATGATGAGATGCAGATCCGGGTGGTCCGACGGCGCTAGACGATGCTGCTCAAGCTGCAGATCCCCCGCCAGCGGGTGGCAGAACAGGCGCTCCCGTGACGCGAAGCCTTCCACGTCGTGGCTCTTCCAGCCCGCCCTGAAGGATTCGCTGGCCTCGGTGAGCCGCTCGACCAGGAAGGTGCAGGCCGGGTCGCCCAGGCGCGGGCCTGCCTCGGCTCGAAACTCGGCCAGGAACCTGCGGCTGGTCACGTCCCAGTCGGGCAGCATGTCGCGGACGTACGGATCGGTGAAGACGAGCCAGAGCAGGTTGCGATCCGCGGCCGGGACCTTCGCGACGTTCGGGTAGAGCGCCTCGTAGGCGGCGTTCCAGCCGGCGATGCCCCAGTCGGGCGCTATGGCGAATGCCGGGCAATCGCGCAGCGCGTCCAGCAGGCGCTGAATGTGGGCCGGCATGGCGCTCGGAATCGGGGCGGGAACCTGCCGAACGAGGGGCCGGCTGGCGAGCGATCTGACATAGCCGTGCTCGGCCACGGAGAGCCGGAGCGTACGAGCGATTGCGTCCAGAACCTGACCCGATGGATTGATGTCGCGGCCTTGCTCGAGCCACGTGTACCAGGTGACGCTCACGCCGGACAGGTACGCCACCTCCTCCCGGCGCAGTCCGGTGGCGCGACTTCGGGCGACAGGCCCCAGGCCGAAATCGGCGCGACGCAACTGCGCCCGCCTGGCGCGCAGGAAGTCCCCGAGTTCATGCCGCAGAACCGCGTCGCTGTCCACGCCCTCATGCTAGCAGTGCCACTACTAGTATTCACAGCCGCCTTGGCCGGGGCGGAACCGGCCGCCACCATTGGCCCATGCCAGAACTCAAGTCGCGAACAGTCACCCACGGTCGAAACATGGTCGGCGCCCGCGCTCTGCTGCGGGCCACAGGTGTTGAGGGGGAGGATTTCGGCAAGCCGATCGTCGCCATCGCGAACAGCTTCACCGAGTTCGTGCCCGGTCACGTGCACTTGCAGACGGTCGGGCGGGTGGTCTCCGACGCGGTCAAGGCCGCCGGCGGAATTCCGCGCGAATTCAACACGATCGCCATCGACGACGGGATCGCGATGGGCCACGGCGGAATGCTCTACTCCCTGCCGTCTCGCGATCTGATTGCGGACTCGGTCGAATACATGGTCAACGCCCACTGCGCCGACGCGATGGTCTGCATCTCCGGCTGCGACAAGATAACGCCCGGAATGCTGATGGCCGCGCTGCGGCTGAACATCCCCACGGTCTTCGTGGCCGGAGGGCCGATGGAGGGCGGCAACACGGTGCTCGCCGACGGCACCGTCCGGAGTAGCCTCACCCTCGTCTCCGCCATGACCGACGCGGTGGACGACAACGTCTCGGACGAGGATCTGGCGCGCATCGAAGAAGCGGCCTGCCCAACATGCGGATCCTGCTCCGGCATGTTCACCGCCAACTCGATGAACTGCCTGCTGGAGGCGCTCGGCCTTGCCCTCCCCGGCAGCGCCACCACCGTCGCGACCCACACCGCCCGCAAGGCGATCTTCGAGACCACGGGCCGGACGATCGTCGAGCTCGCCCGGCGCTACTACGACCAGAACGACGTCAGCATCCTCCCCCGCTCCATCGCCACTCGCGCGGCGTTCGAAAACGCGATGTCCCTCGACATCGCCATGGGCGGCTCGACCAACACGGTCCTCCACCTGCTCGCCGCGGTCCGGGAGACGGATCTGGCGTACACGCTGCGCGACATCGACGATCGATCGCGCGCGGTGCCGTGCATCTGCAAAGTCGCTCCAAGCTCTGCGTTCCTGATGGAAGATGTGCACCGCGCCGGCGGGATTCCGGCGGTCATGGGCGAGCTGAACCGCGCCGGGCTTCTCAACGGCGATGTGCACGCCATCCACTCGCGCTCGCTGGATGAGTGGCTACGCTCCTGGGACGTCCGCGGGCAATCGCCCTCTCCGGCGGCCGTGGAGCTGTTCCACGCCGGACCCGGCGGTGTACGCTCCCCCGAGGCGTTCTCACAGTCCAGACGCTGGGACGCACTCGATATCGACGCGGCAAAGGGCTGTATCCGCGATGTCGCCCACGCCTACTCGGCCGACGGCGGCCTGGCCATCCTCCGCGGCAACCTCTCCGAGGACGGATGCGTCGTCAAGACCGCCGGAGTCGATGAGTCGATCCTGCGGTTCACCGGTCCGGCCGTCGTGGTCGAGTCCCAGGAGGAGGCCGTCGAGGTCATCCTGTCGGGCCACGTCAAGCCGGGCGATGTGGTGGTAATCCGCTACGAAGGCCCGCGCGGCGGTCCGGGGATGCAGGAGATGCTCTACCCAACCACGTACCTGAAGGGGCGCGGCCTGGGCAAGACCTGCGCTCTGGTCACCGACGGCCGGTTCTCCGGCGGGACGGCCGGCCTGTCGATCGGGCACGTCTCACCGGAGGCGGCCGGCGGCGGCACGATCGCCCTCGTGGAGAACGGCGACAGCATCGTCATAGACATCCCGAATCGCTCGATAAGCGTGGATGTATCCGACGCGATCCTGGCCGAGCGACGCGGGCGCCTCGAGGCGGCCGGCGGCTACAAGCCGCGGAACCGCAAAAGGCCGGTTTCGGCCGCGCTGCGTGTCTACGCCGCCCTGGCCCTGTCGGCCGACAAGGGCGCGGTCAGAGACGTGGACCGGCTCGAGGATTTGCCGCCCAGGGTCTAGCGGATGACGTTCCGGCGCCTGCCACCGGTCACTGGTTGCGTCACGCAATTGATACGTGGAGCCGACCGCGCCTCCGTACGATCTTGTCGCAGATGGGTCCGAGTGCTCGCCCGGACCGCCTGAAGAGGGCGACCCAGACCGATCGCCCGCGGAGGTGGGTCATGAGATTTCGTGCGTTATCGCTCGTGGCCGGTGTGGCGGTCCTGGCCCTGACGGCGGGCGGGGTGCTCGCGTCCATCGACGAAGTGGATCAACATCAGAACGGTGCAACCCAGTCGTGGGACGCCGGTGACAACGGAACGGCGCAGACATTTACGGCGGCTGTATCCGGCCACCTGGACAGGGTTGCGCTCTGGAGCCTCACGACCGAGTGGACCATCACGGGAGCCGATCTGCTCAGTGGTGGACCGACCGGCACCCTTCTTGCCACATCTTCGTCGGCGACTTCGGTCACTGCCGGCGCCTGGCTCAACCTCAGCTTCTCGCCGACGGTCCAGGTGACCGCAGGTTCCACGTACGCAGTGGTTCTTCATACATCAGGCGCCGTGCGCCTCGGCGGGACGTGCGATGCCGGCGCCTATACCCGCGGCGATGCGCTGGGCTTGAGAAACGGCACGTGGCAGGCCATTCCAAGCGTGAGCGGTTTCGATTCATGCGTAACCGACCTCGCATTCCAGGAAGGGGTCATCCCCACCCCCATCGTCGCTCCACCAACGATTGCCATGACGTTCGGCTCAGCGTCGATCCCCGTCGGAGGGACCACCACGCTGACCTTCACGATCACCAATCCCAACTTGCTTGTGCGGCCCGAAGCCAGGCCGGCATTGGCTGCCTATGGGACGCTGACCAACATAGGATTCACCGATACGCTGCCGGCAGGGCTGCTTATCGCGACCCCGAACAACATCGGCGGTAGCTGCGGCGGAGCCATCATCGCAACCGCCGGCACAAACCTCGTCTCCATCGCGGGACTGACGCTCGCCCCCGAGGCGACGTGCGGCTTTGGCGTCGATGTCATCGGCGCCGCGGCCGGTACCAAGGTCAACACCACGAGCCAGGTGGCATCAACCGAGGCCGCCACCGGCGACCCGGCCACGGCGAGCATTACAGTCAGCGCCCTGTCCACACCAACCCCGCCCGTCACGGCCGCCCCAACCGCGCCCGCTACGGCCGCCCCGACTCCAGGCGCCACGGCCACCCCGCCTCCCACGGCCACCGGTGATAGCAGTGGTCCGGGCAACGACACAGTGCTTCTTCCCGCTCTCGCGCTGGCCGCCATCGCCTCGTT
>PMBG01000170.1 GCA_003153755.1 Chloroflexota bacterium | reverse complement strand
CCCATCTTCGACATGGTCTTGACCACACCCTTGATGGAGGCCTTGATGTAGTTCTGGACAGCCTTTTCGTAGCTGATTCCGGTCAGGATACCCTGGGCAATCATGTCGTCAATCGACTCGTAAGCCAGGTAGGGGTTGATGACCGTCGCGCCATAGCCAATCAGCGCGGCGAAGTGATGGACTTCGCGCGGTTCGCCGGACTCGACCACCAGGCCGGCCTGGGTGCGAGTGCCCGCCGCCACGAGGTGGTGGTGGACCGCCGAGACGGCGAGCAAGGCCGGGATCGGGGCGTCCGTGGCATCGTGGCCGCGGTCCGAGAGGATGATGATGTTGTAGCCCTCTTTGATCGCCTCGCTGGCCCGGTCGCGCACCTGCTCTATCGCGCGGCGAAGACCGGCGCCGCCGTCGGCGACCTTGAAGAGGATCGGCAGGGTGATCGTCTTGAAGCCGTGCGGGTCATCACCCTGTGACAGGTTGCGGATCTTCTCCAGCTCCTCGTTGGAGAGGATGGGCGACGGCAGCTCCAGCTGATGCGCGGACTGCGGCGCGGGCTCCAGGAGATTCCCTTCCGGCCCGATCGCCATCTCCGTCGCCGTGATGATCTCCTCGCGGATGGCGTCGATCGGCGGGTTGGTGACCTGNNGCGAAGAGCTGCTTGAAGTACGAGTAAAGGAGCTGCGGCCGCTCGGACAGAACGGCCAGGGCCTGGTCGTTGCCCATGGCGCTCACCGGATCTGTGCCCGTGGTGGCCATCTGGTTGATCTGGATCCGCACATCCTCGGCGGTGTATCCGAAGACTTCCTGGCGGCGCAGGACGGTCTCGTGGTCCGGCTCGATCACGCGCGGCGGAGGCGGTAGCTCGGTGAGCTTGACCAACCACTCGCGTACCCACTCGGTGTAGGGGTGCTCGGTCGTGATGCTGCGCTTTAGCTCCTCGTCCGAGACGATGCGCTGCTCGGCCGTGTCCACGAGGAACATGCGTCCGGGCTGCAGACGGCCCTTGGCCACGATCTGATCGGCGGGGATGTCGAGGACGCCGGCCTCGGACGCCATGATCACGCGGCCGTCGGCGGTGACGTAGTAGCGGGCCGGGCGAAGTCCGTTTCGGTCCAGCGTGGCCCCGACGCGGATGCCGTCCGTGAACGCGATTGACGCCGGGCCATCCCACGGCTCCATGAGGCACGCGTGGAATTCATAGAAGGCGCGCTTCTCCGGGGCCATGGATTCGTGGTGCTGCCAGGGCTCCGGGACCATCATCATCAGCGACTGCGCGAGAGACCGGCCGGACAGGTAGAGGAGTTCGAGGACGTTGTCCACGATCGCCGAGTCCGATCCATCCAGGTCGATCGTCGGCAGCGCCTTGGTCAGCTCATCTCCGAAGAGCTTGGAGCTGAACTGAGCCTGGCGGGCGTGCATCCAGTTGACGTTGCCGCGCAACGTGTTGATCTCGCCGTTGTGTGAGATGTAGCGGTAAGGATGCGCACGTGGCCAGGACGGGAATGTGTTCGTGGAGAAGCGCGAATGGACCATCGCGATGGCGCTCTCCACGCGTTCGTCGGCAAGGTCCGGGTAGAAGACCTGCAGCTGCGACGCGTTGAGCATGCCCTTGTACACGATGGTTCGGCAGGAGAGCGAGGGGATGTAGAAGTCGCCGCGGCTGGGGATGGCCGACCGCGTGACGGCCTTCTCGACGAGCCGGCGGACGACGTACAGCTTTCGCTCGAAGGCCAGATCTTCGACCAGGCTCGCGGGGCGGTCGATGAAGACCTGCCGGATCAGCGGCTGGGCGGCCTTCGCGCTGGCGCCCAGGGTGGAGTTGTCCGTGGGGACTTCGCGCCAGCCCAGGAGATGAAGTCCCTCGTCGGCGATGACCTGCTCGAACAGGCGGAAGCATTCCACCCTGCCGGTTCGGTCCTGGGGCAGGAAGATCATGCCCACGCCGTAGCCGCCCTTGCCCCGCAGGCTCACCCCGGACTTGGCGGCTACATCGGCGAGGAAACCGTGGGGGATCGCGATGGTGATCCCGGCTCCGTCGCCCGTGTTCTTCTCCGCGCCGGTGGCGCCGCGATGCTCCAGATTGACCAGCACGGTGAGTGCGTCGCGTACGGTCTTGTGAGACGGGCGGCCTGCGATGTCCACGACGAAGCCGAAGCCGCACGCGTCGTGCTCGTTCTTGGGGTCGTACAGACCCTGGGGCCGCATCTCGCCTCTGGGTGTCAACTGGGGCCGTCCTTGTTCGACTCGGTCGCAACCGAAGTTGCGTGGTGGAAATGCCAAGGCCTGCTCCAAGCGCAGAGCCCTCTTCCTTCGCGGAAAAGGGAGTGTCGAATAGCAACCACCCTCCGGTCAAGTTTGCGAAGGTTGCGAATAGGTTGCGACATGGTGTTTGACGGGTGCGGCCCACGGGCGAGCCGGTAGGGGGGCACGAGGACCAAAGAGGTCGCGGACCGCCGAATCGCGCTAGACTTCCGAGGCCCCAATCGTGATCGTTGCCGGAGGGTTTGAAACAGGGGCCGGCGGTCGGAAACGACCGAACAGGCACGTCAGGAGGATCCGCATTGTCTCCACAACAGCGCCGAGGACATTCGGCGCCGCAGAGTCACAAGAAGCCCGCTCCGCGTCCCGCCTCCGCTGCCGCCCCCAAGCCCGCGACGGGAGCATCCGCAGGGGATTCGGCCGCGAAGTCAACGCCGGCGGCGGCCGCTGCGGCTGCTAATTCGGAAGCCACGGCCGCCGCGTCCACGCCGGCCAAGACGCCGGCCAAGACGTCGTCTACGTCGGCGAAGCCCGTGCCCGCCTCCGGGGCCAAGGCCGCCTCGGTGCCTGCCGCCAAGTTCGCGTCGGACTCGAGTTCGGACGGCAAGTCTGCCGACGCGAGCCGCCGGCGCGTAAAGTCCTCGTCATCATCGGATCGGTCCACGAGGCGAGGCAGCGGTCTTTCGGGCGGCCGGCGGAACCCGATGCTCACCGGCGGCTGGGCGTATTTCAAGGCATTCCTGCCGCTGATTCTCGTCGTGGTGATCGGGTCCGTGGGGATCATCGTTTGGACCACCGTGACGAAGACCGAGTCTCCCAAAGATGCCTGGACTCGCATGGAGAACAAGTGGGAGCCGCAGCGTGTCACGGCGCTGAAGGAGATCACGAGCGCGGGCAGCGACGCGGCGAAGCAGGTCAAGGGCTACCAGGACCTGCGGGATGCCACGCGAGGCTGGATCACCGATCTCGGCACAGTCAATGATTGGACCGACGCGACGCAGAGTGGTGTGGTGGCCGGCGAGGCCACTACTGCCGTGAAGCAGATGGTCACGGATGGCAAGACCGAAGCCGACTACATCGACGGCCTTACCACCGCGAATCTCCCCGACAGGTTGTCGCTCCTCTACAACTACGAGCAGACGTTTGCCGCCTCCCGCGACCAGGCCAAGGCGATGGTCACCGGCGTGACGTCAAGCCCGGCGACCAGCCCGGCGACGAGCGCGTCGACGAGCGCGGAGCCCACTCTGGCTACTCCGCCGGCAAGCCCGAGCGCCCCCGCGTCGGCCGATGCCTCGGCGTCCACGGCACCCAGCCCCACGGCGGTCCCCACCGCCACTCCCACGCCAAGCAACTCGCCCGCACCCTCGGCGTCATAGTCAAGACCGGGCCGCCAGGGTGGCTCGGGAAGCGGCCGGACTCGCGTCGGAAACGATCGGGTCCGGCCGCTTCCACGTCCGGCGGGCACCTGGATCGGCTCGGTACCTCCGGCGCTAGTCCAAAGTACGGCTTGTGGCGGTGTGGTGGGTTTTGTACGGTTCGCGTCGCTTCGGGCCCGATAGGGGTCACGAGGTTGGAACCTCTATTGCTCCCATCCGACGCAGACACAGAGGAAACCGATGGCTGCTATGGCCGCCAACGAACTTGGGCCGATGCTCACCGCGAGCGAAGTCGCGGAGATGCTTCACCTTCATGTCAACACGGTGAAGCGGCTCGGCGATCGGGGCGAGCTGCCCTTCTATCGCGTCTGCAAGCGCGGCGACCGGCGCTTCCGACTCGAGGACGTGATGACGTTCCTCGACAAGAACCGCTGACCTTCCAGACCCACACCTGTTCGCCGGAGACCCGCCACCGGGTATCGTGCCCTGAAATCCGTCGAACCAAGTTGAAGCCCGCGGCGACCGCCGCGGGCTTCAACGTTTGCGTGAGTCACTCTCGAAGGCGCCGCGCCAACTGAGCCGGCAGGCCGGGCCTTGCCCGTTACGCGGCCGCCGGACCTACGACCGCGGAAGTGCCTTGAGCGCCGCGGCGAACAGCGCCACTCCCTTGTCGATCTCCTCGGGGGTCACATCGATGGGCGGCAGGAACCTGATCACGTTGTGGTGCATTCCGCAGTTGAGGACCAGCAGTCCGTGATCTGCGCAGGATGTGATGAGCGCTTCACTGGTCTCGGTGTCCGGCTCGCGCGTGGCGCGGTCCTTGACCAGTTCCAGGCCCACCATCAAGCCGCGGCCGCGAACGTTGCCGATGCGATCGTCGTCGGCCATAAGGGTCCGCAGACCCGTCATGAGCTGCTCTCCTCGAGCAGCCGCATTCGCCACAAGGTTCTGCTCCTCCATCGTCTGCATCACGGCGACGCCCGCCGCGCAGCTCACCGGGTTCCCGCCGAACGTGGTGCCGTGCGCGCCGACGCCCCACTTCTCCTGTAGTTCGCGGCGCGTGACGATCGCCCCGATCGGCATCCCGTTTGCGAGTGCCTTCGCGACGCAGACCACGTCGGGGACGATTCCGGCATGCTCGAACGCCCACATCTTCCCGGTGCGGCCCATGCCCGACTGGATCTCATCGCAGATGAGCAGGATGCCGTACTGATCGCAGAGCGCGCGCAGTTCCCGCAGGAAGGAATCCGGCGCCGGGTTGAACCCGCCTTCGCCCTGAATCGGCTCGATGATGATGCACGCGACCGACGTGGGCGGGATCTCGTGGGCCAAAAGGGTCCGCAGCGCGCCCATCGCNNCGGTAGTTGATGCTCGAGCTGGTGATCGAAGCCGCCCCGTACGTCCGGCCATGGAAGGCGCCGCGGAACGCGATGATGCCGGGCCGTCCCGTCACGCGGCGCGCGAGCTTGAGGGCAGCCTCAACCGCCTCCGCGCCGGAGTTGCCGAAGAAGACCGTATCCAGCGGATCCGGGCAGGACTCGGCCAGCATCGCCGCGAGACGCCCCACCGGTTCGAGATATCCCAGGGCATTGCAGATGTGGAGGAGCTTGTCCGCTTGGTCCTTGATCGCGGCGGTCACGGCCGGATGGTGGTGACCAAGAGACGTGGTGGCGATGCCGCACGCAAAATCCAGAAAGCCCCGGCCCTCGGAGTCATAGAGGGTGTGGCCCTCTCCGTGGCTCCAGTTGCGCTCGTAGTAGCGTCCCAAGATCGGGGAGAGATACGGCTTCGATATTCCCGCGTAGTCTCCGGCGATTGCCAGCGCGTCGATGTCCGCCGGGGTGAGGTCGCCGGCCGGTGCGCCGACGGTGAGGGCGGCGGCGGTTGGGACCGATTGATCCTGGGCGGTATCCATGACGAGCGCTCCTCCGCGAGAATCGGGTCGCCGGTCGACACGACCGGCGGGGTTTCCCGAGTATAGGGGCGCGGCGCTCGGCGGTCCGGGCAGCCGCAGATTCGGGCGAACCGGCGGCTGGTTTCCGACTGGAGCCGGCGTACTACGCCGATAGTCCTATTACGTTGCGCCAAAAGTCCCACTCCGCCCGCGAAAAGGGCGTAATGTTCACTTTGCCGGGAATTGGTCCCGGGCGTGACTCGGCTGCGAACGATGCCCTCTCAGCCATAGCGCTTACCTCAACTGCCAATAGCTGGTCAACGGGGTGCCGAGATACCCCGAACGCGAAGCTGGACAGCGAGGAGACACTGTGGAGCGCGTGAAGATGGCTGCGGGTGACGAGACCCTCGAATTCAAGGTCGACGGCAAGTCTGTGAAGGTCGTGACAAGGCCGGCCGATGGCGAAGGGCTGGCCCGGCTTTTCGACCTGGGCATGAGCGCCAACTGGGATGATGAATCCCCGCTTTCGATCGACGACTACGAAACCGTAGTCCGCGGTCTCATGGAGCGCGCGGGCAAGAAGGGCGAGCAGGCAGCGGTCGTGGGCGTCCCGCCCGAGGTGGCCGTGGCCTTCCCGGACGACGCGCGCATCTCCGTGTATCCCGTGGAGCCGGTGTCCTTCTCCCTGCCGGGCTCGCCGACGGGCATCGTCCTGGAGCAGGACGATCATGGCGACGGACACCTCTGGGCGCTCGGCGACGGAAAGGTCGACCTCGGCCGTGACGGGATGTGGTGGATCGTCAGCCGGCTCGTCGAGGCCCTCGAAGAGCCGACGATCGTGTCGCAGTGGCCGCGCTTCCTGACGCTTGGGTCCACGGTCGGCGGAATTGCCACTCAGGTATCGCTCGAGTGCGGCGAATGGGGAGTCGGCCTGGTTTGGCGATCGCTGGACAACGGCTTCGTCGGTCCCGTGCTGGCGGTCCAGGAGCTCACCTACGAACGAGCCAACGGTTGGCTGGCGATCCTCCGGCCGGTCCGCGACGAACTGGAGCGTCGCCGCTCGCATCGGCAGCGCCTGCGCCCGGCACGGCTCGCCGACAAGTGGGCTCGCGCACTTGAGCGATGGGCAAGCCCCGAGGCCCCGGCGGTCGAGAGGGTGCCGGTAGCCAGCTAACGGCCTCGGACCGGCAGGTGGTTCGAGAGTCCCGGTTTACGATCGTCTTGCACGACGGCTGATCTATCCGGCTGTTTCGCTACTACTTTGCGACCAAGCAAAGGAGTGCGAAATGCGTCAATTGCGTCCCCGCGCCGCCGCCCGCCTTCTCGGTCCGGCAGTCGCCGTGCTGTTCGCGGCGTCGGCCTGCGCGTCATCGATCCAGCCCGCGCCGCCGTCTGCACCGGGCGACTCGGCAGCCGGCGTCACGGACGTTCCGACTGCCGC